>NZ_POTY01000064.1 GCF_003236315.1 Micromonospora craterilacus
CGGTGAGTCCACCGCATAGGCGGCAACCCCGGGCGGGGCTGGCTCCGAGCGTGGCCGGGGTCTCCCGCGCGGACGCGACCACGCTCCCACCCGGCACTCACCACCCGGCCTTCAACGAGGGGCCTCCTCTGCGCCGCGGCAGGCGTGGAGAAGGGGCCGTTTCCTTGCAGCGGGGGCGGGAACAATAGTGGTGGTGGGTCGGTTGTACCGAGCGTCGGTGTGATCCAGTGTCCCCGGGCCTCACCTATATTGCCTTCGCGGAATACCGTCCGGCTGGAGCCGCGTCGCGCCACTCGCCGAGAGGCGACCTGCACACCGACACCCACCGCCGCCCCCGGGCCCGACAGGGCCTGGGGGCGGCGTCGTACCCGGGCCGGGCGCCGCCCCCTGCGTGGTCCTGCCAGCCGCCGAGCAGCCCACCAGCCTGCCGGTGACCTGCCGCGGGCTCGCCGACCCGGCCGGTTCTGCCAGGCGGATCCGCCTACCGGGCCGGTTCTGCCAGACGGGTCCGCTGACCCGGCCGGTCCTGCGAGGCAGGTCCGCCGACTCGGCCGGTTCTGCCAGGTGCGTCCGCCTACCCGGCTGGTTCTGCCGAGCGGGCTCGCCGACTCGGGGCTGCTGCCCTAAGGTCGAGACGGATAGCGCCGGGTCGGGAGGTGTGTCGAACGTGGGTCTGCGGGACGTGCTCCTGGGCTGGCCGGTGTACCGGCAGCTCACCGGCACCGACCCGCTGGGCCGGGGCGCGGCGGCGCAGTCCGCCCGCACGGCCGGGCTCACCGCCCGGACTCAGGACGCCGACCGGGTGGCCCGTTCGGTCTGCCCGTACTGTGCGGTCGGCTGCGGGCAGCGGGTCTTCGTGACCGACAACCGGGTCACCCAGATCGAGGGCGACCCGGACAGCCCGATCTCCCGCGGCCGGCTTTGCCCGAAGGGGTCGGCCAGCAAGAGTCTGGTCACCAGCCCGCTGCGGCAGACGAAGGTGCGCTACCGCCGGCCGTACGGCACCGATTGGGAGGACCTGGACCTCGACACCGCGCTGGACATGATCGCCGACCGGGTGCTGGCCGCACGGGCCGAGACCTGGGAGGACGTCGACGCCGAGGGGCGGCCGCTGCACCGCACGCTGGGCATATCGAGCCTGGGCGGGGCGACCCTCGACAACGAGGAGAACTACCTCATCAAGAAATTGTTCACCGCGATGGGGGCGCTCCAGATCGAGAACCAGGCCCGTATTTGACACTCCGCCACCGTCCCCGGTCTGGGGGCCAGCTTCGGTCGCGGTGGCGCGACGGTTTTCCAACAGGATGTGGCCAACGCTGACGTTATCGTCATCCAGGGCTCGAACATGGCCGAGGCCCACCCGGTGGGCTTCCAGTGGGTGATGGAGGCGAAGCGGCGTGGGGCGAAGGTGTTCCACGTCGACCCGCGGTTCACGCGTACCAGTGCGGTGGCTGACGCGTACCTGCCGATCCGGGCGGGCACGGACATTGCGCTGCTCGGCGGGGTGGTCAACTACATTCTCGCCAACGAGTTGGACTTCCGGGAGTACGTGCTGGCGTACACGAACGCGGCGACGATCGTCAGCGACGACTTCGTCGACGCCGAGGACGCCGACGGCCTCTTCTCCGGCTTCGACCCGGCGACCAACAGCTACGTGCAGGACAGCTGGCAGTACGCCGGCCACGAGCGGGACTCCGGCAGCGGGCGCACGGCCGCCGAGCGGGAGACCGCGGCCGGCATGCACCACGAGTCGCACGGCGCCCCGGTGGCCGGCCAGGTCGACCGGGACGAGACGCTGCAACATCCGCGCTGCGTCTACCAGATCCTCAAGCGGCACTTCGCCCGTTACACCCCGGAGATGGTGGAGCGGGTCTGCGGCCTGCCGCAGGAGAGGTTCCTGGAGCTGGCCCGCGCTTGGACGGAGAACTCTGGTCGGGAGCGCACCGGCTGCCTGATCTACTCGGTGGGCTGGACCCAGCACACGGTCGGGGTGCAGTACATCCGAACCGGGGCGATCATCCAGCTGCTGCTGGGCAACATCGGCCGCCCGGGTGGCGGGGTGCTGGCGCTGCGCGGGCACGCCAGCATCCAGGGTTCCACCGACATCCCGACCCTGTTCAACCTGCTGCCCGGCTATCTGCCGATGCCGCACCACGCCCGGCACCCCACCTTCGAGGCCTGGGTGAGCCACATCCGCCATCCGGGCCAGAAGGGCTTCTGGGGCAACGCCCGCGCCTACGCGACCAGCCTGCTGAAGGCGTACTGGGGGGACGCGGCGACGCCGGAGAACGACTTCTGCTACGGCTACCTGCCGCGGCTGACCGGTGACCACGGCACCTATCGGCAGGTGCTCGACATGATCGACGGCAAGATCAGGGGCTACTTCCTGCTCGGCCAGAACCCGGCGGTCGGCTCGGCGCACGGCCGGGCGCAGCGGCTGGGCATGGCCAACCTGGACTGGCTGGTGGTCCGGGACCTGTTCATGATCGAGAGCGCCACGTTCTGGCAGCGCGGCCCGGAGGTCGCGACCGGCGAGATCGTGCCGGAGCAGTGCCGTACCGAGGTGTTCTTCCTCCCCGCCGCCTCGCATGTGGAGAAGGAGGGCACGTTCACCCAGACCCAGCGGCTGTTGCAGTGGCGGGAAAAGGCCGTCGACCCGCCCGCCGACGCGCGTTCCGAGCTGTGGTTCTTCTACCACCTCGGGCGTAAGCTGCGGGAGAAGCTGGCCGACTCGCCGTTGCCACGCGACCGGGCGCTGCTGGACCTGACCTGGGACTATCCCACGCACGGTCGGTACGCGGAGCCCGACGCCGAGGCGGTGCTGCGCGAGATCAACGGGTACGACACCGCCACCGGCCGCCCGCTGTCCGCGTTCACCGAGGCCCGCGCCGACGGTACGACCGCCGTCGGCTGCTGGATCTACACCGGCGTGTACGCCGACGGCGTCAACCAGGCGGCCCGGCGCCGCCCCGGGCCCGAACAGGACTGGGTGGCCGCCGAGTGGGGCTGGGCGTGGCCGGCGAACCGGCGGATGCTGTACAACCGTGCCTCCGCCGACCCGCAGGGGCGGCCGTGGAGCGAGCGCAAACGGTACGTGTGGTGGGACGCGGAGTCGGCGCGCTGGACCGGCCACGACGTGCCGGACTTCGAGGTGACGAAGCCGCCGTCGTACCGCCCGCCGGCGGGTGCCACCGGTCCGGCCGGCCTGGCCGGCGACGACCCGTTCGTCATGCAGGCCGACGGCAAGGGCTGGCTGTACGCGCCCAGCGGGGTGCTCGACGGCCCGCTGCCGACCCACTACGAGCCGGCCGAGTCGCCGATGCGCAACCCGCTCTACGCCCAGCAGGCCAACCCGACCCGCAAGATGTATGCGCACCCGGTCAACCCGACGAACCCGAGTCCACCGCAGGAGCACAGTCAGGTCTTCCCGTACGTGTTCACGGTCAGCCGCCTCACCGAGCACCACACCGCCGGCGGGATGAGCCGTACCGTGGCGCCGCTGGCCGAGCTGCAACCCGAGATGTTCGTCGAGGTGTCGCCGGAGCTGGCCGCGGTGGCCGGGCTGAACCATCTCGGCTGGGCGCATCTGGTCAGCGCCCGGGCGGTGATCGAGGCGAAGGTGCTGGTCACCGACCGGCTCGTCCCGTTGCGGGTGGACGGCCGGGTGATCCACCAGCTGTGGCTGCCGTACCACTTCGGGTTCGAGGGGCTGGTCACCGGCGACTCGGCCAACGACCTGTTCGGCATCACCCTCGATCCGAACGTGCTGATCCAGGAGAGCAAGATCGGGACCTGTGACGTCCGTCCGGGCCGCCGGCCCACCGGGGCGGCGCTGCGCGACCTGGTGGAGGATTACCGCGCCCGGGCCGGCATCGTGCCCGGCACCGTCCCGCCGGCGGTCACCCCGGGTGTGCGGGTCGAGCCCGGCGGGCCGGGCGGCGACGGAGAGGGGAACGGGTGACAGGCGATCCGGACGGCCGGCACGCGACGCCGCCAGCCCTCGCTCCCGTCGGGGATCCGGCAGCGGAGGCGGGCTGGGTCGACGCGCCGCCGAGGATGGGCTTCTTCACCGACACCAGCGTCTGCATCGGCTGCAAGGCGTGCGAGGTGGCCTGCAAGGAGTGGAACGGCGTGCCGTCCGCCGGGCTGGATCTGCTCGGCATGTCCTACGACAACACCGGCGCGCTGACCGCGAACTCGTGGCGGCACGTGGCGTTCGTCGAGCAGCCCCGACCCGCGGCGGCCGGCTCGCCGGCGCCGGCCCCGACCGCCGGCCTGGGCACGGCCGGGTCGAGCTCCACCGCCGCCGGGTCGACCGAGTTCCTCGGCATGCCCGCCGCCGGGCCGCCCGGACGTACCGGCAGCGCCGACGGGCGCAGCGACTTCCGCTGGCTGATGATGTCCGACGTGTGCAAGCACTGCACCCAGGCCGGCTGTCTGGACGTCTGCCCGACCGGGGCGTTGTTCCGCACCGAGTTCGGCACCGTCGTGGTGCAGGAGGACATCTGCAACGGCTGCGGCTACTGCGTGTCGGCCTGCCCGTACGGGGTCATCGACCGGCGGGCCGGCGACGGCCGGGCCTGGAAGTGCACGCTGTGCTACGACCGGATCGGCGCGGGTCTGACCCCGGCCTGCGCGCAGGCCTGCCCGACCGAGTCCATCCAGTACGGCCCGCTGGACGAGCTGCGTGAGCGGGCCGCCGCCCGGGTGGCCACGCTGCACGAGCGGGGGATGCCCGAGGCGCGGCTGTACGGCCACGACCCGGACGACGGGGTCGGCGGCGACGGCGCGTTCTTCCTGCTGCTCGACGAGCCCGAGGTCTACGGCCTGCCGCCGGACCCGCAGGTCACCACCCGCGACCTGCCGAAGATGTGGCGGCGGGCGGGGTTGGCTGCGCTGGCCATGACCGCCGCGGCGGCGGCCGCGTTCCTCGGAGGTAAGCGGTGAACCCGGACCGACCGGCCGTCGGCGACAAGTTCCGCCGCTTCCGCGACCGCCTCTGGCCGGCCGACCCGCCACCGCCGCCGGGCACCGGCGATGCGGCCGGGTCTGGAGCCGGCGATGCGATCGGGCGGCCGGCGATGCGTGGTCGCCACGGCGGCGGCTCGCCGGCAGCGGCCGGGCGGCGCGGCGGCCGAGCAGGCCGGGGAGGCGAGGAGCTCGCCGTGCCGCGGGCGGAGTTCACCTCGTACTACGGGCGGCCGGTCCTCAAGCCGCCGGTGTGGACCTGGGAGATCGCCGCGTACCTGTTCACCGGTGGGCTGGCCGCCGGCTCCTCGCTGCTCGCAGCGGGCGGGCAGGTCACCGGCCGACCCGCGGTGCGTCGCGCCGGTCGGGTCGCCGCGCTGGCCGCCGTCACCGCCAGCGGCGTCCTGCTGGTCAAGGACCTGGGCCGGCCGGAACGGTTCCACCACATGCTGCGGGTGGCGAAGCCGACCTCACCGATGTCGGTGGGCACCTGGATCCTCACCGCGTACGGCCCTGCCGCCGGGATCGCCGCCATCGCCGAGGCGGCACGGTGGCTGCCCGAGCGGGGCCCGCTCGGGCTGGTCCGCCGGGTGTTGCCGCCGGTGGGGCAGGCCGCCGGGCTGGCCGCTGCGGCGACCGCGCCGGCCCTGGGCACGTACACGGCGGTGCTGCTGGCCGACACGGCGGTGCCGTCCTGGCACGAGGCGTACCCCTATCTGCCGTTCGTCTTCGCGGGCAGCGCCCTGGCCAGCGGCGCCGGGGTGGGGCTGCTCGCCGTGCCGCCGGCGCAGGCCGGTCCGGCGCGGCGGATGGCGGTGGCCGGTGCCGCCCTGGAGCTGTTCGGCGCGCACCAGGTGGAGAACCGCCTCGGCCTGGTCGGCGAGCCGTACCGGACCGGTCGCGCCGGCCGGTTGCTGCACGCCGGGCGGGCGTTGACCGTCGCCGGTGTGGCCGGCGCGCTGCTGGGGGGCCGCAACCGGGTCGTGTCGGCGATCTCCGGCGCCGCGTTGCTGGCCGCGTCGGTGGCCACCCGGTTCGGGGTCTTCCGGGCCGGCGTCGCCTCGGCCCGGGATCCGAAGTACACGGTGCTGCCGCAGCGGGAGCGCCTTGCCCAGCGCCGCGCCGCCGAGGCCGCCGAACCGGACCGGTAGTCACCGGCAGCCTCGACGCACCCCCACGTCCAGGCTGTGATCCAATGCTCGGTGGAGGCGTTCAGGCGGCTGGTGCCCCTCCCGGTCTTCAAAACCGGTGTGGTCCGGGACCCGGGCCAGGCGGGTTCGATTCCCGTCCGTCTCCGCCAGGCTGCGAGGAGTTGACGCGATGGGTGACGGCCGCGCCGACCCGCGGCGCCGGGTGCCGCGCACCGACGCGCTGCTGGCGGAGCCGCGGCTGGGCGCGGCCGCCGCCCGCATCGGCCGGGACCGCGTCAAGGCCGCCGTCCGGCAGGCCCAGGACCGGGCCCGCCGCGGCGAGATCGACCCCGAAGAGGTACCCGACGCCGCGCTGGCCGCGTTGCCGCCGGCCGCGCCGCGGGCCGTGCTGAACGCGACCGGGGTGCTGCTGCACACCAACCTCGGCCGGGCCGCCCTCTCCGACGCCGCGGTGGCCGCCGTGGTCGCCGCCGCCGGGCACACCGACGTCGAACTGGACCTGGGCACCGGGCGGCGGGCCCGGCGCGGACGCGACGCCCTGGACGCCCTCGCCGCCGCCGTCCCCTCCGCCGAGGCGGTGCACGTGGTGAACAACGGTGCCGCCGCCCTGGTCCTCGCGGCCACCGCGCTCGCCGCCGACGCGGAGATCGTGGTCAGCCGGGGTGAACTGGTGGAGATCGGCGACGGCTTCCGGCTGCCCGACCTGCTGGCCAGCACCGGCGCCCGGCTGCGGGAGGTGGGCACCACCAACCGGACCACCGTCGCCGACTACGCCGCTGCGATCGGTCCCCGCACCGGTTTCCTGCTCAAGGTGCACCCGTCCAACTTCCGGGTCACCGGCTTCACCTCCGCGGTGCCGGTGCGGCGGCTGGCCGACCTCGGCGTGCCCGTGGTCGCCGACATCGGCTCCGGGCTGCTCGCCCCCGACCCGCTGCTGCCCGACGAGCCGGACGCCGCCAGCACCCTGCGCGCCGGGGCGGCTCTGGTCACCGCCAGCGGCGACAAGTTGCTCGGCGGCCCGCAGGCCGGGCTGCTGCTCGGCACCGCCGAGCTGGTCGAGCGGCTGCGCCGGCACCCCCTCGCGCGGGCGTTGCGGGTGGACAAGCTGACCCTGGCCGCCCTCGCGGCCACCCTCGGCGACCCGGCCACCCCCACCCGTACGGCCCTGCACGTCGACGCGGCGGCGCTGCGCGGCCGGACCGAACGGCTGCGCGACGCCCTGGCCGCCGACGGCCGCAAGATCGAGGTGGTGCCGGCCGTCGCCGTGGTCGGTGGCGGCGGTGCCCCCGGCGTGGAGCTGGATTCGTGGGCCCTGAGCCTGCCCGAGCGGTACGCCGCTGCGCTGCGCACCGGTGACCCGCCGGTGCTCGGCCGGGTCGCTCGCGGCCGGCTGCTGCTGGACCTGCGGTGCGTGCCGGAGCACGCCGACGCCGAGGTCCGCGCCGCCGTGCTGGCCGTTCCGGGGGACGACTGAGCATGCTCGTGGTGGCCACCGCCGGGCACGTCGACCACGGCAAGTCCACGCTGGTGCGGGCGCTGACCGGGATGGAACCCGACCGGTGGGCGGAGGAACGCCGCCGCGGCATGACCATCGACCTCGGGTTCGCCTGGACGGCGCTGCCGTCCGGCGGCACCGTCGCGTTCGTCGACGTGCCGGGACACGAACGGTTCGTGCCGAACATGCTCGCCGGCGTCGGCCCGGTGCCGGCCGCGGTGGTGGTGGTCGCGGCCGACGAGGGCTGGATGCCGCAGTCAGCCGAGCACCTTGCCGCGCTGGACGCGCTCAGGGTGGCGTACGGCCTGCTGGTGGTGACCCGCGCGGACCTGGCCGACCCGCGGCCCGCGCTGGAGCGGGCCCGGGCGGAGCTGGCGGCGACCTCGCTGGGCCTGGTGGAGGCGGTGGCGGTCAGCGCGGTCACCGGCACCGGCCTGCCCGAGTTGCGCGACGCGCTGGACCGGCTGGCCGCCCGGCTGCCCGCCCCGACGGCCGACGCCCCGGTCCGGCTCTGGGTCGACCGCAGCTTCACGGTGCGCGGCAGCGGCACGGTGGTCACCGGCACCCTCGGCGCCGGCCGGCTGCGCGTCGGCGACGAACTGGAGCTGGCCGGCACCGGCGAGCCGGTCCGGGTCCGGGGTCTGCACTCTCTCGGCGCGGCGTGCGGCGAGGTCGGGCCGGTCGCCCGGGTGGCGGTCAACCTGCGCGGGGTGGCCCGCGACCGGGTCGCCCGCGGCGACGCGCTGCTCACCCCGGGCCGGTTCCGGGCGACCGACCTGGTCGACGTGCGGCTGGCCGGTGACCCGGTGGCCGACCTGCCGGCCACGCTCACCCTGCACGTCGGCTCGGCCGCGGTGCCGGTGCGGGTCCGCCCGCTGGGCCGGGACACCGCCCGGCTGCGGCTGGGCCGCCCGCTGCCGCTGCTGGTGGGTGACCGGGCGCTGCTGCGTGATCCGGGCCGCCACCACGTCGCCGGCGGGGTCACCGTGCTGGACGTGCTGCCGCCACAGTTGCGACGCCGGGGCGCCGCGGCGGCCCGGGCGGCCGTGCTGGCCACCCTGGACGGCCGCCCCGATCTGGCCGGCGAGCTGCGCCGCAGGGGGCTGGTCCGGGCCGGTGACCTGGTCCGCGCGGGCGTGCCGGTGACCGCCGTGCCGGTGGCCGGGGACTGGCTGGCCGACCCGGAGCACTGGCGGCAGCTGGGTGACCGGCTCGCCGATGCGGTGGCCGGCCACGCCCGGGAGCACCCGCTGGAGCCGGGTGCCCCGGTCGAGGTGTTGCGTCACCGCCTCGGCCTGCCCGACCGGGCGCTGGTCGAGGCCCTGGTCCGGCCGCCGCTGGCGTTGGTCGCCGGTCGGGTCGGCGTCGCCGGGGTGGCGCGGCTTCCCGAGCCGGTGGCCCGCGCGCTGGCCCTGGTCGGCGCCGACTACGCGGTACACCCGTTCCGCGCCCCCGACGCCGACCGGCTCGCCGCCGTCGGGCTCGGTGCCCGGGAGATCGGCGCGGCGGTACGCGCCGGTGCTCTGCTGCGGCTGACCGGCAACGTGCTGCTGCTGCCCGGCGCGCCGCGGCAGGCGGTGCGGGTGTTGGCCGAGTTGCCGCAGCCGTTCACGCTCAGCGCCGCCCGGCAGGCCCTGGACACCACCCGCCGGGTGGCGGTGCCGTTGCTGGAGCTGCTGGACCGGGAGGGGATGACCCGCCGGCTGCCCGACGACGCCCGGATGGTGGTTCCGGCGGCGGGCGGGTTGCCGGCGGTTGCCACGATGACGCCATGATCACAGCCCCGTTCGGTCGGCGGTCGGTCGCGCGGTGGTGTTGCTGGGGCTGCGCTGGGGCCTGCCGCTGCTGTGGCTGGTCTGGGCCGGGCTGGCCTGGTGGTCGGCGCCCCGGGAGGTGCCCGCCGAGCAGTTGGAGCGTGATGCCGCCGCCGGCCGGGTGGTGACGGCCCAACGCGCCGACGGCTGGACCGACGAGTGGCCTTCGTTCTGGGGCGCCCGGACACCGCCCCGGGTCAGCCAGACGGGCTGGTTGGCGGTCTGGACGCTGCAGAACGGCCAGGTCCGCTACGCCGACATCGGCCCATTCGTCGGCCCCGGCCCCGATTTCGACACCGTATTCGACGATGATTCCGACGAGAGTGTGCCCGACGCTGACGAGGTCGGCTTCGACGACGCGGGCGTGACCTACCCGGGGTCGGCCCTCGACTACGAGTGGGTTTCCCTGCGCGGCGTCACCTGGGGTGGTGAGCAGGGGCTGGCGTACCGGTTGTCGCAGGCGGCCGTGCTGGCCGCGGCCGTGATCGGCCTGGTGTGGCTGGCGATGGTGGTCGGCGGGCCGGTGCCGGCCGCGGGGACGCGCTGGTTCTGGTTCTGGATCGGCCTGCTGCCCCTCGGGCTCGGCGTGCTGATGTTCTGGTTCCGAGAGCGGCGGTTCGTCGGCCATCCGGAATGGCAGGGGCGGGGCGACCGGTCCGGGTGGCTGGGCTTCGGCTGCCTGGTGTTCGGCGGCATCGCGTTGTCGCTGGTCCTGGCCGGAGCGCGGGCGCTGCTCGGCGGTTTCCTGGTGCCCGGTTGAGTCCATCCGCTGGTAGGCGGCGGGTCCGGGCGCCTACCGTGACGCCATGGACCCATCCGCGGTCTGGCGGGACAGGCAGCACCAGTGGCGGATCGAGGCGTACCGCGCGCCGGATCTGCGGTTCGCCATCTTCGCCACCAACGGCACCACCGAGTCGGCGCCGCTGTGGCTGTTCGGCATGTCGGCGCTGGCCCGCTGGCTGATGACCCACAAGATTTCCCTCGACGACCTGGAGTCCGACTGACGGCTCGCCCGGTCGGGGGACAACACCCCCCAAAACCGGCAGCGCGGCGGCGGGGTCCGTAACGTGCGAGCGGTGAGGGACCGAGGCATCCGGAAGTTCGTCGCGGTACTGGCCGGCCTCGCCGTGATCTACTTCGGCACCACCGGCCGATCGTCCGAGGAGGGGCGCGGGATCTCCGGCGGGCTGGTGGTGCTGGCGCTGCTCGCGGCACTGCTGGTGTGGCACCTGACCAAGCCGGGCGGCGACGCGGCGAAGTGACAGCCGGTCAGCGGGCGGCGGCGCTGCGGCTGATCTGCCCCGCGGACTCCTCGCCGAGCGCCACCCGCACCAGCGCCGAGGCCAGCCGGCCGAAGTCGACCTCGTCGACCAGCCCGGCCAGCCGGTCGGTCGTGGCGGGCAGGCCGAGCCGTTTCGCCCCGGCGACCGCCCGGCGGTCGACGTACGGGCGCAGTTCCGGCCACACCGTCTGCACCTCGCGCAGGAAGATGTCCGCGCCGGTGGGCCCGATGCCGGGGAACTCGATGAGCAGCCGGCGCAGCGTGGCCGGGTCGCCGGCCGCCTCCCGGTGCAGCCGCCGCAGGTCACCGTGCCACCGGTCCAGGCAGAGCCGGGCACCGGTGCCGAGCATGGTCGCGGTCCGCTCGTCGTAGCGGCGGTAGTGGCCCCGGCCGAGCGCGTGGACCCGCTGCTGCCAGCTCGCCGCCTCCATCGCCTGTGGGGTGCGGTAGCCGGCGGCGAAGAGTTCCCGGGCCGCGGCCACCCCCACCTGCGCCCTGATCCGGGTGCTCAGCAGGGTGACGAGCACCAGCAGCTGGTACAGGGGTGCCGGCCGGTCGGCGAGCGCGATCCCCGCCTCCTCGGCGTACGTGCGACGGGTCAGCAGGACCTGCGCCATATCCCGTTGGTCGCCCATCGTCGCGGTGTACCCGTCTCGCGCCGGGCTAGGCAGCCGCAGGGGTCGCCGTCGCGGAATGCCGGCGACGGCGGCGGGTAAGCCGCCGGTGGACGCGGTCTCCGCGTCCCGCCACCGGCGAAGGGAGACGACCGTGACGAACCCGCAGCAGCAGGAGTTCCGGCGCAACGCGCAGGGCGGCACGAGCCAGGACAACAAGGGTCCGGGCCCGGCTGGCCATCCGCGCAACGCCGGCTCGTCGTCCGGGGACACCGGGCGTCCGGTGCCGCACGGGCAGGTGTCGCCGTACGGCCCGGCCGCACAGCCGGTGGCCGAGGACGACAGCGACCGCCGTTAACGGCGTTTGCTCGACCCTGACGGCCGCAGCCGGTTCCAGGTGGCTGCGGCCGTCAGTCCGTACGCGAGGTGCGGAACGAGGTCGGCGACCCAGTCGGCGCGTCGCCACTGCCGCGGATCGGTGACGCCGAGCAGCGTCAGGGACCCGTCGGAGAGCGTCATCGCGCCTCCGCCGAGCAGCGCGGCGGCCCGCAGCATCGGCTGCCGCCGGCCACGGACCAGTACGGCGAAGCCGACCGCCGCGGCCACGCCGAGGCCGTAGCCCATCAGCGCGCCGAGGCCGGAGCGGCGGTTCGTGGCCTGTTCGGGCGCGCCAAGGTTGACGTGCGCCGCGCCGGCCACCCGTCCGGCGCTCTCCTCCGGGGTCTGGCTGGCCGGGCGGGCCCGGGCCACGATGTCCAGGTAGGTCACGGCGTTGAGGGCCATGGTGCCCACCGCCCCGGCGATGAGCCCGTCGGCCAGCGCGGTGCCCCTCACTTCTTCGGGTCGCCCGGTTCGCGGTTGCCCTTCGGGCCGTACGTTCGTTCGCCCCGGACGATGCCGCGCTGACCCCGGTCCTCCTGAAGGATCCGGTTGGCGGTCTCGTTGGCCTGCTGGTCCGGTGTGTGCCGACCGGAGTCGTCGATCGCGTTGCGGATACGGGCGCGCTGCTTGTCGTAGGCGTTGCTGCCCGGCCGTGGTCCTGGCATCGCTGTCTCCTCTGGTCGTCGCCGGTGGCGTACGCGGCCCGTCTACCCGCCTGGACCGCCGCCAACCGTCGGCCGCCTACCGTGGCGTGCGGACCACCGCGACCGGACAGTGGCTGTGGTGCAGCACCGACCGACTCACCGACCCCAGCAGCAACCCGGTCAGCTCGCCGCGCCCCTGACCCCCCACCACCAGCAGTTGCGCCCGGCGGGAGGCGTCGGTGAGCACGTGCGGGGCGCGACCGCGTACCGATTCCCGGGTGATCGACACCTCCGGGTACCGCTCGGCCAGCCCGGCGACCGCCTCGGCGACCGTGCGTTCCTCGTCGGCCCGCAGCTCCGACTCGTCGTACACCAGGGGTTGCATGTCGCCGGGGCCGGTGGAGGCCGGATGCCGGTAGGCGTGCGCCGCGACGACCTCGGCGCCGCGCAGGGCGGCGGTCTGCACGGCGAACTCGACGGCCCGCTGGGACAGCGCCGAGCCGTCCACCCCGACCACCACCGGCCCGTCGGTGCGCGGCGTGCCGCGGGCCACCAGCACGGGGCAGTCGGCGTGCGCGGTCACCTGCACCGCGACCGAGCCGACCACCAGCGCGGTGAGCCCGCCCTGTCCCTGGTCGCCGAGCACCACCAGCGCGGCGGTGGGCGCCTCGCCGAGCAGCACCGCGGCCGGCTCACCGTCGATGATCTCGCCGGTGATGCGCAGCCCCGGCGCGGTCGCCGCGGCCTCGTCGACCGCCGCGGTGACCAGGCGCTCGGCCTGTTCCCGTAGCCCTCCGCCGGGTGGGCCGTCGGTGGCCGGCGTGATCGGGGAGTGCAGCATCGGCCAGATGAAGGCGTGCACCACCCGCAGCGGCCGGTGCCGCCGGGCCGCCTCCGCGGCGGCGAGCCGTACCGCGGTGAGCGCCGACTCGGAGCCGTCCACGCCGACCACCACCGCCGCGCCGTTGGCCGAGTTCACCGTCCACCTCCCGGCTGTGGGGCCACGATCTCGGTCAGTATCGCGGCCGACGCTGACCAGCGGGGCGATACCGGCGAGCGGCCTGGTGTCGGTACGCTGACGACGACCGCCTGGGGGAGGGAGCGTCGTCGATGGTGGAGCCCGACCAGCCGAGCACCGCACGGATGATCGACTTCTGGCTCGGCGGGGAGCACCACTACCCTGTCGACGTGGCCGCGGCCCGCGCCTTCGAGCAGGCGTACGGGCCGTGCGCGCCGGTGTTCCGGGCGCTGCGTGCCTTCCTCGGCCGGGCGGTACGCGGGATCGCCGCCACCGGTGTGGACAGTTTCCTGGTCTTCGGCGCCGGGGTGCCGACCATGGGCAACGTGCACGAGGCCGTCCCCGAGGCGACGGTGCTCTACACCGACGTGGATCCGGTGACCATCCGCCTTGGACAGCGCATCCTGGCCGGCAGCGACCGGGCGGGCTACGGCTTCGGCGACGCGACTGACATCGGCACGCTGGACCCGGCGTTGCTGCACCGTTTCGTGCCGGGTTGGGGTCGGCGCCCGGTGGGGGTGGTGTTCCTCGGTCTCGCCGCCTTCCTCGACGACGAGACCCTCGCCCGCACCCTCGACGAGCTGTACGCGGCGGTGGCGCCGGGCAGTCACCTGGCGATCGATTTCGACACCGAGGAACTGGCCGGCCATCCCGAGGCGCTGGCCATGATGGGTCCGGCGTTCCGGATGCGGGCGCCGGCGTCGTTCGGCCCGTTGCTCGGCCGGTGGACGCCCACGGCGGAGGGCGTGGTGCCGGTGACCGAGTGGCGGCCGGACGGGCCGCCGGCGCAGGTGCCGGACGCCTTCCACGGCGCGGTGGCGGTGCGGTCGGCCGGGTGACCATGGTTGGACTCGCCTCCGTATGATGCTTGCCCCAGAGCAAGTATTTCGGAGGATGGTCATGGCGGATCCACCCACCGGGGTTTCCCGCGCCCTGCGCGAGGCCCCGCCCGACCGGGTGGTCGAGGCCGCCGACCGGGCCATCCGGTCCGTCCTGGGTGCGTCGGGCACCGCCGTGTTCGTCGCCGACTACCGGAGCAGTGGGCTGTGGCCGGTGCTCGACTCGCGGCAGCCGTCCGCCGGTGCTGAGGCCGTACCGGGTGTGCTGCAGCGTTGCTTCAGCAGCCAGCAACCCGTCCGGGACCTCGCCGAGGACGGCCGGTGCCGGCTCTACCTGCCGCTGTCGGTGTGGGGTGAGCGGCTGGGCGTGCTCATGGTCGAGTTGCCCGAGGCGCCGGCGGAGACGGTCGTCCGGCGGGCGGCGGACATCGCCGGCGAGGTGGCTCTGGCGCTGCGCGCGGCCGACCGGGAGACCGACCGCTACCGGCGGGCCCGGCGGCAGGAGCGGCTGAGCATGGCCGCCGAGTTGCAGTGGGAACTGCTGCCGGGCCGCAGCGTCAGCCACGGCTCGTTCCAGCTGGCGGGGCAGATGGAACCCGCGTACACGGTGGGCGGTGACCACTTCGACTGGTCCCTGGACGACAATCGGCTCACCGTCACCGTGCTCAACGGCGACGGTGTCGGACTTACCGCGGCCCTGCTGACCGCGGTGACGGTCAACGCGATGCGCAACGCCCGCCGCTCCGACGGCGGCCTGGTGGAACAGGCGGAACTCGCCTCCGACACGGTGTTCTACCAGCATCGGGGGCATCGGCACGTGTCGACCGTGCTGCTGGAGCTGGACTGCGCCACCGGGCGGGTGGGCGCGGTGGACGCCGGCTCCCCGCACCTGATGCGGCTGCGCGGCGGTACCGTCTCCCGGGTCGCGCTGGAGCAGCAGCTGCCGCTGGGCATGTTCGCCGAGACCCGCTACGACCTGCAGGAGTTCGATCTCGACCCGGGGGATCGGCTGTTCGTCGTCTCCGACGGGGTGTGGGCGGCCGATCCGAGCGGCCGGGAGACGTACGGGGAGCGGGCGATGGCCCGGTCGATGCGGGCCACGCGGTTGCAGCCGCCGACCGAGGCAATTGGTACGGTGATGCGCGAGTTGCAGGCCTTCCACGCGGACGCCGATCTGCGTGACGACGCGGTCGTGGTCTGCCTGGACTGGCGCGGTTCCGCCCGCCGGGAGGGCGACTGACGAGCGGCGGTCGGGGCAGGACCAGCGGGACAATCGCAGGGGACATCGGGTGGAACGACCGGATCTCGCCGCGGCGATCGACGCAGCCGCCGAGGCGTTGGTGGGCGTGCTCGACTCCGCGGTCTCCCGACAGCGGCTCGCCGTCTCGCCGACCCAGCTGCGGGTGCTGTCGCTGCTCACCAGCCGGCCCGAGACCAACGTCAACGGTCTGGCCGAGCTGCTGGACGTCGTACCCTCCTCGGCCAGCCGGCTGTGTGACCGCCTGGAGGCGATCGGCCTGCTGCGTCGGGTGGCCGACCCGCGGGACCGCCGCGAGGTGCGGCTGGTGCCGACCACGGCGGCGCAGGCCCTGCTGGGGGAGCTGCGGTCGCGTCGGCACGAGGCGGTGCGGGTCGTGCTGGACCGGATGCCCGCCCGGGTGCAGCAGGACCTGCTGCGGGCGTTGCAGGCGTTCGGGCAGGCGGTGGTGGCTGCGGAACCGCCGGACGCCTCGGCTCGGAGCGCCTGACGCCCGGCGCAACCCTCCGTCCTAGGACGCCTTACGCGTGGTGATGCCCGTCACACACCGCACGGTCCAGCTACCGGACGCGCCACCGCTGGGCAGCGGAACCGTGCGGGGAGCCCGATATAGTGGCAGCGCATCCGGCCGGCCCGTGATCATCGACGGTGGACGGCGGGGCCAGGGGAGGTCCCGGATCGGGATCGCAGGGGGCGCCGGCGCCAGCCGGCTCGACAGGGCGCACGACGTTCCACGGCGGACCATGGGCCGCGGTGGTCGAGCGTGTCGCGGAGGAGGTTCGGTGTCGCGTCGGCCCGCTCGGGCAGAGCAACCGCAGGCCCCCGGCGCCGGTGGACAGCAGCCCGACGACCGGGTGCTGACCCTGCCGAACCTGATCAGCTTCATACGCCTGCTGGGCGTCCCGCTCTTCCTGTACCTGTTCCTCGTCGTCCGCGCCGACGTGGCCGCGATCGTGGTGCTGGCCGTCGGCGGCACCAGCGACTGGGTCGACGGCTGGATCGCCCGCCGGCTGCGGCAGGTCAGCCGCCTCGGCGAACTGCTCGACCCGCTCGCCGACCGGCTCTACATCCTCGCCACCCTGGTCGCCTTCACCGCCCGCGAGGTGGTGCCCTGGCAGTTCACCGCCGCCCTGCTGGCGCGGGAGCTGCTGTTGCTCGGTTCGCTGGCGGTGCTGCGCCGGCACGGCTACGGGCCACCGCCGGTGCACTACGTCGGCAAGACCGCCACGTTTCTGCTGCTGGCGGCCTTCCCGGTGCTGCTGCTGGCCGCCGCGGTGCCGGCCGCCGCGGCGATCGCCGGCGCGGTGGGCTGGGCCCTGGCGTGGTGGGGACTGGTGCTCTACTGGGTGGCCGGTGCGCTCTACGTGATCCAGGCACGCCAGCTGGTGCGGGCGGTACGGGGTCAAGGAGTGCCGGCATGAGCGAGCGTCAGCGAGCGAATCATCGGCTCAGCGCGGTGGTGCTTCATGGCGGCACGGAGCGAAGCGGAGTGCCGGCATGAGCGACGATCCCGGTGCGGGCCGGCGCGGCGCGCGGGTCTTCACGCCGGACTTCCTGACCGAGTTGTTCCGCAACCCGCTGGATCCGGGCTACGCGGACGCGGCGGCCCAGCGTGCCAAGACCGGGCGGCCGGCGCGGCCGGGCTGGTCGGTGGGGCCGGTCAGTTTGGTGGTCGTGGTGCTGCTCGGCTTCCTCGGGGCGGTGGCGTACCGGCAGACCACGGCCGAGGAGCCGGGGCGCGCGCAGGCCCGCTCCGGGCTGGTGGCGCAGATCCAGCAGCGGCAGAGCGACACGGATGCGATGTCGGCGCGGGCCGACGAGTTGCGCGAGGAGGTGAACCGGCAGCGGGAGGCGGCGCTGGGCGGTTCACAGGCGGCCCAGTTGCGCAACCTGGAGGCCGGCACCGGCCTGGGCAAGGTGCGTGGTGACGGCGTGGTGGTGCGGCTGGTGGACGGGCCGAGTGGTCAGGATTCGCTCAACGCCGGCAACGTCGGCCCGTCCCAGGTGATCTACAGCGACCTGCAGGGAGTGGCCAACGACCTGTGGGGCGCCGGGGCGGAGGCGATCGCGATCAACGGGGAGCGGTTGACGGCCACCTCGACGATCCGTTTCGCGGGCCAGGCGATCCTGGTCGGTATCCGGCCGGTGACCGGGCCGTACGAGGTGTCGGCGATCGGTCCGGGTTCGATGCGGAAGCGGTACGAGGCCAGCCGGAGTGCGTTGACGATGCGGAAGGTGGCCCAGGACACCGGGTTGTCGTTCGCGGTGCGGGACGCCGACAACCTCACCCTGCCGGCGGCTCCGGAGCCGCGGCTACGCTACGCGGAGCCCGCGGTGAGTCCGAGCGTGTCGCCGTCGGGTCGTGACGGGTCGTCCGGCTCGGGTACGTCCCCCAGTCCCTCCGGAGGTGGTCGATGATCGCGGTGGTGGCCCTGCTGGCCGGTGTAGGGCTCGGTTTGTGGCTGGACCCCACGGTGCCGGCGGCGTTGCAGCCGTACCTGCCGATCGCGGTGGTGGCCGCGCTGGACGCGGTGTTCGGTGGGGTCCGGGCGAAGCTGGACCGGATCTTCGACGACAAGCAGTTCGTGGTGTCGTTCATCTCGAACGTGCTGGTGGCCGCGCTGATCGTGTATCTGGGTGACCAGTTGGGGGTGGGCGGGCAGTTGTCCACCGGTGTGGTGGTTGTGCTGGGAGTGCGTATCTTCGGCAACGTGGCGGCGATCCGCCGGCACCTGTTCCGGGCGTAGGTTTGTGGCGTGAGTGACGAGCACACCGAGACGGGCACGGGGTGGCCGCAGCCGGCGGGTCCGGCCCGGCCGGGTGGGCCGGCGGGCGAGCCGGACCCGCGGCCGGAGGCGCCGGATCCGGATGAGCTGAGTCCGTTGTCGCCGCAGGGGCGACCGGAGGACGATGACGCGCCGCCGGCCGAGCCGATCGAGGACCCGCCGGCGGCGACCGGCGCGGAGCCGGTGGCGGGCGCGGCGAGGTGGCGACCGTTCAGTTCGGCGGCCGTGATGATCGGCGTGCTGCTGGTGCTGCTGGGTTTCACCCTGGCGGTGCAGCTGAAGACGACGTCGTCGGATTCGTCGTTGTCGGCGGCGCGGCAGGAGGATCTGGTCCGGATCCTGTACGACCTGGAGGCGCGGGAGATGCGGCTGCGGCAGGACATCACCTCGTTGGAGGAGAGTCAGCGGCAGTTGCGCTCGGGTGAGCAGGGGCGTCAGGCGGCGCTGGAGGAGGCGACCCGGCGGGCGGACGAGCTGGGGATCCTGGCGGGTACGTTGCCGGCGCGGGGTCCGGGTCTGGCGGTGCGGTTCCAGGCGGGTACGAAGTCGATCTCGGCGAGTCGGGTGCTGGACGCGGTGCAGGAGTTGCGGGGGGCCGGCGCGGAGGCGATGCAGATTTCCGGCGGTGACCGGGCGTCGGTGCGGATCGTGGCGTCGACGTTCTTCCTGGACGGGGAGAACGGGTCGTTGATCGTGGACGGGCGGCGGTTGACGGGGCCGTTCACGATCACGGTGATCGGGGAGCCGGCGACGATGCGTACGGCGCTCAACATTCCCGGTGGGGTGGTCGCGCAGGTGGCGGGCGACGGCGGTAACGTGATCGTTGAGGATCGTGAGGTTGCCGAGGTTTCGGCGCTGCACGTGCCGAGCACGCTGGAACACGCCCGTCCGGTCGCCTAGGCCGGTGGGCCGGCACCGGTTGGTCCGGTGTCGCGATGGATGAGGACGCTTCTGGTGATTCCTGAGGATCTGCGTTACACCGCTGAGCACGAGTGGGTGGCTGCTGGCGACGGCGGGGCCGTGCGGGTCGGTATCACTCATTTCGCGCAGGATGCTCTTGGCGACATCGTCTTTGTGCAGTTGCCGGAGTCCGGTGCGGTGGTCGCGGCCGGTGAGTCGTTGGGTGAGATCGAGTCGACCAAGAGCGTGTCGGAGATCTACGCCCCGCTGGGCGGTACGGTGTCGGCGCGCAACGAGGCGTTGGTCGACACGCCGGAGGTGATCAACTCGGAGCCGTACGGTGCGGGTTGGTTGGTGGAGATCACTCCGGAGGATCCGGCGGCGGTTGACGGGCTGTTGTCCGCGGCTGCGTATCGCGAGCTGACCGAGAGCTGAAGCGTTGCCCTGTGCCGGCGGGTCGGTATCCGTGCCGCGCGTCCGGTTGCCCTGTTTTTCGGCGCTGGCTAGGCTCGCCCAGTCGACCGAGAACCCATTTTGTTGAGCGTCGCGGACAGCCTTTCGGGGCACGGAGAGCCAGCCGCCGGGTGGATGAGAGCCCGGCGGCCAGACCCGCCGTCTCCCGACGCCGACCGAAACAGATCCGTGAGGTGGTCCCCATGACTCGCCCAGGCGACGAGTTCCCCCCGCTCGACGTCACGTCGACGCTCAATCTCGGTTCGCTCGAGGAAGCGCTGGAGGGGCCGGACACCGATGTGGTGCCGAGCCGGATGTCCGGTTCGCTGCCGCCGGGGATGGCGCTGCTGGTGGTCCGTCGGGGTCCGAATGCGGGTGCCCGGTTCCTGTTGGATCATGATGTGACGACCAGTGGGCGGCACCCGGACAGTGACATCTTCCTCGACGATGTGACGGTGTCGCGTCGACACGCGGAGTTCCACCGGGATGGTGGCACGTTCACGGTGCGGGACGTGGGCAGTCTGAACGGCACGTACGTGAACCGGGAGCG
This sequence comes from Micromonospora craterilacus, assembly GCF_003236315.1. GTDB lineage: Bacteria > Actinomycetota > Actinomycetes > Mycobacteriales > Micromonosporaceae > Micromonospora > Micromonospora craterilacus. Next base: position 20,154 of record NZ_POTY01000064.1, read on the forward strand.
GGTCGAGGCGGCGACGTTGAGCAACGGTGACGAGGTGCAGATCGGCAAGTTCCGGGTGGTGTTCATCGCCGGTCCGCGCCCGGAGGGTGAGGCCGGCCGGGGGTGAACGAGCCTGCGGCCTCGACGCCGTCCGGGGCGGGTCGCGCCCAGCCGTTGATGAGTATCGGCGAGGTGCTGGCCGAGTTGCGGGCGGATTTTCCGGACGTGACCATTTCGAAGCTGCGGTTCCTCGAGGCTGAGGGCCTGGTGGAGCCGCAGCGTACGGCGGCGGGTTACCGGAAGTACGGCTGGGATGACGTGGCGCGGCTGCGGTTCGTGTTGACCGCGCAGCGTGATCAGTATCTGCCGTTGCGGGTGATCCGTGAGCAGTTGGCGCAGTGGGATGCCTCCGGTGAGGCGCCGGAGCGGTCGCGGCCGGCGTTGGTGGCGGTGGGTCCCGATGGCGAGGTGCCGGGGCGCGGTGCGACGCCGGTCGAGTCGGGGCAGGTGCGGCTCGACCGGACGCAGTTGGTGGCGCGCAGCGGGATCGACGAGTCGACGCTGGGTGAGTTGGAGCGGCTCGGGCTGCTGGTGTCGGATCCGCCGGGTTGGTATGACGCCGATGCGTTGATCATCGCGCAGGCGGTGGCGGGTCTGGCGGCGTACGGGTTCCAGCCGCGGCATCTGCGTGGCTACCGGACGGCGGCGGACCGGGAGGTCGGCTTGTTCGCGCAGTTGGTGGCGCCGTTGGCGCGGCAGAGTGATCCGGCGGCGCGGGCGCGGGCGGCGGAGACGGCGCGGGAGTTGGTGGCGTTGTCGCAGCAGTTGCACGCGGCGCTGGTGCGGGTGGGGTTGCGCTCGACGTTGGGTCGGTGAGGGCGGGTGTGCGTACGGATCGGCCTGTCGGCGCGTGGCGTAGGCTTGCGGGGGTAACCCTCTTCTGGCGCGGGCGTAGGCGCGGGCAGCGCACGGGATGACCGTGTCGCGGTCCGTGTAGCGTGCAGATGAGGGCACGGTGCGGCGTAGGTGACAACGACACGGAGGCGGCGGTGCGCGAGCTGAGCGTGGTCGGGGTTCGGGTGGAGCTGCCCAGCAACCAGCCGATCGTCCTGCTCAGGGAGGTCGAGGGGGACCGCTATCTGCCGATCTGGATCGGCGCGGTCGAGGCGACGGCGATCGCTTACGAGCAGCAGGGTGTCAAGCCGGCCCGACCGTTGACCCATGATCTTCTGCGGGATGTGTTGGCGGCGTTGAAGGCGCCGTTGCGGGCGGTGGAGATCACCGAGCTGAAGGAGAACGTGTTCTTCGCTGATCTGTTGATCGGTGACGGGGTGCGGGTGTCGGCGCGGCCGAGCGATTCGATTGCGTTGGCGTTGCGGGTCGGTGCGCCGATTCGTTGTGCCGAGCAGGTCCTCAGCGAGGCGGGGATTGTGATTCCCGACGAGCAGGAGGACGAGGTGGAGAAGTTCCGGGAGTTCCTGGAGCAGGTGCGTCCGGAGGACTTCGCCGGCTGATCCGGTTGACCGGTGCTGCCGTGGTGGGCGGCCCGGTTTCTCCCTTTGCGGTGACTCACCGTGATGGTGATGGTTGTCGCTGTCGATGCGCGGCGTGTCGCGACGGTTTCTCCGCGGTAACCCTGGATGGTCGCTATAGGGTTGCCGTGTCGAGGGGTGCGCGTCCCGGAAACGACGTGTCACCGCACTGACGGGGAGGTTGTCCGGATGCACGAGCCGCGAGATTCCGATCCGGGTACGGGGCTGGCCGAGTCGGGTGGGACGCCCGGGTCGGCAACTGACAGTGACGGTGCGGTGGGGTACCGGGGTGTGACGGCGTGCCATGCGGTGGGGATCAGCTACCGGCAGTTGGACTACTGGGCGCGGACGTCGCTGGTGGTGCCGAGTGTGCGGGACGCGTCGGGTTCGGGTACCCAGCGGTTGTACTCGTTCCGGGACCTGGTGGTGCTGAAGGTCGTGAAGCGGCTGCTGGACGCCGGGGTGTCGTTGCAGAACATCCGTAAGGCGATCGAGGCGTTGCGGTCGCGTGGGGTGGAGGATCTGGCGGGCATCACGCTGATCTCCGACGGCACGACGGTGTACGAGTGTCGTTCCCCGGAGGAGGTGGTCGACCTGTTGCAGGGCGGCCAGGGGGTGTTCGGCATCGCGATCGGTGGTGCGTTCAAGGAGATCCAGGGTTCGTTGTCGGCTCTTCCGGCGGAGCCCGCCGCGGGTTCGGTGGGGCAGGAGCCGGAGGTGCCCCCGGCGGGGGATTCGGTGGGCGACGAGTTGGCGGCGCGGCGGGCCCGCCGGCGGGCCGGCTGAGGGTCCCCTGGCGTCGGTGACGCGCCTGGTCTGTCCGGGTTTCGCCGATCATTTGTGTGATTTTTGCTGGTCACGCAGCGTGCAGATCCAGGGCGCCGGGTCCCGGTGCGGCCGGTGGCCGGGTCCGGGTCGCGGGCGTGGGGTTGTCGATGCAGGTCAGCGGCCCTACCGCTGCGATGGATGTCCGGCCTGGCAGGCGTCCGTCAGCCGGCGGCCGCGACCACCCTCGGTGGTAACCGGATGGCGGTACGTGGCCAGTTGGACGCCTCCCATTACTCTCAGCAACTCCGTTGTGTCGGGAATGCGATAGGCGGGCCGTGACGTGTCCGGTCCGGCACGCTATGGTCCGACACGGTCCGCTGGCGGCGCTGCCGAGGGGCGGTCCCGCCCCAGTGGACCGTCCTTTGCGCCGATGCCGCGCGTCCCCCTCATGACGGAAGGAACGACCGTGACGGTTACCGAAGACACCACCCCCGTCTCGCACTTCGAGCGGATCGGTGGAGCCAGCTCGGTGAAAACCGCTGTCGAGCTGTTCTACGAACGGGTGCTCGCCGACCCGGAACTCGCCGGCTACTTCGCCGAGGTGGAGATGGCCGGTCAGCGCCGGCACCTGGCGCAGATGCTGACGGTGGTGCTCGGTGGCCCGAACGAGTACACCGGCCGTGACCTGGCTACGGCGCACCAGCCGTTGAACATCCCGGTCGCGCACTACGTACGGGTGGGTGAGCATCTGACGGCGACGTTGACGCAGCTGGGTGTGCCGGGCGACGTCATCACCGACGTGCAGGCGGTGCTGGCGCAGGTGCAGGACCAGGTGGTGGCCGGCGGAGACCGGGCGGACGCCTGAGCGTGGACGTCTCGCGGCTCAAACAGAGCTGGTCCCTGGTCGCCGCACACGGCGACCAGGTGCCGCTCTACTTCTACTCGACGCTGTTCCTGGCGTATCCCGAGACCCGGCAGATGTTCCCGACCAACATGGCGGGTCAGCGGGATCGGCTGGTCACCGCCCTCGGTCACATCGTGTCCCAGGTGGACCAGCTGGACCACCTGGTCGGCTACCTGCAGGACCTCGGCGCCGACCACCGCAAGTTCGCGGTCCGGGCGGAGCACTACCCGGCCGTGGGGGAGGCGCTGCTGGCGACGCTGCGGCACTTCCTCGGTGATCAGTGGACCGACGAGCTGGCGCAGGACTGGACGGCGGCGTACGGGCTGGTGTCGAAGGTGATGACCGAGGCGGCGCAGGCCGCCGAGGCGGTCAATCCACCGTGGTGGGTGGCCGAGATCACCGGCCACGAGCGGCGGGCGTTCGACGTGGCGGTGCTGACGTTGCGCCCGCAGTACCTGCTGCCGTTCACCGCGGGCCAGTCGATCGGGGTGTCGCATCCGGCGGTGCGGTCGTGGCGGTACTACTCGCCGGCGAACGCGCCCCGCGCGGACGGCACGCTGGAGTTGCATGTGCGGGCGGCGCCCGGCGGCGCGGTGTCGTCGCGGCTGGTGTACGGGTGCGCGGTGGGTGACCAGCTGCATCTGGCGGCGCCGGTGGGTGACGGGTTGACGTTGCGGCCGGCCGGTTCGGCGGACCTGTTGCTGCTGGCCGGGGGCACCGGATGGGCGCCGTTGAAGGCGCTGGTGGAGCAGGTCGCCGCCGAGGGGCCGCACCGCCGGGTCGACCTGTACGTGGGGGCCCGCTCGCGCAGCGAGTTCTACGACAGCGACGCGATCGACAAGCTCGCCGCGTCGTACCCGTGGTTCCGGGTGACCCAGGTGGTGGGGTTGGACATGAACCGGCCGGGGGAGTTCGTGCACCCGGTGAACCGGGCGTTGGCCGACGGTGACTGGCGGTCCCGGCATGTGTTCATGTGTGGTTCCGACGAGATGGTGTCGCAGACGGTGGCGGCCCTGACCCGGTCCGGCTACCACGCCGGGCAGCTGCACTACGAGGGTCTGGGTCAGCACTGGTACGGCCCCGCGTGGCGGACGGCCGCCCCCGATGAGTCCGGAGGTGCCCGGTGACTGAACTCCGTAGCCCGAAGGGAGGGTCGGTGCGGTGAACGCGGCCCCGATCAGCAGGTACGACGGCACGCAGCACGTCGCCGGTGGTGTGCAGGTGCGGATGACCCCCGACCGGGTCCGGCGGTGGGAGTTCGGGTCGGCGTCGTTCGCCCGACGTGGCTACGACCAGTCCGACGTGGACCGGTTCCGGATGCAGGTGGCCGACGAGCTGGATCTGCTGGCCACCCAGGTGGCCAATCTGCGGGCGGAGAACGAGCGGCTCAACGACCATGTGGAGCTGCACCGGCACGGGGTGATCCCGAGTTCGGGTCCGGCCGCGAAGTCGCCGGCGGCAAAGGAGGTCAATCTGCTGTCGGCGGCGCAGCGGGAGGCCGAGCAGATCATCGCGCAGGCGCACGACTACGCCCGCAAGGTCGCCGAGTACGCCCGCACCCAGTACGAGAGCTACGTGCGGGCGGCGGTGGAGGAGGCCCGCCAGGAGGCGGAGCGGGCGGTGCAGGACTACCGCGCGTCGGCCGGGCCGGCGTTCGACGACGGAGTGGCCGCCCGGGAGGCGCTGCGCATCTACGGCGAGATGATGATCTCGCACATGCAGGCGGCGGCGCGGCATCTCGACGACGGCAGTGAGCACCTGGCCCGCACGATGGACCGGATCGGTGGGCCGCCGCCGGCCGCGGTGAACGGGGCGGCGGCGCGGTCGTTGCCGCGCCACCAACAGCGCTGACCCCGCCGGGCCGGGCCACTCCGCCGGGCCGCCACGCCGGGCATCGGCCGTACCGGTCGAGCGGCAGCCGCCGACCCCCGACCGGCACTGCCGCGCCAGTCGGGGGTCGGCGGGGTCAGCTGGGGGTGATCTGGCGTACCGCGTCGGCGATCGGGGTGACGCCGCCGACCAGTTCCAGGGTCAGTCCGGCGGTGGCGGGGGTGTCGAGCAGGGCGACGAGGACGGCGGCGACGTCGGCGCGGGTCACGGCACCGCGGGGCACCTGCCGGTCGAGGGTGATCCGCCCGGTCGGGTCGTCGTCGGTGAGCCGCCCGGGTCGCAGCACCGTCCAGTCGAGGTCCCGGCGGGTCAGGTCGTCCTCGGCGGCCTTCTTCGCGCGCAGGTAGGCGACGAACACCGGGTCGGTGCCGGCCGGCGGGTCACGGTCCACGCCGATGGACGAGACCTGCAGGTAGCGGCGTACACCGGCGGTCTGGGCGGCGTCGGCGAGCAGCGCGGCGGCGGCGCGGTCGACGGTGTCCTTGCGGGCGGCGCCGCTGCCCGGCCCGGCGCCGGCGGCGAAGATCACCGCGTCGGCGCCGGTGAGGTGCCCGGCGAGGTCGGCGACGCCGAGGTGTTCGAGGTCGGCGACGACGGGCTGGGCACCGGCGGCGGTGAGCGCGGCGGCGTGGTCGGGGTTGCGGATGAGGCCGACCGGGGTGTCGCCGCGGGCGGCGAGTTCCCGGTGCACCAGTCGGGCGATCTTGCCGTGTCCTCCGGCGATGACGACGCGCATGCCGCCAACCTAGCCGCGAGCGGTCACCGGCCGCGAGCGGTCACCGGCCGCGAGCGGCACCGGGTGGGGATAGGTCGCCGCCGGCCCGGTCCGGTGGCTGCGGGCCCGGTCCGGTGGCTGCAGGCCCGGTCCGGTGGTCGCCCTGTGGTCGGGCTGGTCGACCCGGTGAGCGGCTGCCCGGGCTCGCCGCGGGCGGCTCGGCTGGGGCAGCATGGGTCGGGTGGAAGACGTGATCGAGCCGGTGGCGGGGCTGGTGGCCGGCGGCGGGGTGGTGGTGCTCAGCGGCGCCGGACTGTCCACCGAGTCGGGCATTCCCGACTATCGGGGGCCCAGCGGGGCTACTCGACGGCACACCCCGATGACGTACCAGACCTTCACCGGAGACCAGCTGGCGCGCCGCCGCTACTGGGCGCGCAGTCACCTGGGGTGGCGGCTGATCGCCCAGGCGGCCCCGAACGACGGGCATCGGGCGGTGGCCCGGTTGCAGCGCGCCGACCTGGTGGCGGGGATCATCACCCAGAACGTCGACGGACTGCACACGGCGGCGGGCAGCCGCGACGTGGTGGAGCTGCACGGCCGGCTCGACGAGGTGATCTGCCTGGGCTGCGGGGACCGCACGCCCCGGCTGGACCTGGACCGGCGGTTGCGGCTGGCCAACCCGGGATTCGTCGGGCAGGCCGGCGCGGTCAACCCCGACGGTGACGTGGAGCTCGGCGACGCCGAGGTGGCCGGGTTCCGTACCGTTGACTGCCTGGCCTGCGGCGGGCTGCTCAAACCCGACGTGGTGTTCTTCGGCGAGATGGTGCCCGCCGCCCGGGTCCAGTCGTGTTTCGCGATGGTGGAGCGGGCCCGGCTGCTGCTGGTGCTGGGGTCGTCGTTGACGGTGATGTCGGGGCGCCGGTTCGTGCTGCGCGCGGCGAAGCACGGGGTGCCGGTGGTGATCGTCAACCAGGGGCCGACCCGCGGTGACGGGTACGCCCAGCTGCGGGTGGACGCGCCGCTGGGTCGGCTGCTGCCGGCCCTCGCCGACCGGCTCCTCGACACCTCCGCCGCCGCCCCGGCCGGCCGGTAAGGAAGGGCCCCTTCTTAACGCCTGGTGTAGAGCACGGGCCCCTTGTTAACACCCGCCGGCCGCCGCCGCGCCCGGCGCTGCCGGCCCGCTGGTGCGGCCGGTCAGGGGGTTCGCGGCGGGCCGGCCGGGACGCTGGTAGCGTTGATCGCGCCGGTAACACCCGCGTGGGAGAGACCGCCTGGCGGCAGCCAGGTCGGCGCCGAAGGGGCAAATCCTCCCCGGAACCTCTCAGGCAAAAGGACCGCGTGGGGCAGGCACTGTGGAGCGCCCGCGGGGTGTGACAGAGGGGGAGGGCCGACCTGTCGACCCCCGCCCCCGCAGGAGCGCCGCCCATGACCGCAGAGCAGTTCGCCGACCGTCACATCGGCCCCGGACCGGACGACGAGCGCCGGATGCTGGAGGCCGTCGGATACGCCTCGATCGACGAGCTGATGGACGCGGCGATACCCGAGGTGATCCGTTGGCACGGTCGGCTGGACCTGCCGGAGCCGGCCAGCGAGCACGACACCCTGGCGGAGCTGCGGTCCCTCGCGGCGCGTAACACCGTCGCCGTGTCGATGATCGGGTTGGGTTACCACGGCACCCACACCCCGGCGGTGATCCGCCGCAACGTGCTGGAGAACCCGGCCTGGTACACCGCGTACACGCCGTACCAGCCGGAGATCAGCCAGGGCCGGCTGGAGGCGCTGCTGAACTTCCAGACCATGGTGTGCGACCTGACCGGGTTGGCCACCGCGAACGCCTCGATGCTCGACGAGGGCACCGCGGCGGCCGAGGCGATGACGCTGGCCCGGCGGGCGTCGAAGAGCAAGAGCCCGGTGTACGTCGTCGACGCGGACACCCTGCCGCAGACCGTCGCGGTGATCACCGGCCGGGCCGAGCCGCTCGGCATCGACGTGCGGGTCCTCGACCTGGACACCGAGCCGCTGCCGGCGGAGTTGTTCGGCCTGCACCTGCAGTACCCGGGCGCCTCCGGGGCGGTACGTGACCACGCCCCGCTGGTCGAGGCCGCGCACGCCGCCGGGGCGCTGGTCACCGTCGCGGCGGACCTGCTGGCGTTGACGCTGCTGCGTCCGCCCGGGGAGGTCGGCGTCGACATCGCGGCCGGCACCACCCAGCGGTTCGGGGTGCCGATGGGCTTCGGCGGGCCGCACGCCGGCTACCTGGCGGTGCGTTCCGGGCTGGAGCGGATGCTGCCGGGCCGGCTGGTCGGGGTGTCCCGCGACGTGGCCGGCGACCCGGCGTACCGGTTGGCGTTGCAGACCCGCGAGCAGCACATCCGCCGGGAGAAGGCGACCAGCAACATCTGCACCGCGCAGGTGCTGCTCGCCGTGATGGCCAGCATGTACGCGGTCTACCACGGCCCGGACGGGCTGCGGGCGATCGCCCGGCGCACCCACGAGATGGCGGCGCGGCTCGCCGCCGGGCTGCGGGCCGGCGGGGTGAGCGTCGCCGACGTGGCGTTCTTCGACACCGTGACGGCGATCGTGCCCGGTCGGGCGGCCGAGGTGGTCGCGGCCGCCGAGCGACGGGGGGTCAACCTGCGGCAGGTCGACGTCGACCGGGTCGGGATGTCCTGTGACGAGACCACCACCGGCGCGCACCTCGCGGCGGTGTGGGCGGCGTTCGGCGTCGACGGGGTCACCGGTGAGGTGGCCGCGGCGTTGCCGGCCGGGCTGGCGCGCACCGGTGACTTCCTCACCCACCCGGTGTTCCGCACCCACCGGTCGGAGACGGCGATGCTGCGTTACCTGCGCCGGCTGGCCGACGCCGACTACGCCCTGGACCGGGGCATGATCCCGCTGGGCTCGTGCACGATGAAGCTCAACGCCACCACCGAGATGGAGCCGGTGAGCTGGGCGGAGTTCGCCCACATCCACCCGTTCGCCCCGGCCGGGCAGACCGCCGGCTACCGGGAGCTGATCGGCCAGTTGGAGGGGTGGCTGGCGGAGGTGACCGGCTACGACGCGGTCAGTGTGCAGCCCAACGCCGGCTCGCAGGGTGAGCTGGCCGGGCTGCTGGCGATCCGGGCGTACCACCGCAGCCGCGGCGAGGCGCACCGGGACGTGTGCCTGATCCCGTCGTCGGCGCACGGCACCAACGCCGCCAGCGCGGTGATGGCCGGGATGCGGGTGGTGGTGGTCGGCTGCGACGCCGACGGCAACGTCGACCTGGTCGACCTCGACGCGAAGATCGACAAGCATCGGGACGTGCTGGCGGCGATCATGGTGACGTACCCGTCGACGCACGGGGTGTACGAGACGGGCATCGCGTCGCTGTGCGCGAAGGTGCACGACGCCGGTGGGCAGGTGTACGTCGACGGGGCGAACCTCAACGCGCTGGTCGGGTTCGCCAAGCCGGGCCGGTTCGGCGCGGACGTGTCGCACCTGAACCTGCACAAGACGTTCTGCATTCCGCACGGC
>NZ_POTY01000065.1 GCF_003236315.1 Micromonospora craterilacus
GGACACGGGCGCGGACACGGACACGGGCGCGGACACGGGCGCGGGCGCGGGCGCGGGCGGGCCGAGGACACGGGCGGGGAGAATAGGGCGGTGACCCCGCTCGTCATCCGCAACCGCAAGCATTCCGACCTGCCCGGATGCGTCGACCTGCTGGCCGTCGTGCACGGTACGGACGGCTATCCGCTCAACTGGCCCGCCGATCCGTACCGCTGGTTGTCCCCGCCCGAGCAGCACCACGCGTGGATCGCCGAGGCCGACGGCGCAGAGGTGGTCGGCCACCTCGCGGTGCACCATGCGCTGCCGGAAGATGGCGAGGCCGGGGCGGCGGAGGTCGCCCGGCTGTTCGTGGCACCCGCCTTCCGCCGCCGCCGGGTCGGCACCGCCCTGCTCCGGCAGGCCCGGCGGTGGGCCGCCCGGCATGACACCGACCTGACGTTGGAGGTCGTCGACCACCAGCGGTCGCCAGCCGTCGCGCTGTACGAGCGCGACGGCTGGCGACACACCGCGACCGTCGCCGCCGGCTGGACCGCCCCGAACGGCGCTCCGGTCACCCTGCGGCGCTACGTCGTCGCCTCCGGCGCCCCGGAGCCCGCCGACAGCACGGCCGAACACCGGACAGCCGGTCACCCTTGACCGGGAGAGGCCCTCATCCGGCGTCGGGTGCGGGAATCTCGCGCAGAGTGCCGCCGTCGAGGCGCAACCACCGTTGCACGCCGATGTCGTGCAGGAAGCGTTCGTCGTGGCTGACCACCACGAACGCTCCCCGGTATGCGTTCAGCGCGTTCTCCAACTGGCCGGCGCTGACCAGATCCAGGTTGTTGGTGGGCTCGTCGAGCAGCAGCAGGTGCGGCGCCGGCTGGGCGTAGAGGACGCAGGCCAGCGTGGCGCGCAGTCGCTCGCCGCCGGAGAGGACGCCGACCGGCAGGTGGGCGCGGGCACCCCGGAACAGGAACCGGGCCAGCAGGTTCATCCGCTCGGCCTGCGGGCGCTCGGGGGCGTACGCGGCGAGGTTCTCCGCCACCGTACGGTCGAGGTCGAGCAGGTCCAAGCGCTGGGACAGGTAGGCCACCCGGCCGTCGGCCCGGCGTACCTGCCCGCTGTCCGGTTCGAGGTCGCCGTGCAGCAGGCGCAGCAGGGTGGACTTGCCGGCGCCGTTGGGCCCGGTCAACGCGATCCGCTCCGGGCCTCGGATGGTCAGCTCGACACCGTCTGCGGCGAACAGCGGCAGGTTGCCGTGCCGCACCTGCAACCGCTGGCCCTCGACCACGGTCCGGCCGGCGGGTACGTCGGTCTCCGGCAGTTCCAGCGTCAGCGTCTGGTCGTCCCGTAGGGCCCGGCTGGCCTCGTCGAGCCGGCCCTGCGCGTCGCTGACCCGGCTGGCGTGCGCCTGCTGGGCCCGGCCGGCCGACTCCTGCGCGCTGCGCTTGAGCCCACCGGCGACGATCCGGGCCAGGCCGGCGTTGCCGAGGTTGCGGGCGGCGTTGCCGGCGCGGCGTTCGGCCCGCTCGCGGGCCTGCTGCATCTCCCGCTTCTCCCGCTTGACCTCCTGCTCGGCGCTGCGCACGTTGCGCTCCGCCACCTCCCGGGACGCCCGCGCCGCCTCCTCGTACGCGGTGAAGTTCCCGCCGAACAGGCGCAGCTGGCCGCCGTCGAGTTCGGCGATGCGGTCCATCCGGTCCAGCAGCATCCGGTCGTGGCTGACCAGCAACAGGCACCCGGACCAGTTTTCCAGCACCGAGTACAGCCGGTGCCGGGCGTCGATGTCGAGGTTGTTGGTCGGTTCGTCGAGCAGCAGGACGTCCGGGCGGCGGAGCAGTTGCGCGGCCAGCCCGAGGGAGACCACCTGACCGCCGCTGAGGGTGTGCAGGGGCCGGTCCAGAGCGACGTCGCCCAGGCCGAGCCGGTCGAGTTCGGCGCGGCTGCGTTCCTCGACGTCCCAGTCGTCCCCGATTACGGCGAAGTTCTCCTCGCTGGCGTCGCCGGATTCGATCGCCCGCAGCGCGGCCAGCGCCGGGGCGACCCCCAGCACCTCGGCCACGGCCAGGTCACCGGCCAGGGGCAGGTTCTGCGGCAGGTAGCCGAGCACGCCTTCGACGGTCACGCCGCCGCCGGTGGGGGTCAGCTCACCGGCGATCAGCCGGAGCAGGGTGGTCTTGCCGGCCCCGTTCGGCGCGACCAGACCGGTGCGGCCGGGCGGCACGGCGAAGGAGAGGTCCCGGAACACCGGGGTGTCATCGGGCCAGGAAAAGTACAGGTTGGTGCAGACGACGCAGACTTCGGACATGACAGAGAGACCTCGGGAAGGAAGCCGGGGACGCAACCGGCGCCCCGGTCAGGCAGACAGGGCTACGACAGGAGGGGCCGCCCCGGCACCGGCCGGCTGGCGGTGGGACCGCTCACCCCGAGATGTCGTCGTCCCCCGTCAGCATGTCGCGCTCCTCGTACCCGGATCGCGCGGTTGATCCGCGCCGGGCCCAGCGTACCAACTCCCGCGCGTCGCCGGATCGGTCCGCGCGGCCGACGGCGGGTCGGACCTCGCTGGAGTGGTCACGGCTCAGGACGCGGGCTCAGCCGCGACCGGCGCCGCGTAGCCGGAGGTAGAGCAGGGCCGCCCCGGTGACCGCCACCGGCCAGATCAGGTAGACGCCGGTCATGACCAGCAGGAACAGCACCACGCCGATGGTCGCAGCGGCGGCGTACCAGGCCCCGCTGCGCCGGGGCAGCAGCCGCAGTGCCGCCGCGACGCCGATGACGTAGACGGTGATGAAGGAGCCGGTCGCGAGCAGGACCAGCGGCCGGGTGCCCAGCCCGGCGGCGACCACCAGGGCCAGGGCCAGGAACGCCAGGGTGGCGGTGACGGCGAGGCTGCGCCGGGGTACCTCGCCGGCCATGCTGCCCCGGGTGAGCCAGCCGGGCAGCGCCCCGTCGCGGCCGAGCGCAGCGCCGAGCTTCGCCGCGCCGGCGTAGTAGGCGTTCATCGCGCCGAAGGTGAGCAGCAGCGCCGCCCCGGCGGCCAGAAAACGGGCGTCGCCGCCGAGCGCGACGGCGAACAGCTCACCCAGCGGCGCATCTGCCCCGGCCGCCGCCGACCCGAGCACCGCGACGGTCGCCAGAGCCACTCCCAGGTACAGCGCGCCGACCACCACGACCGCCGCGGTGGTGGCCCGCGGCAGGTCGCGCGCCGGTCGGCGGAACTCGCCGGTGAGGTGGGTGATCGCCTCCCAACCGACGAAGCTCCACATCAGCAGTGCGGCGGCCGGGCCGATCGCGGTCCAGCCGTGCGGGGCGAACGGCCGGAGGTTGCCGGCGGAGGCGTGCGGCAGGGAGAGCAGCACGGCCAGCAGGAGGAAGGCGACCAGGATGCCGGCCAGGGCGAGCTGCACCCGCCCGGCCAGCTGCACGCCGGCGTGGTTGGTGACGGTGACCGCGGCCATCAGCAGCACGGCGGTGACCGCCACGGTGGCCCGGCCGCCGCCGATCGCGGCTTCGACGTACGCGCCGCCGAACAGCGCCGCCGCGGTGGCGCCGGGCGGCACCGCGAAGTAGAAGCACCAGCCGACGACGGCCGCGGCCCGCGGCCCGAAGGCCATCCGGGCGTACGTCGAGACGCCGCCCGCGTCCGGGTAGCGGGCACCGAGCGCGGCGAAGGTCGCCGCCAGCGGGGCGGAGAGAACGACGAGCAGCAGCCAGGCGAGCAGCGACGCGGGGCCGGCCGCCTCGGCCGCCAGCGCGGGGAGCGCGATCACCCCGGTGCCCAGTACGGCACCGACATAGAGCGCGGTGCCCTGGGCAGCGGTCAGCCGACCGCGGGCCACCGACGCGGGTTGGGTCTGAGTCATGGGATCACCGTCGTCGGGGACGGCCGGAGGGGACAGCCGGATTGGCGCCGAGCTGCGTTAGATTCCTGCCATGCGTTCGCACGTCGTCGCGGTGGCGGTGACCGACAACCTGCCGATCTTCGAGCTGGCGGTGCCGCAGGAGGTGTTCGGCACGGACCGGCGTGACATCGCCGACCCGTGGTACGAGATGCGGCTGTGCGCGGCCGAGCCCGGCCCGTTGCGTACCACCGGGGGTTCCTGGCTCGACCCGGCGTACGGCCTGGACGATCTTGTCGAGGCCGACACGGTGCTGGTGCCCGGCTGCGCCCGCCCGACCCAGATCGATCCGCCTGCCGGTCTGGTCGAAGCGTTGCGGGTGGCGCACGCCCGGGGCAAGCGCATCGTGGGCATCTGCACCGGCGCGTACGCCATCGCCGCGGCGGGGCTGCTCGACGGCCGCCGCGCGACGACGCACTGGATGAACGCGCAGGACTTCGCGGCCCGGTTCCCGCTCGTCGACCTCGACCCCCGGGTGCTGTACGTGGACGAGGGCAACATCCTCACCTCGGCGGGTACGGCCGCCGCCATCGACCTGTGCCTGCACCTGGTGCGGCAGGACCACGGTGCCGCGGTGGCCCACGAGGTCGCCCGGCGGATGGTGGTGGCACCGCACCGCGCCGCCGATCAGACCCAGTACCCGGCACCGCCGGTGCGCGGCGTCTCCCCCGCCGACCTGGGCCCGGTGCTGGAGTGGGCACGCGGCCGGCTCGACCAGCAACTGTCGGTCAACGACCTGGCCCGTGCGGCGAACCTGAGCCCCCGCACCCTGGCCCGGCGGTTCCGCGACACCCTCGGCACCACGCCGTTGCAGTGGCTGCTGGAGCAGCGGGTGAGGCTGGCGCAGGAACTACTGGAGACCACGGACGACCCGGTGGAGCGGATCGCCCACCGCACCGGCTTCGGTACCGGGGCCAACCTGCGCCAGCACTTCGGGCGGATCAGCGGGATGACCCCACAGACCTACCGGCACGTCTTCCGCTTCCGGGTCGCCACGGCCGCGCGGCGCACGAGCCTGCCCCGGCCGACGCCGAGCGGCTCGCCCACCCTCCGATGACGACGAGCCCGCCCCGGCCGGTGCTGGCGCCGATGACCGACGCCCACGCCCCGGCCGTGCTCGACATCTACCGGCACGGGATCGCCACCGGCAACGCCACCTTCGAGACCGAACCGCCCACCTGGGACCACTTCACCGCCACCCGCCTGCCCGGGCACCGCTGGGTCGCCCTCGACCCCGCCGACCCGGGCGCCGTGCTCGGCTGGGTGGCCTGCGGCCCGGTCTCCGACCGGTGGGTCTACGCGGGAGTCGTGGAGCACTCCGTCTACGTCCACCCGGACGCGCAGGGGCGGGGCGTCGGGCGACTCCTGCTCCAGGGACTGATCGACTCCACCGAACAGGCCGGGATCTGGACCATCCAATCCGGGGTCTTCCCCGAGAACACCGCCAGCCTCACCCTGCACCACGCCTGCGGCTTCCGCACCATCGGCACCCGCGAACGCCTCGGCCGCCACCACGACCGCTGGCGTGACGTCGTCCTCATCGAACGCCGCAGCCCCACCATCGCCTGACAGCGGCTCTGCCACGAACCGAACTAGGCCACGTCGCCGGAGGGTGAGGTCGGGTTGCCAGCAGGCTCGGCGGCTCGACCATCGCCGGCGTGGCCCAGCGCGCTGGGCGAGAGCCGCCCGACGATCGCTGGCGCCTCGTGGACGAGCGTGTCGTCGGTGAGTGCCTCCACCATGAACAGCGCGTAGTCCACGCGCCGCGTCAGGTTGCTCACGAGGATCGGATCGCCGACATGGCGGCTCCACACGGGAAGCCCCTGGCTCTCGCCCTCCTCGAGGTCGCTCCCCCGGACGACGGTCCACCGCCGGTTGCTGGCGAAGACCCGCCGACCCGCCTCCACCTGGTCGTCGATCTCGACAGCGCGCACCAGGCGAGCCAGCCAGGTGACGATCCGGACGCCCGCCCTGAACCTCCAGGAGTATTGGTCCTCGCCGTCCCGGCTGACGTGCCAGCCACACGAGAAGACCAGGCGCGCGTCGGGGTCGGCGTGGTCGAGCACCGCCTGCGCCGTGCCCGACGAGTACTGCTGCACCCCCCAGGGAACCAGCACAGTCAGCACGCCGTCGCACCCGGCGACCGCCTTCCGGATCACCTCCCGGTCGTTCGTGCGCCCCGGAACGATCGTGATCCGGTCCGCGTACGCCGCGAGCTTCGGGACGCTGCGCTCGCGACACACGCCGACGACCTCATAGCCGCGGTCCAGCGCGTGCCGAACCATGTACTGCCCGAGCTTCCCCGAGGCCCCGACGATGCATACCTTCCGCATCGGGTCCGTGCTCATATCCCTCTCCTGCTCTCGCGCCGCCAATCCGACTTACAATGTAAGGCGCACCCACAAGCACCTTCGCGACCGTTGTTGTCACCGGGCGCCGGTGAAGGCTTCTCGATGACGCTGCGCCCAACTCCGGAAGGTCGCGGGAGGACGTCCGAGCACCCTTTCCACGTCGTCGGTGACGATGGCGTTGTGCCCGGCGCGTGCCCAAGCGGAGCCGATGACGGTGGCTTCGACGGCTGCCGAGGGCATTCCCGAGGCGAGCAGTTGCTGACGTGCGACGGCCGGAGAGAGGTCGGCGGTGACGACGGGGCGGCCGATGACCTGGGCAAGTTGGGTCGCCTGGTCGGGCAGGCGAAGCAGTTCCGGACCGGTGAGGGTGTACGTCTTGCCGGCATGGGCGGAGTCGGTGAGTGCGGCGACCGCGACCGCCGCGATGTCGCGGGGATCGATGACGCCCTGCTGGCCGTCGCCGGTCAGGTTGGGCACGGACTGACCGGCGCGGATAAGGCTCGCCCAGTGGAGGCAGTTGGCGGCGAAGCTTGACGGCCGCAGCACGGTCCACGCCAGGCCGCTGGTGCGGACGGCGTGCTCAGCCGCTTGGTGCCAGGCGCCGACGGTTGCGGCGCCGAATCGTTCACCTGTGCCGATCGCGGAAAGCTTCACCACCGAGGTGACCTCTGCCGACCGGGCAGTCGCCAACAGCGCCAGATCATGATCCGGCGTCGGTGTCGCCGGCGCGGTGAGCAGGAACACGGTGCGCACGCCGATCACCGCGCGGCGCAGGGAGTCGGGGTCGTCGAAGTCAGCTCGCACCACGTCGACATCGGGCGGCAGCGCGTGCCCGGGTCGGCCCCGCGTCATCGCACGAGCGCGATACCCGCCCTGCTGGAGGAGTTGCACGACGTGTCGGCCGACAGTGCCGGAGGCGCCGGTAACCAGGATCATGGGTGTCACGGTTGCAGGACCGTCCCAGCCGGGCCTAGGAACTTTCGGCACAGCTTGATCGGGCTGCCAGGTTCGGGTCCGGGCCGCGACGTACGGTCTGAACCGTGGAACGCGATGAGTTGCTCAGCCCGGAGGTGGCGAGGGCGCTTCGGCCGTGGTTCTCCAGGATCACGCTCGGGGCGCAGCCAGTGATCCACGATGCTCCGGCCGCACTGGAGCAGCCCGATCATGCCACCACCCTGGCGTGGCGAGCGGGTTCTGCCGATCCATACGACGTCGTGATCATGGGGCCGCGGACACGGGCCAGGTACTACGTCGAGCGACCGGATCGGAACTGCCTCCAGTTGCGTTTCCGGCCCGGTCGGGCCGCTGACCTCTTCGGTCTTCCCCTTCGAGCTCTTGCCGACCGCGCTGTCGCCGCCGCAGAGATCGACAGCGAGTCGTTGCGGGCCTTCGTAGGGCTGATCGCCGACGGCGACTCGCCGCCCGCCCCGGAGTCTCCCCCGGCACGACTCCGGTCGCTGGCCCGAGCACTGCCGGTCGTCCTGGCGACGCCTCCCGACCGCGATGGTCTGCGCAGGCGCATCGTCACGGACGCAACGGCGATGCTGTCCGCCGGTGACGGCTTGCCACACACGCCCGTCAGCCTTGTCGCTCGGCACCTGAACGTCAGCGAACGGCACCTCCGCACGGTCTTCATCGACGGTATGGGCCTGACGCCACGTCAGTTCGTACGCATCGATCGTGTTCGTCTGGTGCTCGCCCGGATCAGCCAGAAGCTGCCTGAGCTGGCCACCGACGCGGGCTACTACGACCAGTCACACATGGGCGCCGATTTCCGGCGGATCATGGGCGCGACCCCATACGCCTTCGCCATGCGACGCTGGCCGGCCATCGAGGCGTGCAAGGCGGATGCCAACTGATCGGGAAGGGCCTTACCCCGTGAGGTCGTCAGCCGGGCCGGCGCGACGACGTCCAGCTTTGCTGGTGCAGTCGTTCGATGCCGTCGAGCAGCAGGTCCAGCGCGAACTCGAACTCGAACTGGTCGTCGCAGCCCTGCCCCACGACCGACGCGTCGTCGTGGGACGCGGCCGTGGCGATCTCCGCGAGGTGCGGGAACCGGGTCGCGACCTCCGGTGGTAGGGCGGCCGGCGGTTCCGGGTTGGACGCACCGGACCGGCCGGCGTTCCGGGCGGCGTCGAACAGCTCCTGACTGAAGCCCAGGATCCGACTGCCCATCGCGTGCATCACGTGGTGGGCAAGGTTGGCGGAGAACCCGCCGGCCCGGATCGTCCCGACCATCGAGTCGAGGTACGCGAGGACGGCCGGCGTCGCCATGTTCCGCGACTCGATCGCGAGCGGCGCCCAGGGGTGGCGCAGCAGCACCTGCCGGGCCGAGAGGATGCGTTCGCGGACCGTGTGCTTCCAGTCGGCGTCGGGCACCGGCGGGTCGATCTCGCTGACGACCACGTCGATCATGCCGTCGAGCAGTTCGTCCTTGTTGGCCACGTGCTTGTAGAGGGCCATCGGCACGACGCCCAGATCCTGGGCGAGGTTGCGCATGCTGAGGGACTCGATCCCGGTCTCGTCGGCGAGCGCGACGGCGGCGCGCAGGATCCGGTCCCTGCTCAGCGGCGCCCGGCGCAGCACTTCAGCCTGCTCAGCCATCTCGGTCCTCGTCTTTCCTGCGGCGGTTAAGACCATAACCGCCTTGACAGGTGTACGGCGTACACCTACATTCACTCACATGAGGTGTACGCCGTACACCCAGAGGGGAGGGAAAATGAAGGCGATCGTCCAGGACCGGTACGGCCCGCCGGAGACGCTCACGCTCGCGGACGTCGACGCGCCGGTGCCGGCCGCCGACGAGGTGCTCGTGCGGGTCGAGGCGGCCGCGCTCAACGCGTACGACTGGCATGTCATGCGGGGCGATCCCCGGATGGCGCGGTTGGCCCTGGGCCGAACGCGGCCCCGGGCGCGCATCCGTGGCCGCGACTTCGCCGGCCGGGTCGAGGCCGTCGGCAGCGACGTCCAAGGGGTACGCCCGGGCGACGCCGTCTTCGGTGATCTCGGCGACGCCAACGGCGCGTTCGCCGAGTACGTGTGCGTGCCCGCGACGATGGTCGCGCCGAAGCCGGCGAACCTGACGCCGCAGCAGGCCGCCGCCCTGCCGCTGGCCGGTGTCACCGCACTCATGGGACTGCGCGACGTCGGCCAGGTCCAGCCCGGCCACCGCGTCCTCATCAACGGCGCCTCAGGCGGCGTCGGCACCCTGGCCGTCCAACTGGCGAAGGTGCTCGGCGCGACCGTGACCGGGGTGTGCAGCACCCGCAACGTCGACCTGGTCCGCTCCCTCGGCGCCGACCACGTCGTCGACTACACCCGCGACGACTTCACCCACGACGCCCGCCGCCACGACGTCGTGTTCGACCTGGTCGGCAACCGCTCACTCACCGCGCTCCGGCGGGCACTGACGCCGACCGGGACCCTGGTCCTCTCCGGGGGCGGCGTGTACGGCGGCGGCAGTCTCCTCGGACCGGTCTGGCTCCTCGCCCGGGGGCGGCTGCTGGCACCCTTCGTCAAACACCGCATCGTCGCACTCACCGCGACACCCAGCCGGCAGCACCTCGACACGCTCCGCACCCACGCCGAGTCCGGCCACCTCACCCCGGCCATCGACCGGAGCTATCCGCTCCACGAGGTGCCCCAGGCCATTCGGTACCTCGAAGGTGAGCACGCCCGGTCCAAAGTGGTCATCACCATCTGAGGTCAACCCCGGCGGCGGTCGAGCTCCCGCCCGGCGGCGAGTTCCGGTGACCATCCTACCGATCGGTGTATGTACATAAGTGAGCAGACGATCACTCGCGCGGCAGGCATCGTTGTCCTCTCCGATATCGCGAGGAGGTGATGTCATGAAGAAGCTCACGGTGCGCCGGCTGGAGTCGGTGAAGACCAGCGCTGTCGCTGCTGCGTGCGTTGTCTCCTGACGGTGATGCCCCACGCGAAGGCCGGCACCCGGATGGCAACTCCGGGTGCCGGCCTTCATCGACCCCGCCTGCCAAATGAGCGAAAAGGACGACGAACCATGGCCGGCTATCCGCCAGACACACTTGTCAGAGTGCGCCCCTTCGACCACCGGCCGGAGGGCGACGCCGTCATCATCGGTGACCTCGAACGGCAGGTGTTCCTGTCCATCCCCACTGAGGGGCTGGACCTCCTCCACTCGCTGGCCGCCGGCAAATCGGTGGGCGAGGCGGTTCGCCTGTACGAAGAGAAGTACGCCGAGACGCCCGACATCACCGACTTCCTGGACGCCCTCGGCGACGAGGGCTTCGTCGAGATCGACGAGAAGGTCGCCGCTGCCGTCGCCGGCCCGGTCGCCCCCGCGATTCCGGCTCGCAAACCCCGGCGGAGTTGGAGCCTGAACTGGATCAGCCCGACTGTCGCCCGCCGTCTGGTCAGCCTCCCGGTGATGATCGCCTGCGTCCTGATCGTCGCGGCCGGGGTGTACCTCGTCGTGGACGATCCAGATCTGCTGCCGACGCCCGGCGAGACCCTGCTGTTCCCCATCCACTTCGCGGCCCTGACCTGGGCGACGTTCATCCTGACGCTGGTCGGGGTCGCGATCCACGAGGCCGCTCACATGATCGCGGCGCGTGCGGCCGGCGTGCCGTCGAGGCTCGTCATCGGCAACCAGCTGTACATCCTGGTGGTCCAGACCGACATGAGCGGCATCTGGTTGGCACCGAAACGCCAGCGCTTCGTCGCGTTCATCGCCGGCACGCTCATCGACGGGGTACTCGCCTCGTCCTTCGTGCTCGCCCTGTGGGCGAATCGGCACGGCTACCTGCAGATGCCGGAGTGGGCCGCGCTGCTGCTGACGGCGCTGTTGTTCACGTACCTGGTCCGGATCATCTGGCAGTCGTTCCTGTTCATGCGTACCGACGGCTACTACATCGTCGCCACGGCCCTCGGCTGCCGGAACCTGATGTCCGACACCGAGGACTTCCTGCGCAACCTGGTGCTGCGGCGCAAGTCCCGGGTGGACCAGTCGGGGGTGCCGAAGCGGGAGATGCGGATCGTCCGGTGGTACTCCCTCGCGTGGCTCGGCGGGCGCCTGATAGCGCTCTTGATGCTGGTCTTCGTCGGTATCCCACTCCTGTGGGGATTCCTGTACCAGTTCATCCTCTTCGTCACCGGCCAGGATTCCATGATGGGATCCATCGACTTCTTCACCGTCGCGGTCATCGGCGTCCTCCTCGACGGTGGCGGCCTGCTGCTGTGGGGGCGCAGCCTCTACCAGAGCGCGCGGGAGCGGCGCCGCCGGCAGGCCATCCGGTCGGATCGAGCCAAGGCGCGAGCGGCAATGCCCGCAGCACCGGCGAACGCCGGGGCGCTCGCGGCGCCGGCCGTGGAGCCGAGCGGCCAGCAGTGAGCCTCTCCGACTCCCCTTGCCGCCGGTCGCGGCCGCAAGGGGAGTCGAGGGCGTGGCAGGCGCGCTCACCCGGCCGGGGGCAGCCCCATACGTTCCATGATGTATCCGACGATGATGCGGGGGTTGGCGACGATCGCCCCGCACGACGATTTCCGGATCATCTTGCGATCGGTGAAGCGTTGCAGGAACAGGCCGACGCGGGACCGGGTCGTTCCGATCATCGCCGCGTAGTCCTCGTGGCGGAGCTTCAGCCCGATCCGAACGTCCTGGCCGGTGCTCGTGCCGAAGCTCTGTGCCAGGTCAAGCAGGCACATCGCCAGCCGAGCCTCGCTGTCGGAGATGGCATGCTGCAACAGCAGCGATCGGTGCCGGCGGGCTTTCAATATTTGACTGTGCTGCCACACGTCAAAAACGTTCGCGTCCCGTAGGAGGCTGTGCAGAACGGTGCTTTCCACCCCGATTAGTTTCGTCGCCGTTACGGCGGCGGGAGTGTATTGACTCGGCATGCCGGGAAGCGAATCCTCGCCGAAATACTCGTTTGTCGACAACACATCAAGGATGGTTCGGCGCCCGGTCGGAGAATAATGCTCCAGACAGACCGCACCACTTTCGATCAGATAGACGCGGCCGTCGGTCGCGCCGGGCTGGTGCAGCAGTTCGCCGCAGGCGAGTTCGACCCGGCGGGTCGGCACGGCAGGCGAGTGGAGAGTGGGCTTTATGCCCTCCATCAGACGAACAGTGAGCTCGGATCCTCGCGGCACGAGCATGTCGTCGAGGACGCTCGCGACGGTCCGCGTGCTGGTCATGGTCATCGCTTCTCTCACCGTTCAGAACCGCCGTCAGCTCGGTACCGGCAGCGAGAACGCGGTCTTCGGACCGGCGGTGGCGCCGCGGGCGTGGGCAGCCGGCGACCCGCTCCGCAGGGCCTCGACGACTGGCACCGACCAGATCGGAAGAGAGCGCGCGAGAGACTCTGAGTACGAATTTTGTCATGGCCGGCGTGAATTGCGGGAGGCCCGCCGGTGGGACCTGGGCAAACCGTTTCGAGGTTCACCGATGCCGCTGCCGCTGCCGTTGCTTGCTGCTGCTGTCAGCTCGGCGACAATCAATGCCGCCCCGTGGTTCGGTCGGTGTGCTCAGTGTCAGACACACAGCGGTCCCCCCAGGAATCCGTGCCGGACTGCTAATGATCTTGATTTCTGTTCCTGTTACGCTAGCGAGTAGCCCGGCCTTTCGTCTGTCGCGCGTTTAACCCGCACCCGCGAACCGAACGGTTCCTCAAATATGGCCACCCGGTCAGGATCCGCCGAATCCGGCGAGTACATCAGTCAATGGGAATGACAGCCCATCCATCGCGCTCAGTGCAATTCGGGCGATAGGAACAAATCGGCTGGCCTCTGGCACCGCAGCGGCCAGCAGTGCGAGGGGATCGATCCCGACGCCCGAGGCAGCCGCGGTGAGTGCGTCGGGAGACGCTCGACAGCACGTCGCCGAAGTCCCGGTTGCTCGGCCGGATCATCTCGGCCGCGGCGATGATGGACTGACCGACGATCGCGCTGGCCAAAGCCCACCCGGTTGAGGTGGCCGTGGCCACCGGCGTCCGGAAAGGCAAGGAGGTCTCGCCCCCTTGCCACTTCCAACGTATAGCGCACCGGGGGGCTTGCGGCAAGACCCAGGTCCTGCCGCAGAATCGGCGGCCGGACGCAGCACCGACGAGAAATGGGGACACGACGTGGCGAGGAAGCACGGCTGCCCCGGCGGCGTCGCGATGACCGAGCCGTCCGTGTTGGATCTTCAAGAGGTTGACGAGACGCAGGTCGCGGTTGTCGGCGGCAAGGCCGCGCACCTGGGCGGGCTGTCGCGGATCGAAGACATCCGCGTGCCCGCCGGGTTCTGCGTGACGACGGCCGCCTTCCGGCGGATCATGGCGGAAGCGCCGTCGATCGACGATCGGCTCGACCAGCTGTCGCGCCTGCCCCTGGATGACCGGGAGGCGATCCGCACGCTCAGCGCGGCGATCCGCCGGACCATCGAAGAGATTGCCGTCCCCGACGATCTGGCGGCGGCGATCACCCGCGCGCTCGCCCAGCTCGGCGAGGAAGCCGGATACGCCGTGCGATCAAGCGCGACGGCAGAGGACATGCCGACGGCCTCCTTCGCGGGCCAACAGGACACCTACCTGAACGTCGTGGGGCCGACCGCGATCCTCCAGCACCTCAGCCGGTGCTGGGCGTCGCTGTTCACCGAGCGGGCCGTGACCTACCGCCTGCGGAACGGCTTCGACCACCGGAAGGTCCACATGGCCGTGGTCGTGCAGCAGATGGTCTTCCCGGATGCGGCCGGCATCCTGTTCACCGCCGACCCCGTCACGGGCAACCGGAAGGTCGCCACCGTGGACGCCAGCTTCGGCCTCGGCGAGGCCCTGGTCTCCGGCCTAGTGAACCCGGACGTCTTCAAGGTGCGCGACGGCGAGGTCGTCGCCGAGGCGGTCGCCGTCAAACAGCGTGCCGTTCACGCCCTGCCGGCTGGCGGGACGCAGGAAGTGGCGATCGACCCGCAACGGCAGGAGCAGCCGGCGCTGACGGAGGCGCAGGTCGTGCGGCTCGTGCAGCTCGGGCGGCGGATCGAGGCGCATTTCGGCTGCCCGCAGGACATCGAGTGGTGCCTGGTCGACGACGACTTCCAGATCGTGCAGAGCCGGCCGATCACCACGCTGTTCCCCGTCCCCGCGGCCGGCGACCGGGAGAACCACGTCTACCTCTCCGTTGGTCATCAGCAGATGATGACCGACCCCATGCGGCCACTGGGGCTCTCCATGTGGCAGCTGACGGCCATGGCGCCGATGCATGAGGCCGGCGGGCGGCTGTTCGTCGACGTCACCCGGCACCTGGCCGCGCCCGCGAGCCGCGCGGGCCTCCTGGAGATGGCGGGGAGGTCCGATCCGTTGACCAGGGACGCGCTGGAGACCGTCCTCGACCGCCGCGACTTCGTCCCGGCGCTTCCGGACGGCGGTCCCGGCGGGCCGCCGGCCGGTGGCGGGGCCACCACGGTCGAGACGGATCCGGCCATCGTCGCCGAGCTGATCGAGCGTAGCCAGGCGTCCATCGCCGCCCTGCGGCGTGACATCCGGACGAAGACCGGGCCGGCGCTGTTCGACTTCCTGCTGGCGGCCATCCAGGAGCACAAGCGGGTCCTCAGTGATCCATTGAGCATGCAGGCGATCATGGCGGGGATGGAGGCCACCTGGTGGCTCAACGACCGGCTGCGGGAATGGCTGGGCGAGAGGAACGCGGCCGACACCCTCACGCTGTCCGCCCCCGGCAACGTCACGTCGGAGATGGGACTGGCGCTGCTCGACGTCGCGGACGTTCTCCGCCCGCATCCGGAGGTGGTCGCGTTCCTGCAAGGCGTCGAGGACGAAGGCTTCCTGGACGAGCTGCCGAAGCTCGCGGGCGGGGCCGAAGCGCGCGACGCCATCGAGGCCTACCTCGACCGGTACGGCATGCGCTGCGTCGGCGAGATCGACATCAGCAGGCCGCGTTGGCGGGAACGCCCCACCACGCTCGTGCCCGTGCTCCTCGACAACGTCAGGAACTTCGAGCCGGGCGCCGCCAAGCGGCGCTTCGAGCAGGGACGGCGGGCGGCGCAAAAGAAGGCGCAGGAGGTGCTCGAACGCCTGCGGGCACTGCCGGACGGGGAGCAGAAGGCCGACGAGACCAAGCGGATGATCGATCGGGTTCGGACCTTCATCGGCTACCGCGAGTACCCGAAGTACGGCATCGTCAGCCGCTACTTCGTCTACAAACTGGCCTTGCTCGACGAGGCCGAGCGCCTGGTGCAGGCCCATGTGCTCGCCGAGAAGGACGACGTCTTCTACCTCACGTTCGACGAGTTCCACGACGTCGTGCGTTCGCACCGGGTGGATGACCAGCTGATCCAGCAGCGCAAGGACGCGTTCAGGTCGTACCAGGCGCTCACGCCGCCCCGGGTGCTGACATCGGACGGCGAGGTCATCGCCGGGGCGTACCGACGCGACGACGTGCCGACCGGGGCACTGATCGGCCTACCGGTCTCCGCCGGGACCGTCGAAGGGCGCGCCCGCGTCATCCTGGACATGGCCCAGGCCGATCTCGAACCTGGTGACATCCTCGTCACGGCCCACACGGATCCGAGCTGGACGCCCCTCTTCGTCGCCATCGCGGGCCTCGTGACCGAGGTCGGCGGTTTGATGACACACGGCGCGGTCATCGCCCGGGAGTACGGCCTGCCGGCTGTCGTCAGCGTGGTGGATGCCACCCGACTGATTCCCGATGGGCAGCGGATCCGCGTGCACGGCAGCGACGGGTACGTCGAGATCCTGCGTTGACCGACCACTCACCGTGGGGCCCGCCAGGTTCACGAGCGAGAACACGATGAAGGCGGGAGTGATCGACCGGCGTTCCGCGACGTCTGGGTAGCGTTCGCGCATCCGCGCTGACGGTCGCGGTTCGTGGATGCGTTCGACCAGGAAGCCGCCGTCGCGGAACTCGTCGCAGGTCACGTCCAGCGGTTGGCGCCAGTACGTGACTTCCCACCCCCTGTTCCAACGCTCCCGCAGCCTCTCCACCGTGAAGTAGCTCCCTCCTGAGCGGAGCCAGTCGCCCATGGGATGGTTGGTGGACACGACGAGCCGGCCGCCGGGCCGCAGCACCCGGGCTATCTCACGCAATGCGCCGACCCGATCATCGAGGTGATGGAGCACCAACGGCATGACCGCCACGTCGAACTCGCCATCACGGGCCCACGCCATCGGGGTATGCAGGTCGTGCTGACGGAACTGGACCGGGCCGCGTACCCGCCCGTTCGCCAACCGCACCATCGTCGCGCTGGCGTCCACGCCGACGACCCGGCGCGCACCACGGACCACCAGTTCCTCGGCGTACAGTCCCGGTCCGCAGCCCACGTCAAGCACCGCGAGGTCGCGCACACTGCCCAGGACCGAAAGCACCGCCGGCCGATCGTAGTAGGCGTTGTACGCGCCACCACGAGCGTGCTCGAGGAACTCCTCGGCGAAGGCGTCGTACATGCTGACATCGGACTGGCGACTCTCGCTCATCGAGCCATGCCTACCAGCTCTCGTCCCGCCTGTCGCCCACATTCCGCTGGCGTCGGCACTGCCGCTGACGCCGCGGCCGAGACTGTCAGTATCGTGGTCAAGGAGCCGGTGCGCGGGGGGCGAGGAGAGGTCATGAGCGACTGGAATGACAAGATCATCGTTGAGTTTCGCGCCAACGGTGGGCAGGTGGGCGGTCCGTTCGCTGGCGCGCCGCTGCTGCTGTTGCACACGGTCGGCGCCAAGAGCGGCCAGCCTCGCGTGAACCCGATGATGTACCAGAAGGTCGACGCCGGCTATGCCGTGTTCGCGTCCAAGGGCGGCGCTCCCACCAACCCCGACTGGTACCACAACCTGCTCGCTCAGCCGCAGGTCCAGGCGGAGATCGGTACGGGCAAGGTCGAGTTGGTCGCCAGAGTTGCCGCCGGAGACGAGCGGGAGCGGATCTGGAGCGCACAGAAGGCCGCGTATCCCGGCTTTGCCGACTACGAGCGGAAGACCACCCGCCAGATCCCGGTCGTCGTGCTGGAACCGGCGCCGTAGGCGGAGGCGGCAACCCGGCTTCTCGGCTCGTACCTATTTCCGCTTGGATTGACCAGTGGACAGCGCGCGGGGCTGGCGCGGCTTGCTCGTTCGCACACCGCGCCAGCCAGGGAGCGCCCGACAGCAACCCGAGTTCCCTGCGGAGTGGCTCAGGTCCAGCGCCCAGTGTTTATCGCCAGGTCATGTCGATCTGGCGCTCGAAGGTGACGTAACCGGCGCGGGCGAAGGCTGCCGCCATCGGCGTGTTGCCGACGTCGGTGGCTGCCCGGATCCGCGGTACGTTCTGGGCTGCGAGCAGCCTCGTACCCGTGGCCAGCACCTCGTGGATGTAGCCGTGGCCGCGGTGCGCGGGCAGCACCGCGAGGTACGCGATGATCGGGTTGTAGCCGTTGTGCGCCGGGATGACGAACCCGACTGGTTCTCCGTCCGGCAGCGTCGCGATCCGCCACCACTCGTGCGGGCTGGCGTAGCGTTCGAGTTCGTCGTGGTACTGCGCCTGAGCGGCCTGGCGGGCGGTCATGCGGGTCAAATCGTCGCGACTGTGCGCGTCGAGGGTGCCGTCCAGCACGCGCGCCATCAGCTCGATGAGCTCGCCCGCGTTGCGTACCGGCCGGAAGGCGAGCCGCCCGCTGGGCTCGGGGATGGGCGTGCCGGGTCGCCATTCCAGGCGCAGCCGTTCGACGAACAGCTTGGCGCCGACACGTTCGAGCGCGCCCATCCGGTCGTCGACGACCTGACGCGTGTGTTGGTGGTTGCGCCAGTCCGCCGGGAGAAGTCGGCCGTACTCCGGGGATGTCGCGCCGGCCGGGACCACGACGGGCAGCGCGGCCTCCAGCAACCGTACGCCGTCGTCGATGTCACCGTCGATGTCGAAGATGTCCATCAACAGTGGGTGCTCGTCCCCGGGGCGTGACCACCAGCCGGCCCGGGCCACCACGCGATCACCACGCAGGGCTAGCCACAGCCAATGCGGGCGGCGACGACCGACCGACAGGTCATTGGCAATCTCATCGTTGAGGACGTAAGGCAAACGGTTGAACAGGTCCAGCTCGTCAGGCCCGGTGATCGGGCGCAGGGTCAGGTCATGCTGGTGCAAGGTCAAGGCAAACTCCGTCTGGAAGCGCCCGCCCGCTCCGGGTACCCGCTCAGCTGGTCACCCGGGAGGACACGAGCGCGGTGTGCGTGGCGTACATCGCTCAGCCCTCCTTCCGTGTCGGTTCGGCCGCCAGTTCTACCGGGCGCCGCCGATGACCGCAACGCATTAACCAACCGCCCAACGGGTTGTGCAGGCGCTGAAGCCAAGGAGTGGCGGCCGGCACCACCTAGCCGCGCCCGCCGCTCGGTGCCGGGCCGCCGAGCTGGCTGGCGAGCACGACCAGGAGTTCGAACCGGGCGGCCGGGTCGTCCAGGTCGGAGCCGCAGAGGTCGCGAAGGCGTTTGAGGCGGTAGCTGACCGTCTGCGGGTGGACGAACAACTCGGCGGAGACCTCGGCGCGGGATCCCCAGTGCCGCAGCCAGCTGTGCAGGGTCACCAGCAGGTTCTCCCGCTGCGCCGGGCGCAGGTCGGCCAGCGGCGCCAGCCGGCGGGCGGTGAGCACGGCCAGCGCGCCCGGTTCGCCGCGCAGGGTCAGCGGGATCAGGTGGTCGTCGACGAAGACCGGGCCCGGGTCTGGCCCGACCAGCCCGGCGGCCAGCTCGGCGAGGCGGACCGCCGCCGGCACCTGCGGCCAGCCCAGCGCCGGGCCGACCACGGCCCACCGCCCGGCCAGCGCCTCGGTCAGCGAGGCACGGGTGGCCCGGGGGCCGGCGCGCAGCAGCAGCACGGCGTCGCGTCCGCGTTCGAGGACCGGGCCGTCGGCGCCGAACCGGAACCGCGCGTCGCGGGCCTGGTCCAGCGGCAGCAGGACGGGCACCACCGTTTCGAGGTCGGGCCAGCCGATCCGGGCGGCCGCCGCCTCGACGGTGCTGGGCATGCCGTCGCCGCGTAACAGCAGCTCGGCGAGCTGGCGGCGGCGGTCGCCCTCGCCGGCCTGCTCGCGCAGTTGGAGGGCGTACCCGTCGGTGGCCGCCGCGGCCAGTTCGTCGACGTACGCGGCGACCGCGTCGGACAGGTCGATCAGTTCCTCGGTGTCGACCGGACGCAGCCGCGCCAACGACTGCGACGCCGTGCGCAGCAGCAGCCGCGCGGCCATCCGCAACGCGGCCAGCAGCGCCTCCGGTCCGCGTTCCTCCCGTGCCTCGGCGGCGCCCAGCGCGACGAAGACCTCCCGGAAGCGGGGCGGCAGCGCGGGCTCGTCGGTGCCGACCAGGTCGAGGAAGCGGTCGAGCGCGACCTGGACTGCGGTGCGTACGTCCCGGGCGAGCTTGTCGTCGGCGATGGTGGCGAAGGCCGGCGTGGCCTCGGTGACCGCCAGCGCGACGGCGGCCACGGTCGCGGGCAGGTGCGGGCGCATCGCGGTGGCCAGGTCGGCGGGCAGGCGCCGCCAGGGGGCTGCGGACACGGGCGCGCTCACCCGGCCGATTTTGTCACGTCGGGATAAGAAAGCCCCGGATTCTCGCTGCCGGCGGGAGGGTGTTTCGGTCGGACCCGCCGCGCGACGATGGACCCCCGTCCACGGCTGCTCGGGCGCTCGTGGGCTCGACCGAGGGAGCGCGCCGTGCAGCACCGCCTGTCCCGTCAGCACGTGGTCGACATGTGCCGCACGATGCTCGCCCGGGGCTATCTCAAGGCGACCGAGGGCAACGTCTCGGTCCGGGTGCCCGGGCACCGGCTGTACGCGGTGACCCCGAGCAATTACGACTACGACCGGATGCGGGTCGAGGACGTCTGCATCGTCGACTTCGACGGCAATCATGTGCCCGACGGCTCCGGTGCCGACCTGAAGCCGTCGATCGAGTGCGGGATGCACGCCAACATCTACCGGGAACGGCCGGACGTCAACGCGATCGTGCACACCCACCAGCCGTACGCCTCGGCGTTGGCCTTCCTGCGCAAGCCGATCCCGGCGCTCACCGACGAGCAGGTGCGTTTCCTGGGCCGGGAGGTGGCGATCGTCGACTACGCACCGTCGGGCACCGGGTTCCTGGCCCGTAACGTGCAGAAGAAGGTGGCCGGCGGGGACAACGCGTTCATCATCGCCAACCACGGGATCGTCGCGCTGGGCACCGACCCGGACCGGGCGGTGTTCAACATGGCGCTGCTGGAGAAGGTCTCCATCGCGTACCTGCTGGCGCTGACCAGCGAGGCGGGGAAGGTCTACACCATCCCGGCCGCGATCCGCGAGATCGCTTTCGGCAAGCTGCGGACCGACGAGAAGCGGATCGCCGCGCAGATCACCGAGGCGGTGGAGCCGGTGCGGGTGCCGGCCGACGAGGAGTTGCCCAGCGCCGACGCCGCCGATCTGGCCACCGCCGGCGTCGGGCCGGAGGAGGCGCCCGGTGCCGAGTCCGCCCGGCTCGGGTACGCCATCAGCGAGTATCCCGACGTGGACGACGTGATGCGGCGGCTGAAGGCGCTGACCGCGCAGCCGGTACGCGGGCTGCGCCACGACGCGATGCTCGACGTGCTGAACTACTTCGACACCAAGTGCCGGGCCAGCAAGGAGATCACCGACCGGGCCAAGCGGCGCATCCCCGGCGGGGTGCAGCACAACCTGGCTTTCAACTACCCGTTCCCGCTCGCCGTCGACAAGGCCGACGGCGCCTACCTGGTCGACCGCGACGGCAACACCTACATCGACTTCCTCCAGGCCGGCGGCCCGACGATCCTGGGCAGCAACCACGCTCCGGTCAACGAGCGGGTCGCCGAGGTGGTCCGCGACTCCGGGCCGGTGACCGGGCTGTTCCACGAGTACGAACTCAAGCTCGCCGAGATCATCCACCGGTACCTGCCGCACGTGGAGATGTACCGGTCGCTCGGTTCCGGCACCGAGGCGGTGATGGCCGCGGTACGCGGGGCCCGCGCGTTCACCGGCAGGAAGATGGTGATCAAGGTCGGCGGCGCCTACCACGGCTGGTCAGACACCATGGTCTACGGGCTGCGGGTGCCCGGCACGTACCGGATGAACGCCAAGGGCATCCCGTTCGGCGCCACCAGCCGCACCCGGGAGGCGTTCCCGCACGACCTCGGGCAGCTCAAACGCAAGCTGGTCGAGAACCGGCTGCGCGGCGGCACGGCCGCGGTCGTGGTCGAGCCGGTCGGCCCGGAGTCGGGCACCCGCCCGGCGCCGCGCGACTTCAACGCGAAGGTACGCGAGCTGTGCGACGAGTTCGGCGCACTGCTCGTCTTCGACGAGGTGGTCACCGGTTTCCGGCTCGGAATGGGCGGCGCGGCCGGGTACTTCGGCGTCACCCCGGATCTGACCGTGCTGGGCAAGGCGGTCTCCGGCGGGTACCCGATGGCCGGCGGCGTCGGGGGCCGGGCCGACGTGATGGCGGTCTTCGGCTCCGGGCTGGACGGCAAGAGCGGCGCGCACATCCAGGTCGGCGGGACGCTGTCGGCCAACCCGCTGTCCTGCGCGGCCGGCTACTTCGCGATCGAGGAGATGGCCCGCACCAACGCGCCGGTGATCGCCGGTCGGGCCGGTGACCGGCTCACCCGTGGCCTGCAACGACTGGTCGACAGGTACGGCCTGCCGTACGTCGCGTACAACCAGGGGTCCATCGTGCACCTGGAGTGCAGCGGGGTGATGCTGCTGGACACCCGCAGCCCGCTCAAGCTGCTGCGGGAGAACAAGACCCGCAAGCGGCTGATGGAGCAGATGGGTGCGGCGTACACCGCGCACGGCATCATCACCCTGGCCGGCTCGCGGATGTACACCTCGATGGCCGACACCGACGAGGTCATCGATGACGCGCTCGCCCGGTTCGACCGGGTCTTCGCGCTGGTCGAGGGGGTCTGAGCCGGTGGCCGCCACACCACCGCAGATCCTCGCGATCGACCTCGGCACCTCCGGGATGAAGGCGGCCCTGGTCGCCGCCGACGGCACGGTCACCGGCTGGGCCGAGCGGCCGGTCCCGCTGCGGGTGCTGCCCGGCGGCGGCGCCGAACAGGATCCGGTCGCCTGGTGGGCGGCGCTCGGGCAGGTCGCCGCCGAGCTGGGTCGCGGCCACCCCGAGCAGATGCGGGCGGTCGGCACGGTGTGCGCCTCCACCCAGGGTGAGGGGACCATCGCGGTGGACGCCGCCGGGGAGCCGTTGACCCCGTGCATCAGCTGGCTCGACATGCGCGGCGCACCGCATCTGCGGCGGCAGTTCGGCGGGTTTCCCGCGTACCAGGGCATGTCGGTGCGCCGGATCGCGCGCTGGCTGCGGCTCACCGGCGGGATGCCCTCGCCGACCGGCAAGGACCCTGCCGCCCACATGCTGCTGGTCCGCGACGAGATGCCGCAGGTGTACGCGCGGACCGCTTCGTTCCTCAACGTGCTCGACTGGATCAACCTGAAGCTGACCGGGCGGACGGTGGCCACCGTCGACTCGATCCTGACCTCGTGGGTGACCGACAACCGGCGGCCCGGCGACATCCGCTACTCCCCCGCCCTGGTCGCCGGCTGCGGTATCGACCGCGACAAGCTGCCGCCGATCGTGGCCTGCACCGACGTGATCGGCACGCTGACCCCGGCCGCCGCCGCGCACCTCGGGCTGGCGGAGTCGGTGCGGGTGGTGGCCGGTGCGATCGACAACACGGCGGCGGCGATCGGCGCCGGCACCACCGGCGACCACCAACCGCACCTGTACGTCGGCACCTCGTCATGGATCGCCGCCCACGTACCCGGCAAGAAGACCGACATCTCGGCCGGCATCGCGTCGGTGCCCTGCGCGATTCCGGACCGGTACCTGATGACCGCCCTACAGGCCACCGCCGGCGCGAACCTGACCTGGCTGCGGGACAAGGTCGTGGAGTACGACGACCCGCTGCTCGGTGCCGGGCACGTCACCCGGGACGAGGGGACCATCTTCGACGCGTTCGACACGATCATCCCGACCGTGCCGCCGGGTGCCAACGGGGTGCTCTACACCCCCTGGCTGTACGGCGAGCGCGCGCCGGTGGACGACCCGAACCTGCGCGCCGGCTTCGTCAACATCTCGCTCGACACCAACCGCTCCGACCTGCTGCGGGCGGTCTTCGAGGGGGTCGCCTTCAACACCCGATGGCTGGCCCGGGCGGTGGACCGCTTCCTCGGCACGCCGGTCACCTCGATGGCGATCACCGGCGGCGGGGCGCTGTCGGACTCGTGGTGCCAGATCTTCGCCGACGTGCTCGGCGTCGAGATCCGCCGCGACGCCCGGCCGCTCGCGGTCAACGCCCGGGGCGCGGGGTGGATCGGCGCGGTCGGTACCGGGCTGCTCACCTTCGCCGACATCCCCGGCCTGATGCGTACCGACCGGGTCTTCACCCCGAACCCCGCGCACCGGGCGGTGTACGACGAGACCTTCGACATCTACCGCGAGCTGCACCGGCGGCTGGCCCCGGTGTACCGACGCCTCAACCGTGGTCCGTGGTCTCGACGCGGGCGATGAGCAGCTTCAGCCGCCCGATCTCTTCGGCGAGTGCGGCGTGCCCGGCCGGGGTGAGGGTGATCCAGGTCCGGGCGCGCCGTCCGGCGTAGCCCTTTTCGACCTGCACCAGACCGGCGGTCTCCAGCACGCTCAGGTGTTGGGAGAGGTTGCCGGCGGTCAGTTCCAGCTGGGTGCGTAGGTAGCCGAATTCGACCCGGCGGGCCTCGTGCGCGATGGTCAGGATGCCGAGCCGGACCCGCTGGTGCACCAGGTCGTCCAGGCCGGTGACCGGGTGCGGGGATTCGGTCTCGTCGGGCTCGGGGATGTCGGCGGCTCCGGTCATCGGGGCCGCCGCAGCCGTTGCGTCAGCGCGAAGCCGGCGCTGCCCAGCAGCAGCACGCCGCCGTTGATGACCAGTTGGGGTATGAACCAGGTGTGCGGCCCCCAGTGCGCGCCCCAGCCGAAGTTGATCGGCACCAGCACCACCGTCAGGTACCCGAGGGTGAACAGCAGCAGTGCGACGTGCCGTTCCAGCCAGGCCAGCACCAGCAGGGCCAACCCGATCGCGCCGGGCGGGTCGAGCAGCCGGAACAGGACCTGGGCGAAGGCGGACGGCTCCTCCGGGTGGGTCAGCGGGTTGAGGCGGATCCACACCGCCGCGAAGGCGAAGCCGAGCCCGACGAGCGCGGCGCCGGCGACCGCGTACGGCAGCACCCGGGCGTCCACGCCCCGGGCCCGGGTCACCCGCAGGTACCCGTAGGCGATCACCACGTACGCCAGCAGCACCGCCGCCAACCAGTAGAACGTCACGGTCTGGAACCAGACCTCGCACACCTCACCGCCGTCGACCGGGTGACAGTCGCTGACGACGTGGCCGTACCGGTATACCGGGATCGCCCCGAAGGTCACCAGGGCCAACACCAGCAGTGGCAGCCAGGTCACCCGTTGGGTGAGCCGAACCCGGCGGGCGAGGTCGCGCGCGTCAGCCAGCAGCCGGCGTGGGTCCCCGCCGACAGGAGTCGCATCAGAAGTCATGCCAATAGGTTTCCACAGCAAACCTATTTGCGCTAGTGCCAGCTGGTCGCGGGGATGGCGTAGCATCAACACATGCAGACATTGCCATATGACCGCATGTTCGTCCGCTCCAGGACCGTCCGCGCCCTCGACCTGCCGATCCGCACGCACCGGGCCGCCTGATGGCCGGGCTGGCGCTGGGGTTGTATCTGGCTGGCCTCGGACTGGCGTTCGGCTGGCGCAGCGTGGCGCAGTGGCGGGCCACCGGCGACACCGGGCTGCGCCTGCACGCCGGCCCGGTCGGGTCGACCGCGTGGTGGGCCAAGCTGCTGTTCGTCTTCGCCCTGCTGCTCGGGCTGGCCGGCCCGATCGCGGGCCTCGCCGGGCTGCCCCCGGTCGGCGCGCTGGACCACGGCGGGGTCCGGGTTACCGGCCTGCTCCTCGCGCTCGCCGGGCTCGCCGCCACTCTCGGCGCGCAGGTGCACCTGGGTGGTTCGTGGCGGGTCGGTGTCGACCCCGGGGAACGCACCGCATTGGTCACCACCGGCGCCTTCGCGCTGGCCCGCAATCCGATCTTCACCGCGATGGCGGTGACCAGCGCCGGGCTGGCCCTGATGGTCCCGAACCCGGTCGCGCTGGCCGCGACGATCGTCCTGGTCGCGTCGGTGCAGGTGCAGGTCCGCGCCGTCGAGGAGCCGTATCTCGACCGGGTGCACGGCGCCGCCTATGCCGCGTACGCCGCCCGGGTCGGCCGGTTCGCGCCCGGACTCGGCCGGCGGCGCACGGCCGTGCCGTAGTCCGGCGGCCCTTCGGCGCCCGCCGGGGTCCCGATGGTCGGGTCGGAGCCCGTCCGGGCGGCCGGATGCGCCCGCCCCAGGCGTGCCGACCCGCTGGCGAGCGGGTCGGCACGGGGGCCGTACGGGTCAGCTCCGGGTGGAGCCCATCGGCTCGCGGACCAGCGCGCCGTCGATGTAGCAGTAGCGCCAGCCCTCGCCCGGCTCCAGCGAGCGGATCAACGGGTGACCGGTCTGCCGGTAGTGCTCCTCGGCGTGGTTGTTGACCGAGTCGCTGCAACAGCCGACCGCGCCGCAGGTGAGGCACATCCGCAGCTGCACCCAGTCGTCGCCGCTCTCCAGGCACTGCGGGCACGCCTCGGCGTCGGACTCGGTGATCTGGATCCGGTCCAGGTGCGTACAGGCGGTACTCATGGTCTCCTCCCGGACGTACCGCCAGCTGGAGTGCAGCAGGCGGTCCGGGATCACCCGGGCGAGGTAGCGCGAGTTCGCCGCGAGCAGCGGGCTGAGCACGGCGAGCACCAGCACGTACAGGGCGATGAACGGGCCGAGCCGGGCGTCCAGGCCGGCGGCCAGCGCGAGCGTGGCCAGGATCAGCGAGAACTCGCCGCGCCCGAGGACGGTCAGGCCGACGTTGGCCGCGCCGCGTTGGTTGAGCCCGAACAGTCGGCCGGCGATCAGCCCGGCCAGCACGTTGGTCACCACGGTCAGCAGCACCGCCAGCAGCACCGGCACCGCCACCGTGCCGATCTCGCCGACGTTGATGCTCAGCCCGAACACCACGAAGAACACCGCCGCGAATACGTCGCGCAGCGGCAGGACCAGGCGTTCCACCCGTTCCCGGATGGGGGTGCGGGCGATCACCAGGCCGATCATCAGGGCGCCGATCGCGTCGGAGACGCCGATCTCGGCCGAGATACCGGCGACGAGCACCACCAACCCGACCATCAGGATGGCCAGCAGCTCGTCCTCGTTGCTGTCGATCACCTTGCCGACCAGGCGGGCACCGAAGCGGGCGACGGCGAAGAGCACGACCAGGTACGCGAAGCTGAGCCCGATGCGCAGCGCGAGTTCCCCCGCCGAGCCGGCGCCGGACAGGATCGGCGACAGCAGCGCCAGGTACAGCGCGAGGAAGATGTCCTCGATGACGATGATGCCGAGGATGACCGGGGTCTCCGCGTTGGCCAGCCGGCGTAGCTCGATGAGCAGCTTGGTGACGATGGCCGACGAGGAGATGCCCAGCGCACCGGCGATCACGAACGCCTCGTAGCCGCCCCAGCCGAGCGCGTACCCGAAGAGCAGCCCGGCCCCGACGTTGAGCGCGATGTACGAGCCGGCCGCGACGAACAGCCGTTTGCCGCTGCCGAGCACCTGTTCGACCGGGAACTCGACGCCGAGGTGGAACAGCAGCAGCACCAGGCCGAGGGAGGCGAGCAGGCTCAGGTCCTCGGGGTGGGCGACCAGCACGGGGCCGGGGGTGCCCGGCCCGAGCAGGATGCCGGCGAGCATGAAGAACGGCACGGTGGGCAGGTTGATCCGGCGGCCGAAGCGGGCCAGCAGGCCCGCTATCAGCACAAGGGCGCCGAAGCCCACGAGGTCAGCGTGCACGGTGAAGACTCCTGGAGTGGGCTAACGAGGCCGTATGGGAAGCGGGTGAACTAGTCGGTGAAGTAGGTGCCGGCCAGCAGCGCGCCCACCTTGCGGGCCTGCTCCTCCGACATGTCGATCACGGCCACCGGGTCGTCGGCGCCGGCGGCGAAGACGTACAGGTCGCGGGTGCCGTCCCGGCGCACCACGATCGATATCCGTTGGGTGTTGCTGCCCAGGTCGACGTCGTACCGCTTGCCGATTCCCGGCAGTTCCTGCACATAAATCCCCTTGCCCATGGCCCCTCCCCGCTGCGCGGTCGCGATCTCAGCGCAATGGTACGAGCCTGCCGACGAGACCGGAGATGGCGGACCCGTGCCGGGGTCCACCCGGGGGTGGACCCCGGCGCCCGAGGTCCGCCGTGGCGGTGACGCCGGCACTCCCCTGCCGGGCCGACGCGTCCCGAGCCGCATTTGCCCAGCATTGAGGCACCGCCCCAGCGGCCGTGCGGGACCCGGTCCCGCCGTTCCAGGAGGAGAAGACCATGTCCCGAGTACCTATCCGCCGCCTGTTCGCGGCGGCCCTGGCGTTGACCCTGTCCGCCGGTCTGGCGACCATGACGCCCGGCGTGGCGACCGCCGAGGACAAGCCGGAATGGACCAGCGACGACCCCACGGCCGGCTCGAACGTGGCTGCCAAGATCATGGCGGCGCAGGTGCCGTTGGTCGAGTTCGCCACCCGGATCACCGACCTGGACGAGAAGTTCGCCGCCCTCGGCGGGGTCCGCCTGCGGGTGGAGAAGCGGACCGTCGACCTGTGGTGGAAGGGCGAGGTGCCGCCGGAGGTCCGGGAGGAGGTGGCCCGCGCCGAGTCCGACGGGATCCGGGTCGAGCTGGGTGAGTCGAAGTTCAGCCAGCGCGAACTCATCGAGCGGACCGCCGACCTGCCGGACAACTGGAAGCGGTACCCGGGCCTGGTCGACATCGGCCCGGCGGTCGACGGCAGCGGTCTGCTGCTCGGGGTGACCAGGGACGCCGACCCCTCCCGGTGGGACTTCGGCGTGCCCACCACCGTGGTACGCACCGAGGAGATCACCGCGTTCAGCCGGCGCAACGACTCTCCGCCGTGGTGGGGCGGCGCGGAGATCAGTGCCCCGGTGCCCGGCGCCAACCTGCGATGCAGCACCGGCTTCGCGGTGGCCCGGTACTTCCTGTGGTGGGAGGTCAGCCGGGGCATGCTCACCGCCGAGCACTGCGCACCGGGTGGCGGGGTACGGTTCGTCGACCCCACCGGCGAGCAGATCGGCGTCGCCGAACCGGCGCCGGCCCGGCGGCTGTCCGACTCGCTCTACATCCCGACCCGGTCCGCCGCCCGGATCTACGACGGCGGGGTCGGCGTCGGCGAATTCTCCAAGCCGGTCGCCGGTGCCGTGGGGAACTTCCCCGGCCAGTTCGTCTGCACCTCCGGGGCGGGTACCGGGGTGCACTGCGACATCCGCACCGATCGGATCAACCTGCTGCTCGCCGTCTCCGGTGGATCCTTCGTCAGCAGCGGTGCGCTGGCGCGTCAGGTGAGCGGGCGGGCCGCGGCCGGCACCGGCGACAGCGGCGGGCCGGTGTTCACGCTGACCCAGAACTTCACCAGGACGCTGGCCGCCGGGCTGATCGTCGGTGGGCGCAACGCGGTGCCCTGCGGGCAGTTCGGCGTCTCGTGTGGCAACGAGGTGGCCTTCGTCGACATCGGCTTCGTGCTGCTGGCGCAGAACGCGAGCCTGCTCACGTCCTGATCCAGGCACCGAGGGGGGACGCCGGGGGGCCGGCCCGTTGCGGGCC
>NZ_POTY01000066.1 GCF_003236315.1 Micromonospora craterilacus
TCGTTCAGGTGGGTCGGGGTTGTGGGGAGCCGGCGTGACGGTTGATGGTGGGGCGCTGGAGCAGTTGGGCAAGCGGGTTCGTGCGGGTGGTGCGGAGAAGTACCACGCGGCGAACGCGGCCAAGGGCAAGTTGTTCGCCCGGGAGCGGGTTGCCCTGCTGGTCGATGAGGCGTCGTTCGTCGAGGACGGGCTCTACGCGAACGCGCTGGCCGAGGGGCTGCCCGCCGATGGCGTGGTCACCGGCACCGCCACCATCGACGGGCGGCAGGTCTGCCTGATGGCCAACGACTCCACGGTCAAGGCCGGCAGCTGGGGCGCGCGTACCGTCGAGAAGATCATCCGGATCATCGAGCGGGCGTACGACACCGGTGTGCCGATGGTCTACCTGGTCGACTCCGCCGGCGCCCGGATCACCGACCAGGTCGAGCTGTTCCCGGGGCGACGCGGCGCCGGAAAGATCTTCTGGAACCAGGTCCGCGCCTCCGGTTCGATCCCGCAGGTCTGCGCGCTGTTCGGGCCGAGCGCGGCCGGCGGCGCGTACATCCCGGCGTTCTGCGACGTGGTCGCGATGGTCGAGGGCAACGCCAGCATGTACCTCGGCTCCGACCGGATGGTCGAGATGGTCACCGGCGAGAAGACCACCCTCGAAGCGATGGGCGGCGCGAAGGTGCACTGCGCCGAGTCCGGCGTGGGGCACTTCCTGTGCAAGTCCGAGGCCGAGGCGCTCGACGTGGTGAAGCGCTACCTGTCGTACCTGCCGGCGAACTGGACCCAGCAGCCGCCGACGGCCGAGCCGGTCGAGGCGTCCGCCAAGGCGGACCTGGCCGCGCTGGTGCCGGCCAGCGAGCGGCAGGCGTTCGACATGCGGCGGTACGTCAAGGGCCTGCTCGACGAGGACTCCTTCTTCGAGATCCAGGCGCTCTGGGCCAAGGAGCTGACCATCGGGTTCGGTCGGCTGAACGGCGAGGTCGTCGGTGTGGTCGGCAACAACTCGATGTTCAAGGGCGGCGTGCTCTTCGTCGACTCGGCCGACAAGGCGACCCGGTTCGTGCAGCTCTGCGACGCGTTCAACGTGCCGCTGCTGTTCCTGAGCGACGTGCCCGGGTTCATGGTCGGCAGCGCGGTGGAGAAGCAGGGCATCATCCGGCACGGGGCAAAGATGATCACCGCGATCTCCGAGGCGACCGTACCCAAGATCTGCGTGGTGGTTCGCAAGGCGTACGGCGCGGGTCTCTACGCCATGGCCGGACCGGGCTTCGAGCCGGACGCCACCATCGCCCTGCCCACCGCGAAGATCGCGGTGATGGGTGCGGAGGCCGCGGTCAACGCGGTGTACGCCAACAAGATCGCCGCGATCGAGGACGAGGCCGAGCGTGCCGCCTTCGTCGCCGCCAAGCGCGAGGAGTACGAGCGGGACATCGACATCGTCCGGCTGGCCAGTGAACTGGTGGTCGACACGATCGTCGAACCGCACGAGCTGCGCGCCGAGCTGGTCCGCCGGTTCGCCGCCGCCCGCAGCAAGGAGCGGCACTTCTCCCGTCGTCGGCACGGCGTCACCCCCGTCTGAGCCGTCGACCCGGCGAGGACACACCCCGCCCGAGCCGTCGACCCGCACCAGCCAGCACCAGCACCGTCCCGGCGTCACGAGCGCCCGGCGGCCCCGTCCACACAGGAGGAACCCGATGGACTTCCGGCTCACCGAGGAGCACGAGGCGCTGCGTGACAGCGTGCGGGACTTCGCCCGCGAGGTGGTCGCGCCGGTCATCGCCGAGCACTACGAGCAGCACACCTTCCCGTACGAGATCATCCGGCAGATGGGCAAGATGGGCCTGTTCGGCCTGCCCTTCGCTGAGGAGTACGGCGGCATGGGCGGCGACTACTTCGCCCTCTGCCTGGCCCTGGAGGAGCTGGCCCGGGTCGACTCCAGCGTGGCGATCACCCTGGAGGCAGCGGTTTCGCTCGGTGCGATGCCGATCTACCGGTTCGGCACGGACGAGCAGAAGGCCCGGTGGCTGCCGAAGCTGCTCAGCGGCGAGGCGCTGGCCGGGTTCGGCCTGACCGAGCCCGGCTTCGGCTCGGACGCCGGCGGCACCGAGACCCGGGCCGTGCTGGACGAGGCGGCGGGCGAGTGGGTGATCAACGGCTCGAAGGCGTTCATCACGAACTCGGGCACTGACATCACCGCCCTGGTCACCGTCACCGCCGTCACCGGCATCCGGCCGGACGGCTCGAAGGAGCTGTCCACGATCATCGTGCCGAGCGGTACCCCCGGCTTCACCGTCGCGCCCGGCTACTCGAAGGTCGGCTGGACCGCCTCGGACACCCACGAGCTGAACTTCGACGACTGCCGGGTGCCGGCGGAGAACCTGCTCGGCGAGCGCGGCCGCGGCTTCGCCCAGTTCCTGCGCATTCTCGACGAGGGTCGGATCGCCATCGCCGCGCTGGCCGTCGGCCTCGCCCAGGGCTGCGTCGACGAGTCGGTCAAGTACGCGAAGGAGCGTCACGCCTTCGGCCAGCCGATCGGTAACTACCAGGCGATCCAGTTCAAGATCGCCGACATGGAGCTGAAGGCGTACACCGCCCGGCTGGCGTACTACGACGCCGCGGCCCGGATGCTGGCCGGCGAGCCGTTCAAGCGGCAGGCGGCGATCGCCAAGCTGCACGCCAGCACGATCGCGGTGGACAACGCCCGGGAGGCGACCCAGATCCACGGCGGGTACGGCTTCATGAACGAGTATCCGGTGGCCCGGTTCTGGCGGGACTCCAAGATCCTGGAGATCGGCGAGGGCACCTCCGAGGTGCAGCGCATGATCATCGCCCGCGACCTGGGGATGTGAGGACGCTCGCGCAGGTGCCGGTCACTGGTCGGCCGCTGTCGGGTTTCGGCATCGACCGGTCGGGTGGCTGACGCTCAGGTGTCCGGTGTCGGGCCTGGCCCGTAATGTCCCGGGCCATGACTTTGGGTCATGATCGTTCGTCCGGGCCGCCCGCACATGCCGGCCTCCCGGAGGTGCTGCGGGCACACCGCCGGGCCGCCGGCCTCACCCAGGCCGACCTGGCAGCCCGTGCCGGCGTCGGCGTACGGACGGTTCGTGACCTGGAACGGGGACGCGCCTCACGGCCGCAGCGCACCACCGTCGAGCTGCTCGCCGGGGCGCTGGAACTGACCGGTGCGGTCCGGGCGGCGTTTCTGGCCGCCGCGCGGGGAGCGGGCGCCGCGGCACCACAGCCCGAGCCGGGTACCCGGCTGGACCTGCCACCACCGCCGGATCTGATCGGCCGTGAGCGGGACATGACCGAGCTGG
Source organism: Micromonospora craterilacus (assembly GCF_003236315.1). Taxonomy (GTDB): domain Bacteria; phylum Actinomycetota; class Actinomycetes; order Mycobacteriales; family Micromonosporaceae; genus Micromonospora; species Micromonospora craterilacus. Next base: position 3,306 of record NZ_POTY01000066.1, read on the forward strand.
CCACGATGTTGACCGACCTGCGCGGCCCCCGGGTGGTGAGCCTGGTCGGGCTGGCCGGCGTAGGTAAGACGGCACTGGCGTTGGCGGCGGTCCACGCGGTCGCCGCCACCCACCCCGGCGGCGCCGCCGGAGTCCTGGTCGGTGCCGGGTCGGACGCGGCCGACGTGCTCGCCGCCTCGGTGACGGTCTTCGGCGCGGCGCGGGTGACGGAGCTGGCCGCCCGCCTCGGCGACCGCCGGGCGCTGCTGCTGGTGGACGCCGCCGAACGGGCGCCCGACCCGGTCGCTGGGACGTTGCAGCGGCTCGTCGGTGCGGTGCCGTCGCTGCGGGTGCTGGTCACCGGCCGACACCCGGTGGGACTGCCGGGCGAGTGGGTCCGCCCGGTGTCGCCGCTGGACGTGCCACCGCCGGGCGACACCGATCCGGCGACGCTCGCCGGCTATCCGGCGGTGGAGTTGTTCACCGCGCGGCTGGCCCAGGTCCGGCGGGAGCCGCCGTCGGACGCCGAACTGCCGGCGCTGGCCGCGCTGGTGCGGCGGCTGGGCGGGCTGCCACTGGCCATCGAGCTGATGGCGGCGCGTGGCCGGCTGCTCGATCTCACCGAGCTGCTCGACCGGTACGGCGACCGGGTGCTGGACCTGGACACCTCGGTCGCGGCCCGCAGCGGCTGGGAGGCAGGCCAGTCGCGGGGCGACGACGCCCGCACGGCGGTGGCGGAGACGCTGCGGGACGCCGTGGCGACCAGCTACCGGCTGCTCGCCGTCGAGGAGCGGGCGGCGCTGCGCCGGCTCGCCGCGTTCGGCAACCGGTGGTCCGTCGAGCTGGCCGAGGAGATGCTGGCCGGCACGGCCGTCACCGCCGATCCCGTACCGCTGCTGAACCGGTTTCTTGACCTGGGGCTGCTGAGCGTACGCGGCGCCGGGCCGTTCCGCTTCCGGCTGGTCGACGCGGTTCGGGACTACGCCGTCGAGCAGGCCTCCGCTGCCGGCGAGTCGACCGTGATCCGCCGCCGGCACGCCCGGGTGGTCACCCGGCTGGTGGAGCGGACCGCGCCGGGGTTGACCGGTGCCGGTGCCACCGCTGCCGCGCACCGCCTCGACGAGGTCACCGGCGACATCAGCTCCGCGCTGGCGTACGCGGCGGTCGACGACCCGCTGACCGCGTTGCGGCTGGCGGCCGGCCTGCCCTGGTGGTGGCGGCTGCGTGGGCGTGACGTGCCGGGCCGGCAGTGGCTGCTGCGGTTGCTCGCCGACCCGCGTACCGCCGATGCCGATCCGGCGCTGCGGGCGTGGGCGTCGCTCGGCGTCGCGTCGCTCGCCGGTGAGCACGGCGCGGCCGATGCGGAGGTGCCGACGGCCCGCGCCGCGCTGGAGGCGTTCCGGCGGCTCGGGGACGTCCCGGGCGAGCTGGAGGCACGAACCGTGCTGGGAGCCCTGCTGGCCGCGACGGGCCAGCCGCGCCAGGCGCGGGAGCAGGCGGAGGCGGTGCTGGCGGTGGCCACCAACGGCGGCCTGGTCCGCCAGATGGCGGTCGCGCAGCATCACCTGGCGTGGCACGAGATCCGGGCGGGTGACCTGACCGCCGCCCGGCGCCGGCTGGCCACGGTGGACCGGCTCGGCGGACAGTGCGGGGAGCAGCGCCTCCGGGTGCTGGCGCGGGGCACGGTCGCGGAGGTGTTCCGCCTGGAGGGCCGGTACGCCGACGCGGCGGACGAGGCCCGGCGGGTCCTGGCGGCGCTCGCCGACCTGGGCGCCCCGCGACACCGACGACGGGTACTCGGCACGTTGGGGTTGGCGCTCGCACAGGACGGCCGGGTGGCCGAGGCCGCAGAGGTACTTGTCGAGTTGCGCCCGCTCGACGGGACCGGGGCGCTCATCGAGGGGCACCTGGCCCGGCACCGGGGCGACCGGGAGGTCGCGGCGGAGTGGTTCGCCGCCGTGGCCGAGATGGATGGGGAGGACCGGGACCGGCGCACGGTGGTGGAGGCGCTGGTGGGCCTGGCCGCGAGCACCTCCGACCCGGCCGTGCTCAACCGGCTGGATCTGGCCTGCCGGGACGCCGGTATCCGGCTGTTGCCGCAGGAAGAGGAGCTGCTGTACGTGCTGTCCGTGGCGCGGAGCAGGCCGCCCGCGGACGCTGGAGCCGGGCGCGGTCGGCCGGGCGAGAGGCCCGGCCGACCGGCGGCGGGAGCGGGGGTGGCGCGGGCGAGGAAGCCCCCTGTTGCAACCCCTCGCTCATCGCCCGCGCCGGTGCCCCCCACCGCGCCCCCGCTGCAGCGAGACTAGCGAGACGCCGCGGGGCCATCTGTCGGGTTTGGTGAGCTATCGCCCATTGGTCAATTGGTTCTGCCGGTCTTTCTGCCGGTGGCGTCACCCTCGGCTGGTGACCCGAACACCGAAGGTCCCGGACGGGTCGCGGCGGGCGCAAACCGGCACCGGGGTGCGGAAGTGTCGGCAAACTGTCAGAGATGTCAACACCGGGCGGAAGCGGCCGCGCCCTCGGCCGGGGCGGACCCTCCGCTGCCAGCGGTGGCGCACGGGTGCACGGCGTCGCGCACCCGACGCAGGCCGTCGAGCAGCGCGCTCAGCGCGGCCGGATCGAGTTGGCCGGTGAACCAGTCCTGGATGAGCTGAAGATGGCCGGGCAGGCTCTCGTCGAGCCGGCGCAGGCCGGCGGCCGTCACGACCGCGTACGAGCTGCGTCGGTCGGAGGGGCAGGCCCGCCGGGCGACCAGTCCGTCGCGTTCCATTCGGTCCACTACCCGGGTGACACCGCTGGTGGACAGCGACGTCTGCGCGGCGAGGTCGGTCATCCGCAGCTGGTTGCCGGGTGATCGGCTGAGTCGGGTGAGCACCTCGAACTCGACCGGCGACAGTCCGTGTTCCTCCAGTTGGGTGGCGAACCGGGCGGACAGCCCGGCGTGCACCTCGAAGAGCAGGCCGACGGCGGTGATCCGAGGGTCGTCGAACACGTTCGGGTTCACCAGCCCATCCTACCAATCCTTGACACGGGGAATATTGCCGAGGCTATAGTTGCTGACGCAGCCGTTGGGCTACTAAACAATCTCCCGGAGGGCAGTTTCTCATGACCAGCAGCACCGAGTCGGTTACCCGCGAGTGGAACGGCCTCACCATCCCGGCGGCCGGCACCTACCTGCTGGATGCGGCGCACAAGCGGGTGGGCTTCGTGGCCCGCCACATGATGGTAAGCAAGGTTCGCGGTGAGTTCGCCGACGCCAGCGCGACCATCACCATCGCCGAGGAGCCGCTCGAGTCCTCGGTCTCCGCCACCATCCAGGCCGCCAGCATCAACACCGCCCAGGGCGACCGGGATGGTCACCTGCGCAGCGGTGACTTCCTCGACGCCGAGAAGTACCCCACCCTGGAGTACCGCAGCACCGGCGTGAAGTCCCAGGAGGGCAGCGAGTTCGTCCTCACCGGCGAGCTGACCATCAAGGACGTGACTCGTCCGGTCGAGCTGAAGGTCGAGTTCGAAGGCGTCGGCCGCAGCCCCTTCGGCCAGGACATCTTCGGCTTCTCGGCGACCGCCGAGATCGACCGGGAGGACTTCGGTCTGACCTGGAACGTCGCCCTGGAGTCCGGCGGCGTGCTGGTCGGCAAGAAGATCAAGATCGAGATCGAGGGCGAGGCCATCCGCCAGTCCTGATCTCCGTACATCCCGAAAGGCCCGCGCCCGCACCGCGCGGGCCTTTCGGCTGTCTCCAAGCGGGCCGTGGTGCGAATTGTCACAAGTTGTTCGCCGGTTGAGCTGGGGGCCGGCTGGCCCGGCTGGGTAGAGATCCCGGTAGGAGCGTTTGGCCAGGCCGGTGCCCGGTCGGCCCGCCCTGCCGGCCGGGTGAACTGCGGCAATGGACCGATCTTCGGCCCGACCGGCTCGGCGCTCTTACCGAGTATGGTTCACAATGCGCTGCGGAACGGCATCGTTCCGTCGCGTCGCGCGCCGGGAGGATTCATGGGCAGGGACGTCGATCGAACCGCCTTCTCCCGGGAGGACCGGGTCCGGTACCGGCAGAAGGTCCGCCGCTGCCTCGACGTCTTCGCGCTGATGCTGGACGATTTCGGGTTCGACGCCGACCGGCCGATGACCGGGCTGGAGATAGAGCTCAACCTGATGGATCCGGCGGCCGAGCCGGCGATGCGGAACGAGGAGATCCTCGCCGCCATCGCCGATCCCCTGTTCCAGACCGAGCTGGGACAGTTCAATCTGGAGCTGAACGCCAACCCGCGCCTGATCTCCGGCGGCGGGTTCGCCGACTACGAGCGTGACCTGAGCGGCAGCCTGAGCAGGGCGAACGAGTGGGCGGCACGGTCGGACACCCGGATCGTCCTGGTCGGCATCCTGCCCACGCTGAACGAGCGCCACCTGGTGGCGGACAATCTCTCCACCAACGAGCGGTACCGGGTACTCAACGACCAGATCGTCGGCGCCCGGGGCGAGGACATCGAACTCGACATCCGGGGCGTCGAGCGACTGCGTACGTACACCGACTCGATCGCCCCAGAGGCCGCCTGCACCAGCCTCCAGTTCCACCTCCAGGTCGCACCGGACAGCTTCGCCGACTACTGGAACGCCTCACAGGCGATCGCCGCGGCGCAGGTGGCGGTGGGTGCCAACTCGCCCTTCCTGTACGGCCGCCAACTCTGGGCGGAGACCCGGATCGCCCTGTTCGAGCAGGCCACCGACACCCGGCCGGACGAGCTGAAAGCCCAGGGCGTACGCCCCCGGGTCTGGTTCGGGGAACGGTGGATCACCTCGATCTTCGACCTGTTCGAGGAGAACGTCCGCTACTTCCCGCCGTTGCTGCCGATCTGCGAGAGCGAGGACCCGGTGGAGGTCCTGCACGCCGGCGGCGTACCCGAACTGGCCGAGTTGCGGCTGCACAACGGCACCGTCTACCGGTGGAACCGGCCGGTGTACGACATCATGGACGGCCGCCCGCACCTGCGGGTGGAGAACCGGGTGCTACCGGCCGGGCCGACCGTGGTCGACATGCTGGCCAACGCCGCCTTCTACTTCGGGCTGGCCCGCGGCCTGGCCGAGGCCGACCGCCCCATCTGGAGCCAGCTCACCTTCAGCTCCGCCGAGGAGAACTTCCACGCCGCGGCCCGACGCGGCATGGACGCCGTCCTGCACTGGCCGCGGCTGGGCGAGGTGCCGGTGACCACGTTGGTGCTCGACGTGCTGCTGCCGATCGCCGCAGCCGGGCTCGACGGTTTCGGCGTATCCCCGGCCGAGCGCGACCGGCTGCTCGGCATCATCGAGCAGCGCTGCCGGATCGGCCGCAACGGAGCGGTCTGGCAGACCGCCACGGTCTGGGCCGCCGAGCGGCACCGGAGCCTGGACCGCCGCGCCGCGCTGCACTACATGCTGCAGCGGTACGCCGAGCTGCAGGGAACCAACGAGCCGGTGCACACCTGGCCGATCGACTGACAGCTTTTCAGCGGGGCCGGCGCGGCGGTCGGGCCCGGCGTCCGGTGGGGTCCGGCGCCAAGTCGGCATCGGGCGACTTTGCCGCCTTCGCGGCTGCGCTCGGTTCGGCCGTTGCTGCTTTACCGGCCGGCGACGCCGTTGCCGCCGCCGATTCCCCGGCGGTCACGGCCGGGGAGGTGGTCGGGGTCGCCGGCGCGGCGGGCGCTGTCACGTCGGTGGGCGTCGAGGAGGACGCGCGCCGACGAGCGGTGGTGCCGGTCGCGGCGCGGGTTCCGGTGGTGGCGCCGGCGGGCACCGGCTCGCCGGCCGCCTTCGGGCCCGGATCGGTGGCCAGCTTGTCGTCGTCCCCGACCCGCTGTCGGGGCACCCTCGCCGTGGCTCCGCCGTCGGTGGTCGGGCGGCTCTGCTCGCGTCGAGCCGCCCGCTGGGCGAGCGCCGCGACCAGGACGGATCCGCCGATTCCGACGATCACCGCGTACGGGGCGATGAGGTGGGCCGACACCTGCTCCGGGCTGATCGCGGTCAGCCTCGGCACGGCCAGGAAGTACGCGACCGCCACCAGCAGCGGCCCGGCGGCACCTGAGGCGGTGGCACCGACCCGCCGGCCGGCCTCGCGGACGCCGCGTCGGGCGGCCAGCGTACCGATCAGCAGCGCCGAGCCGAGCGAGAGGACGGCACCCGGCCAGTAGAAGTAGTCCCGGATCCAGAACTGGTCGCTGCCCGAGCTGAGCTGCCAGATGCCCAACTGCGCGGTGGTCAGCCCGCGGCCGGCGAGCACCGAGTCGACCACGGCGACGACCGCGAGCAGCCACAACCAGCCGGCGGTGGCGATGACGTTGGTGGCCGCCGCCCGGCAGCGCAGCGCCCAGAGCGCCACCAGCGCTCCGACGAGCACGCCGACCGCCGCGTACCCGGCGGCCATGTCCCGAGGTGACGGCGTGTCCGGCACCACCGCGACCCGCGCCGGTACCGCGACCAGCAGCACTGTGATCAGTGCGCCCATCCCGGCGGCACCGGCAAGCGCGATCCACCACCCGCCGCCGGTGTTGCCGTCCCGGCGGGTCCCGGCGGCCGGGCTCGGGTCGACCGCCCGGTCGGCCGACGGGACGGCGGTGCCGTCGGGTCCGGCGTCCGGTCGGGACACGGCAAAGCGGCGGTCGTGCAGCCGCTGCGCGCAGACCGCGCCGAAAATGGTCGAGGTGGCGGCGATCCAGGTGGCCCAGATCAGGCTGGCCACCCAGGCCGCCGTGCCGGCGGTCGTCTCGGCCGGTGCCCAGTTGAGAATGCCCAGGCCGTACCCGAAACCCAGTTGAGCGGCCCCGGCGCCGGCTGCCACGCCGGCCGCGGTGGCGATCGATCCTCCCCAGCCCTGTCTGGCCATGCCGGGCAGCGTAACGTCCTGTGGTCGGTGCGGCGAGTCGTGCGCGGTACCGGGCGGTGAACGGTGACGGACAGTGCTTGGCGCCGACGGGTACGGTCGCCGGTGATAGGGCGGTGGGCGGTATGACGGACGGAACCACGGATCGGGAGACGGGGCGCGACGGCACCGGACCGGACCGGGTAACGCTGATGGTCGGCGGCGGCATCGCGGCCGCCCTGCTCGCGGTCATCGGGTCGGCGGGCGGCTGGGTGCTGGCCGGGGACGAGAAGTCGCCGGTGACGGCGCCCGTCGAGGCGGCCGACAGCCGCAGTCCCAGCGCCCAGACCACTCCGCCACCGCGCGGACGGCCGACGCCGACCACTGCGGCACCCAGCAGCACCGCACCGACCCGGCCCACCGGGCTGACCGTTCCGGACCTGGTGGGCATGAACTTCGAGGAAGCCCGGCACGAGCTGCGCGGTCTGGGGCTGGGCTGGCAGTTCGTCTTCGGTAACGGGAACAGCTCCAGCGTGCTGAGCACCAACCCGACGGCCGGTACGCCGGTGCAGCGCGGCGTCACCGTCGTGGTCACGGTGACTGGCTCCGCGCCGCCGAACTCGGTGCCGGACCTGCTCGGGATGAAGTGCCGCGACGCGGGGGCCGAACTCGTCGACGACGGGTTCTCGCCCCGCTACCCGACCGGACGCTCCGGAACGGTCACCGCCCAGGAGCCCGAGGGCGGCGCGGTCCGCAAGTGGAACGACATCGTCTCGATCTCATGCGGCACCGCGTCGAGCGGGGACGAGAGCGCTTCGCCTCAGTGACGCGCACCCGACACGCTGATGCCGGCCGATGGCCTGGGAAACCGTTAGGTTGACCGTCGAGGGCCCTGCGCCCGCCCGGCTCCGGAGAGGACGTGGCATGAGCGAGCGGAGCGAGCGAATCGTCGGGCTCAGTGCGCTTGTGCCTCATGTCGGCACGCAGCGACGCGGAGTGCCGGCATGAGCGACGACCGCCAGGAGCCGCCGGACGACGCGACTCGTCCGCTGTCGCCGGCCAGCGGGAATCCTGACGAAACCGCGCCGCTGGGGCGTACCCCCGATGAGACCGCGCGGCTTGGGCGTTCGCCCGACGAGACCGCGCCGCTCGGGCGTACGCCGGAGGAGGCGCCGGCGGGCGCGACGGCGCCGTCGCCGCCGGCGCAGCGATCCGGGCCGGCGGCGTGGTCGGGGCGTGCGGAGGTGCCGTCGGTCCGGCCGGGTGCCGACCGCGAGCTGTCGGGCAATGAGTGGTACGCCGACGAGCCGGCGGGTCGGCCCTGGTGGTTGCCGATCCTCTGGGGCATCGTCGTGTTGCTGTTGCTCGCCCTGCTGGGTGTCGGGCTGTGGCTAGCCCGCCAGGCGTTGGACGAGGGTGGGTCGACTCCACCGTCGCCGCAGCCGACGACGTCGGCGCCACCGACCACCGCGTCGGCCTCGCCGACCACGCGTTCGCCCTCGCCATCGTCGACGACCAGCCCGGCACCGGCCCAACTTCCGGTGCCGCCACTGGTCGGTCTGTCCGAGGCGGCGGCCCGGGCGATGCTGGACCGGCTCGATCTCGGCTACCAGGTCCGTTACCGCCCGTCGGACCAGGCGGCAGGCACGGTCATCGCCACCGACCCGGAGGCGGGCCAGCTGGTCCGGGCGGGCGACGAGGTCACGCTGGTGGTGGCCGCGGCCAGCCCGAGCCCGTCAGAGACGACGGGTGCGCCGACCAGTACCAGTACGCCGACCACCGAGCCCACCGCCACCGCGAGCCCCACCGGGTAAGCGGTGGTGCGCCCCACCGGGTGAGCGGTGGGCTCACCACATCCGGCGTCTGGTGCCGACCAGCCCCAGCCCGGCGAGCGAGATCGCCAGCCCGAACACGCCGGACCAGAACAGTGAGCGACTGAGTTCCTCGGGAGTGTGCCCACCGGCGGCCCGGACGGAGGTGTCCGGATCACGGTCCGGTGGATCGGGTGACGGGTCGGCGCCGTCGGGCAACGCGGCCGGGTCACCGGCCGGCCGGCCGGCCTGGTCGCCGGTGGCGTACCCGTTCCAGGCACCGGGCATGTCGTCCGGCGCCATCGGGTCGCTCTCCACCACGGTGATCTCCGGTGCCGGAACAGGTTCGGCAAGCCGGGTGGACGACAGGGCGGGATCTCGGACCAGCACCACCAGGGTGGTGGCGGCACCGAGCAGTGCCAGAAGCCCGAAGGCGTAGGCGATACGGGACCGGTGTGGCCGCCGCGCGGACAGATTGACCATGGCCATCCCAGGTTCGGGGCCCTGGACGCGCGGGGTGGAGACGTGCCGGGGTGGGCATACCGATTCTATGGCGGCGGCATGCCCCCCGGCGGTGGTTCGTAATGGTCAGCCGACTCGGACCGGGGTCCGGGCGGTTGGCCGACGGGCCGAACGTACGGTGTGCGGGCGCGGCTGCGGAGCGGCCTGGGCCTGCCGCAGCCCTTCTCGTTGGACGAAGATCGAGCGCCGGTTGACCGCGTCCCCCGCCGCGTTCAACTCGTAGCCTTCGAGCCAGAGCCAGCCGTCGTAGGTGGGCCGGTCGAGCACCCGGATCACCCGGAACAGGATGGGTCTGAGGAACTGGACACTCGCCGCGCGTGTCACGTGCAGTACGTCACCGGAGCGGGGAAGCACATGGGCTCCTGGAAAGGGTTGGCCGGCGGGGAAGGCCGGCGAGGCTGATCGGGGGGATGTTCGGCTCCGGCGACGAGGTCGTGTCTCGTGGGCCGGTTGGTGGAGCTGGCATGGTCGGCGCCGGATCCGCTGGTGGCGAACTGTCGCTCGACCTGGGTCGGCTCAGGGGGTGTCGCTGGAGCCACCGCCGTCGGCCGTGGGCGACCGGTCCCCGCGTCCGGGGGCCGGGCCGGCGACTGACGGCCGGGCCCGCTCACCGCCCTCACCTCCACCGTGTTGATCACGTGGGGAGATGGCGTGGAGACGGTGCGTGACCCGTGTCATACGGACAGAGTGCATCAGGGGCGTGCTTCATGCAAGTTGCACGTCGAGTTTTGCCGATACGTGAGCGGCTCGCGTGAAACGGCGCTTGAACGTGCCAGTACCCGGACGGCACACTGAGACCGGTTTCGCCCGCCGCGGCCGGCCGACGACCGGCTCCACCCCATGCCGCGAACGCCCGCCCCGATGGTCGCGCCTGAGGGCGGGTGGCGCGACAGCGGCGCGTCGAGGCGGAGAGGTGACACCGGTGAGTGAGCGGCGCAGCCCGACCATCCGGCGGCGCCGGCTCGGCGCGGAACTGCGCCGCCAGCGCGAGACGGCCGGGATCACCATCGAGGCCGTCGCGGAGCAGTTGGAGTGCTCGGCTTCCAAGATCTCCCGGATCGAGACCGGCCACACGACGGCCACCCCTCGGGACGTGCGGGACATGCTCCGGATCTACGGCGTGGTCGGTGCGGAAAGCGACGAGCTGGTGCAGATCGCCCGCGAGGCGCGGCAGAAGGGCTGGTGGCACCCGTACAGCACGGTGCTGGTCGGGGCTTATGTGGGGCTGGAGGCGGCCGCCAGTTCGATCCGGGCGTACGAGCAGCAGGTGGTGCCGGGGCTGCTGGAAACCGAGGAGTACGCCAGCGCGATGATCCGCGCTGCCCGGCCCGATTTCAGCCCTGAGCAGGTACGACAACGAGTGCGTGTCCGACTTGGCCGTCAGTCGTTGTTGACCCAGGATGATCCGGTCGATCTGTGGGTGGTGCTCGATGAGGCGGTGGTAAGCCGTCCGGTGGGCGGGGACACGGTCATGCGTGACCAGCTCAAACGGTTGGTGGAGGTGGCCCAGCTGCCGAACGTGACGTTGCAGGTCCTGCCGTTCGAGGTAGGGGCGCACGCCGGCATGGATGGCACCTTCACGATCCTCAGCTTCCCCGAGCCCGGTGATCCGGATGTCGTGTACGCGGAGAACGCCACGGGTGGGCTCTTCCTGGAGAAGAGCGACGAACTACAGAAGTACAGCTTCATCTTCGATCACATTCGAGCAGCGGCCATGCGTCCGGAGGAGTCCATCGCACACATCGCGAGACTGGTAGAGGAGCCGTTGTGGAATTGGCGACGCAGGGATTCCCCGTGGACTTGACGCAGGCAAGCTGGTTCAAGAGCTCGAAGAGCGGGCCGAACTGTGACAACTGCGTGGAGGTGGCGTACGTGACCGGGGCGGTCGGGGTTCGGGACTCGAAGGACAAGGCCGGTCCGGCTCTCGTCTTCGCCCCGGGTGATTGGCACGCCTTCGTCGTCAGCACCAGGGACGGCGGGTTCGGTCGGGGCTGAGTCCCGGAATAGTGGTGACGGGTCTCCGTCCGGCCTGGCCGGGCGGAGACCCGTGTCGTTCAGCGCGAACCGGGCGGGTGGCCGCGCCCCGGCCCGCATGATCCGCCGGCTCCCGTCGCCACATCGTGCCCGTCTCGTTGTACCTCTCGGTACGCGCTGGTCGACATCCCCCCGAGCAGGGCGGGTAACCGAGCGAGGCAGGCGAGACGGATGACGAGTATCGGGTCAGACAACCTCACCAACGGGCCGGGAAAGCCGGAGCGGTTCGGCGGTAAGTACCGCGGGGCCCGGCGGGACACCGTGTTGACCGAGGTGGTGTCGACGGACACCGAGCCGGACGGGCGGGACGGCGCGGCAGCGACCGATCCGGCCGGGCCGCCGCTCACCCTGCCGTCGCTGGATCCGAACCCGCTCACCGAGCCGTCGTTCCCGGCGTCCGGCTGGTCGATGGAGGAGAGCGGTTCGCTCGTGGACCACCCGCTGCTGCGCGGTCTGATGATGGAGCTGCCGCCGCGCGGCAGCGTGCCGCCGCCCGGCTGGCTGGACCGTTGGTTCGAGGCGACGCGGGCGATCCTGGAACTGCTATACGTGCAGGGCTCCGGCCGGGCGCGCTGAGGCCGCCGCCGCCCGCTCCGGCCTGGCCCGCTCGGCGAGCCGGTTGTGGCGCAGGGCGTGGCGTACGCCGATGACCCCGACGCCGAGCGCCCCGACGGTGATCGCCGGCCCGGTCGTCCCGGGCCCGAGGAACTGACCGGCCCCGCTGGCCAGGATCAGGGGCGGCAGCAGAGCCAGCCCGGTCACCTGCAACGGCAGCCCGATCAGCGGGTGGGCGGCTGCGGCGCGTAACCCGTGCGGGGCCGGGGTCCGGGGTGCGACGGCCAACGTGGTCGCCCCGGCACGGAGCCGGCGCACCCGGCGTACCGTGCAGATCGCCACCACCAGCGCCGGGGCGGCGGCGAGCATGAGTCCGTTCGCGGCCCGGTCCGCCAGGGGCATCCCGCCGAGAGCGGCGATCGGCAGGGCCACCGTCAGGCCGAGCCCGGTCAGGGTCAGCGCGAGCAGCCAGCCGGTGTGCCGGCGTAGCCCGCGGGCGTGGGTCAGCCGGGGCAGCCCGTCCGCTAGGTAGCCGGCGACCCACCAGACGGTGGCGACCGGGAGCAGGAGGGCGAGGTGGCTCTGCATACCATCAGCCTTGCCCGATATCCGGTTCGGCGAATCCGGGCTCACCCCCCGTTCGTCCCGTAACCGGCCCCCGTAGGGGAGCCATCCCGCCGTGTTATGGGGGATCCGGCATGTTCATCAGTCTCCGGGCGTCGAACTACCCTCACTTCGATCGGCAATCATCGATCAACCTGCCATGAGCAGGTAGACGATCGGTGCTGGTCGGAGGGAGGTAGGAAGATGGCTCTTCCACACAGGTCCGTTATCGTCGGGCTGGCCGCGCTGGCCATGATGGCCACGGCGACGCCGGCCATGGCCGCCGAGCCGGTCGGCACGATCCGAAGTGCCGGCGGTGCCACCGCCGTCGACGACAGCTACATCGTCGTGTTCAAGGACAGCGAGGTCAGCCGCGCCGCCGTCGGGTCCTCCGTGGACCGGCTGCTACGTCGGCACGGCGGCGCGACCGCCCGGACGTACCGCACGGCGGTGCGCGGCGCCGAGCTGCGGGTCAGCGCCAAGGCCGCGGCCCGGATCGCCGCAGACCCCGCGGTGGCGTACGTCGAGCAGAACCACACCGTGTCGATCGCCGGCACCCAGACGAACCCCCCGTCCTGGGGCCTGGACCGGATCGACCAGCGGAACCTGCCGCTGAACAGCTCCTACACGTATCCCAACACGGCCACGAACGTGACCTCGTACGTCATCGACACCGGCATCCGGACCACCCACTCGGACTTCGGCGGCCGGGCGACCTGGGGCACCAACACGGTCGACTCCAACAACACCGACTGCAACGGCCACGGCACCCACGTCGCCGGCACGGTCGGCGGCTCGGCGTACGGGGTGGCCAAGGGCACCCGGCTGGTGGCCGTGAAGGTGCTCAACTGCCAGGGCAGTGGCACCAACGCCGGGGTGATCGCCGGCATCGACTGGGTCACCGCGAACGCGGTCAAGCCCGCCGTCGCCAACATGAGCCTCGGTGGCGGGGCGAGCGCGGCCACCGACAACGCCGTGATCAACTCGATCAACTCCGGCGTCACGTACGCGGTCGCCGCCGGCAACGGCGACATCTTCGGCAACCGGCAGAACGCCTGCAACTACTCCCCGGCCCGGGCCGAGCCGGCGATCACCGTCGGTGCCACCCAGAACAACGACGCCGCCGCGAGCTTCTCCAACTTCGGCACCTGCGTGGACATCCTGGCGCCGGGGGTGAGCATCACGTCGGCCTGGCACACCAACGACACCGCGACGAACTCGATCAGCGGCACCTCGATGGCGTCGCCGCACGTCGCCGGGGCCGCTGCCCTGGTGCTCTCGGCCAACCCGTCGTGGACCCCGCAACAGGTCCGGGACTACCTGGTCAACAACGCCACCCCGAACGTGATCACGAACGTGGGCACCGGCACCCCGAACCGGCTGCTGTACGTCGTCAACGGCAGCACCCCGCCGCCGACCAACGACTTCTCGGTCTCGGTCTCGCCGACCTCCGGCTCCACCGCGCCCGGCGGCTCGGTGACCGCCACGGTGGCCACCGCCACCACCAACGGGTCCGCCCAGTCGGTCAGCCTCTCGGCCAGCGGCCTGCCGTCCGGGGCGACCGCCTCGTTCAGCCCGGCCACGGTCACCTCGGGCGGCTCGTCGACGCTGACCATCAGCACCTCGGCCAGCACCCCGGCCGGGACCTACCCGGTGACGGTGACCGGCACCGCCGCCTCCGGCAGCAAGACGGCGACGTACTCGCTGACGGTGACCGGCACCGGCGGCGGCTGCTCCGGTACCAACGGCACCGACGTGCCGATTCCGGACGCCGGCGCGGCGGTGACCAGCTCGATCACCATCTCCGGTTGCAACCGGAACGCCTCGTCGGCCTCGACCGTCGCGGTGAACATCGTGCACACCTACCGCGGCGACCTGGTCATCGACCTGCTCGCCCCGGACGGCACGTCGTACCGGCTGAAGAACAGCAGCATCTTCGACAGCGCGAGCAACGTCAACGCCACCTACACGGTGAACCTGTCCAGCAAGGCGGCGAACGGCACCTGGCGCCTGCAGGTGCGCGACGTCTACAGCGGTGACACCGGCTACATCAACACCTGGACGCTGACCCTCTGACGTGAAACGGCACCGGGCCCCGGCAGAAGCCGGGGCCCGGTTGCGTAGAGGACGGCGTCGAGGGCGGTTGCGTCGGGTCAGACCGCGAACCCGGTGGGCCGTTCGGTGGCCGGGGCGGGCGGCCGGGCCTTCCACAGCCCGGTCTTCTGCGCGAACAACCGGCCAAGGTACGCCGGGTTGAGGATCACGTAACGCCGCCACAGCCGCTTCGGCTCCAGGCCGAGCCGCCAGAACCACTCCAGCCCGGCGCGCTGCATCCACGGCGGCGGCTGGCGCAGCAGCCCGGCGTGGTAGTCGAAGGCGGCACCGACCGCCATCAGTGGCATGTCGAGCAGCGGACGCATCGCGTACGCGAAGACCTCCTGGCGGGGGCAGCCCAGCCCGACCAGGACGAGGCGGGCACCGCTGGCCTTGATCCGGTCGGCGATCTCGACGTCCTCGCCGGGCCGCACGGCGCGGAACTTCGACGGCTCCACCCCGGCGATCTTCAGCGCAGGGAACTTCCGCTCCAGCTCCGGGATCAGCCGGGCCAGGGTCTCCTCGGTCGAGCCGTACAGATAGACCGGCAGGCCCTCGTCGGCGAACCGGGAGAGCACGTGCAGGGTCAGCAGCGGCCCGTAGACCCGGTCGGTGAGACCGGCGCCGTGCAGCAGGTTCAGCGCCCAGCGCACCGGCTGACCGTCCGGGGTCACCACGTCGAAGGAGTTGAGCCGGGCGTTGTGCGCCGGGTCCAGCACCCCGGTCATCACACCGTGTACGGCCAGCGCGGTCAGCGCCAGCGGGCGTCGCTCCTGCGCGGCGGCCACCACCTGCTCGGTCGCCTCCGCGTAGTCGGTGGCGTCGACCAGGACGCCGAGGACGTTCCGCTTTCTCATGCTCCGGGCACCCACTTGTCCACGTTGGCGTCGTAGATCTCACGCATGATCATCGGTACGTCGTAGACCTGCTTCCAGTCCGGATAGTCGGCCTGGAACGCCTCGTTGGAGCCGATCCACCACTTGTGGTCGCCGATCCGGTTGGCCTCGACGTACTCCGAGATCATCTCCTGGCCGGTGATCCGTTCGGCCTCGGCGAACGCCTCGCGCATCGAGGTGTTGGAGTGCCGGCCGCCGCCGAGGTTGTAGACGGCGGCGGAGCGCGGGTTGCGGAAGAACGCCTCGAACGCGGAGACCACGTCCGAGCTGTGGATGGCGTCGCGGACCTGCTTGCCCTGGTAGCCGTAGATCCGGTATATCCGGCGTTCCATGTTGGCCCGCATCAGGTAGCCGAGGAAGCCGTGCAACTCGGTCGCCGAGTGCGCCGGACCGGTCAGCGTCCCGCCCCGGAAGCAGGCCGTCTTCATGCCGAAGTACCGGCCGTACTCCTGCACCATCACGTCCGCGGCGACCTTGGAGGCACCGAAGATCGAGTGCAGGCAGGCGTCGATCGACATGTCCTCGCGGATGCCCTGCTCGTACGGATGGCCCGGCTCGATCTCCCAGCGGGTCGCCAGCTCGACCAGGGGCAGGCTGTTCGGCCGGTCGCCGTAGACCTTGTTGGTCGAGCAGTGGATGATCGGCGCGTCGATGCAGTGTTCCCGGACGTTCTGCAGGACGTTCAGCGTGCCGGCGGCGTTCACGTCGAAATCGGTGAACGGATCGCGAACCGCCCAGTCGTGCGAGGGCTGCGCGGCTGTGTGGATCACCACGGCCACGTCCCGGCCGTACCGCTGGAACAGCGCGCCGAGCGCGCCGCGGTCCCGGATGTCGATGCTGTGGTGCGAGTACGCCTCACCCAGCTCGTCGGTCAGCCGGCGGACGTTCCAGGCGGTGGACGCCTCCTCGCCGAAGAACTCCTGCCGCATGTCGTTGTCGATGCCGACGACGTCGAGACCGAGGCCGGCGAAGTGCCGGACCGCCTCGGAGCCGATCAGCCCGCCCGAACCGGTCACGAATGCGACACTCACATGCCACTCCTGGTGCGTCGGAGGCAGAAACCATCGGAGCATAGCGTGACGTCCGGCACGCCCCGATACGGAGCGAGGGCCCCGCGTCGCCGCAGAGCCCTCGTCTGTGGTGGGGAAGGGGGGAGTTGAACCCCCACGCCCTTTCGGGCACACGGACCTGAACCGTGCGCGTCTGCCATTCCGCCACTTCCCCGTGGCTTGACCTCGGACAGCCTATTCCGTGCCGGTCCCGCTGTCGCCAGCGGGCCTCGGCCATCTTACGCGGCCCTAGTCTTCACCGCGAATGGCATTCGCTGCGTGCAGCGGTTACCGTTCGTGGCGGACGAAAGAGTAGCACGACGTTTCGGAGCCGTCCGAACAGGCCGTGGCCGGCCGGCCGAGCGGCGTGTGAGCTGCGTGCGGTCTGGACGGATACCATCATGTCCTCGGGACCCGAGGAGGAGCCGGTGAGCGTGCTGCAACGCTTCGAGAAGCGTCTGGAAGGCCTGGTCGAAGGGGCCTTCGCCAAGGTCTTCAAAGGGGTAGTGCACCCCGTGGAGATCCTCAACGCCATGCAGCGGGAGGCCGAGGCGCACAAGGCCATCCTGGCCGGTGGGCGCACGTTGGTGCCCAACCGCTACGTGATCGATCTCTCGCCGTACGACCACAGTCGGCTGGCGCCGTACGCCGCCGCGCTGGCCCAGGAACTGGCCCAGTCGCAGGCGGAGTTCATCGGCGAGCAGGCCTGGACGGTCTACGGCGACGTGATCGTCGAGATCGAGCGCGGTGAAGGCCTGGACACGGGCATGTTCCGGGTCACCGCTGAGGTGTACACCGGTGGCGAGGTCGCCCCGGTATCGGCGCCCGGCTACGACGCCGGCCAGTCCGGGTACCCCTCGTACGACCAGGGCGGCGGCTACGGCCCGCCGGCCGGTCACGGTGGCGGGCGCAACATACGGCTGGTCTCCGGTGACGGCCGCACCTACCCGCTGCAGATGGGTTCGACCGTGATCGGTCGCGGCGACCAGGCCAACCTGCGCCTTCCGGACGTCGGCATCTCCCGGCGACACGCCCGGCTGGACTTCGACGGCGGCCAGGTCGTGCTGACCGACCTCGGCTCGACCAACGGCACCATGGTCAACGGCCAGCGGGTCTCGGCCGTGGCGCTGAACCCCGGTGACATGATCCAGCTCGGTACCACCACCCTGACCTTCCGCGTGGACGGCTGATCCACTTGCCGGAACTCGTCATCACCGTCGCACGTTTCGGATTCCTCGTGCTGCTGTGGATCTTCGTATTCACGGTGGTCGGCGTCATCCGGCGGGACCTCTTCGCGGGGGCCCGCTCGGGCCGGCTGGTGGCCGCGCCCCGATCGGTGGGCGCGTCGACCGGTCAGGCGACGGCGAGACCGGCGAAGGTGAAGCGGGGCCGGGCGGCGCACCAGTTGGTGGTGACGGCCGGCCAACTGGCCGGCACCAGGATCACGTTGGGTGAGGCGCAGATAACCATCGGTCGCGCCGAGGACTCCACCCTCGTCATCACCGACGACTACGCGTCCGCGCGACACGCCCGGCTCGTGCCGCGTGACGGGCAATGGTTCGTAGAGGACCTTGGTTCGACTAACGGGACGTACCTGGATCGCGCTAAGGTCACCGGACCAACCCCCGTACCCCTCGGCGTGCCGATCCGGATCGGCCGCACCTCTCTCGAATTACGGCCATGACTCTGACCCTGCGCTATGCGGCCCACAGCGACCGCGGTCTGATCCGAGACGGTAATCAGGACTCCGTCTACGCCGGACCGCGGCTACTCGCCGTCGCCGACGGCATGGGCGGCATGGCCGCCGGTGACGTCGCCAGCAACATTGTCATCGGTGCCATGGCGCCGTTGGACGAGGACGTCCCTGGTGACGCCCTGGTCGACGCGCTCCGCTCCGCCGTGGGCACCGCCAACCAACAGCTCCGCGAGACCGTGGACGCCAACCCGCAGCTGGAGGGGATGGGCACCACGCTGACCGCGACCCTCTTCTCCGGCAGCAAGCTGGGCATGGTCCACATCGGCGACTCGCGGGCCTATCTCCTGCGCGGCGGTGAGTTCGCGCAGATCACCAAGGACGACACCTACGTCCAGATGCTGGTGGACGAGGGCCGGATCAGTCCGGAGGAGGCGAGCAGCCACCCCCAGCGCTCGCTGCTCACCCGTGCCCTGGACGGCCGCGACATCGACCCCGAGTACTCGGTCCGTCAGGTGCTGCCGGGCGATCGCTACCTGATCTGTTCCGACGGTCTCTCCGGCGTGGTCAGCGCGGAGACCATCGCCGAGAGCATGCGCGATTACGCCGACCCGCAGCAGTGCGTCGAGCGGCTGGTCCAGCTCGCCCTGCGCGGCGGCGGCCCGGACAACATCACCGTGATCATCGCCGACGCCACCGACCGCGACATCGTCGAGGCGGCCCCGATCGTCGGCGGCGCGGCGGCGCGTGACCGGGGCATGGCGACCTCGGCCGACGTCTCCACCCCGGCCGCCCGGGCCTCGGCGCTCAACGCGCCCCGGCCCGCCGCACCGGAGGAGCCCGCCACGAACGACGACGAGCCGGAGGCCCGGCGCCGCCCGCTGCGCGCCGTCGCCATGGCGACCGCCCTGATGGTGCTCGTCGGCGGCGGTCTCTTCGCCGGGTGGAGTTACGCCCAGCAGCAGTACTACGTCGGCGCGACCGCGGACGGCCAGGTGGCCGTGTTCCGCGGCATCCAGGGCCAGATCGCCGGCATGGATCTCTCCAGCGTGCACTCGACCAGCACCGCCCAGCTGGACGACCTCACCCTCGCCGCGCAGGAGCAGGTCAAGCAGGGCATCCCGGCCAAGAGCGAGCCGGACGCGGAACGCCGGCTGGCGGAACTGACGATGGACAGCCCGACCAACGTCAACCTCAAGCCGGTCTGCCCGCCCTCCCCGGCCGCCTCGCCCACTGTCACGCCGAGTGCTCCGGCCGGTTCACCGTCCCCGGCACCGACCGCACCGGCCGGTTCGCCGTCCCCGGTAGGCAGCGGCTCGCCGTCGCCCGCCGGTGGGTCCGTGGCCCCGCCGGCCAGCACCCCCGACGCCCCGCCCGCCGACACCTTCTCGCCCACGGTCGACCCGGCGGCCTGCCGGTCGCCCGAGTAGGCGTCGGCACCGAACCGAGGACGATCGTGACCGCAGCCGCCACCCCGGCATCCTCGCCCGTCAACGCGGGCGAGCGGCCCGGCACACGCCTGGCCCGGTCCCGGCGCAACGCCGAGCTGTCGCTGCTGGTGCTGGCGATGGTCCTGGTCGCCGCGTACGGGGCGATGGTCGAGGCGAACGTGCTCGACACGATCACCCCCACCTTCTGGGTGCCGGCCGCCGCGCTCTCCGCGGTGTTCCTCGGCATGCACCTGGTGATCCGGTTCCTGGCGCCGTTCGCCGATCCGGCCCTGCTGCCGGCGGTGGCCCTGCTCAACGGGCTCGGCGTCGGTTTCCTGCACCGGCTCGACCTGGCCCAGGCGACGCCCGCCGAGCGGGCCGAACTGGCCACCTTCGCCGGTATCGGCGGCCGGCAGCTGGCCTGGACGCTGGTGTCGGTGATCCTCGCCGCCGGGCTGCTCGCCCTGATGCGCGACCACCGGTCGGTCTCCCGCTACTCGTACACCCTGGGCCTGGCGGGCATCGTGCTGGTGATGCTGCCGGCGGTGCTGCCGGCCAGCATCTCCGAGATCAACGGCGCGAAGCTGTGGGTACGCGTCGGCGGCTTCTCCATCCAGCCCGGCGAGTTCGCCAAGCTGGCCCTGCTGGTCTTCTTCGCCTACTACCTGGTCCGCAAGCGCGAGGTGCTGTCGCTGGCCAGCCACCGGTTCCTCGGCATCGACTTCCCGCGCGGGCGTGACCTCGGCCCGGTGCTCGTGGTCTGGGCGATCAGCCTGCTGGTCCTCGTCTTCGAGAAGGACCTGGGCACCTCGCTGCTCTACTTCGGCATGTTCGTGGTGACGCTGTACATCGCCACCGAGCGGGTCAGTTGGCTGCTCATCGGTCTGGTCCTGTTCTTCGGCGGCGCCTACCTGGCGTACGTGCTCGGCGAGGCGGTCGGCGGCCCGTTCGCGAACTTCTACCTGCGGGCGGAGATCTGGCTCGACCCGTTCGGCGACCCGTACGACAAGGGCTACCAGCTGGTGCAGGGGCTGCTCGCGCTGGGCACCGGCGGGTTGTTCGGGGCCGGCCCCGGTGGTGGCCAGCCGCTGCTGCTGCCCGAGGTGCAGAACGACTTCATCTTCGCCGGCATCGGTGAGGAAATCGGCTTGTTCGGCCTCTCCGCGCTGCTGGTGATCTACCTGCTGATCGTGGAGCGGGGGCTGCGCGCCGCCCTGGCGGTGCGGGACTCGTTCGGCAAGCTGCTCGCCGGTGGCCTGGCCTTCACCCTCGCGTTGCAGGTCTTCGTGATCGTCGGCGGGATCAGCGGGCTCATCCCGCTGACCGGCCAGACCACCCCGTTCCTCTCCGCCGGCGGCTCCTCGCTGATGGCGAACTGGCTGCTCATCGCGGTGCTGCTGCGGGTGTCCGACGCCGGGCGCCGCCCGGTGACCGGCGTCGGCGGCAAGCTGTCCCGTCCCGCCGGTGGCCCGCCCGAGCAGCTGCACGGGGCCCCGACGGAGGTGATCAGGCCGTGAACGCACCCCTGCGCCGGGTCGGTGTCGTCGTCATCGTCCTGTTCGGCCTGCTCTTCGCCAATCTGAACTGGATTCAGGCGTACAAGGCCGACGAATACCGCACCAGCGACTACAACGGTCGAGTCCAGGTCGCCGAGTACGAGCGGCGCCGCGGCAACATCGAGGCGGGCGGCACCGCCCTCGCGGTCAGCAAGGAGACCGACGGCGAGCTGACCTTCCTGCGTACGTATCCGGGCGGGGCCAAGTACGCCCACGTGCTCGGCTACAAGCCGGTCAACCTCGCCGACACCGGCATCGAGAAATCCGAGAACGACTTTCTCGCCGGCACCAGCGACCAGTTGATCGGCGACCGGATCAAGGACATGTTCACCGGCGACCGCACCGCCGGCGGCAACGTGCTGCTCACCCTCTCGCCGCGCGCCCAGGACGTCGCGTACGACCAGCTGCGCAACAACAACCGCGGGGTGAAGAAGGGCGCGGCCATCGCCATCGACCCGCGTACCGGAGCGGTGCAGGCGTTGGTCTCCATGCCCAGCTTCGACCCGAACCCGCTGGCCAGCCACAGCAGCAACGAGGCCGCTGCGGCCTACAACAAGCTGGAGCAGGACGCGGCGCGTCCGCTGCGCAACCGGGCGCTCGCCGAGGTGCTGCCCCCCGGATCCACGTTCAAGATCGTGGTGGCCGCCGCGGCGCTGGAGAACGGGATCAGCAAGGACACCAACATCCCGGCCGGACCGAGCTACACCCCGCCCACCTCCGGTGGGTCGATCACCAACGCCGTCCCGTCGATCTGCCCGCAGTCCCAGGTCACCCTGATGAAGGCGGTCACCGACTCCTGCAACACCGGCTTCGCCAAGCTCGGTGTGCAGCTCGGCCCCGACGTGATCAAGGAGAAGGCCCGGCAGTTCGGGTTCGAGCAGGACGACCTCACCGTCGGCCGGCTCGGCGAGGGCGGACTATCCGTGGCGGCCAGCCGTACCGGCAGCATGGAGAACCCGGACGGCGGCGCCGACCCGGCGGCGCTGGCCCAGTCCTCCATCGGGCAGCGCGACGTCCGGATGACCCCGCTGGAAGGGGCCATGATCGCCGCAGCGGTCGCCAACAACGGCAGCCAGATGCGGCCGTACCTGGTGCGCCAGCTGCTGGCGCCGGACCGCACCACCGTCTACGACACCGCGAAGCCGCGCGAGCTGCGTAAGCCGGTCAACAGTCAGGTCGCCGGCGACCTGCGGGACATGATGGTCAGCGTGGTCGAGAACGGCACCGGCCGGAACGCGCGGATCAACGGCTACACCGTCGGCGGCAAGACCGGCACCGCCCAGTCCGCGCCCGACCGACCCGACCACGGCTGGTTCATCGGCTTCGCGCTCGACTCCGACGGCAACCCGGTCTCCGCCGTCTGCGTCGTCCTGGAGGAGGCCGGCAGCGGCGGCAGCGCCGAGGCCGCCCGGATCGCCGGGCAGATCATGCGGGCCGCCATCTCCGACCCCGGGGGGCGCTGACATGCTCAGTCCGGGGGTGCAGCTCGGCAACCGTTACCGTCTCGACGAGCGGATCGCCAGCGGCGGCATGGGCGACGTCTGGCGCGGCACCGACCAGGTGCTCGGCCGTACGGTTGCGGTCAAGAGCCTGCTGCCGGCACTGCTGGACGAGCCGGGTTTCGCCGAACGGTTCCGGGGCGAGGCCCGCACCATGGCGACCATCAACCATCCGGGCGTGGTCGATGTCTACGACTTCGGCAACGACCAGCACATCGCCTTCCTGGTGATGGAGTACGTCGAGGGCGATCCGCTGTCGGCCACGCTCAGCCGGGTCGGCCGGCTCACCCCGGCCCGGACGATGGCGCTGGTCGCGCAGGCCGCCGACGCACTGCACGCCGCCCACGTCAAGGGCATCGTGCACCGGGACGTGAAGCCCGGCAACCTGCTGGTCCGCCCCAACGGCACGCTGGTGCTGACCGATTTCGGCATCGCCCGCTCCGAACTCGTCGGGCAGCTCACCGCGGCCGGCTCGGTGCTCGGCACCGCCTCGTACATCTCGCCGGAACAGGCCACCGGCCAGGTCGCCACCCCCGCGTCCGACGTCTACGCCCTGGGCGTGGTCGCGTACCAGTGCCTCGCCGGACGCCGGCCGTTCGAGGGTGACAACCCTCTCGACATCGCCATGCGGCACGTCCAGGAGACCCCCAGGGCGCTGCCGTCGGACATCCCGCCCCAGGTCCGGGCGCTGGTGGAGCGGGCGATGGCCAAAGACCCGAAGGACCGCTGGCCGAGCGCCGCGGTGTTCGCCGGGGCGGCCCGCCAGCTGAAGACGGCGCTGTCCCAGCAGGCCCGGGCCGGTGGCCAGGCCGCCGCCCCGATCTCGGCCGCGCCGGCGTCGCCGGCTCCGGGTCGAGCCCAGGTGCCGGCGCCGCAGCCGCCGCGTCCCCCGGCGGCGCCGCACTCTCCGATGTCGGGCCACGCCCCGGCCGCACCGCACGCCGCGGCGGGGCACCGGCCGGCCGCGATGCCGCCGCCAGCCCGCCCGCCGGTGGCACAACCGCCGCGTCCCACGACGGTCGCGCCGGCGGTGACCAGCTATCCACGCGGTGCGGCCACGGTCCCGCCGCCGTACGCCCCGCAGCCCGGTCCGTCACGGCCAGTGCCGCGCCGATCGCGCTCCGGGACGGTGTTCCTGGTCATCGTGCTCGGCGCACTGGTTCTTCTCTGCTCCGGCGTGGTTTCCTACCACGTGCGGAAGAACTTCAACGACAGCATGTCGGGCGGGACGTCCGGGCGAGTGGTGACGTCCGACGCGCTGCGGCTCGACGGACGAGACGATCCGGCCGGCACGGCGTACCGTCGACTGGATCCGCCCCGACCGGGCAGCGACGAGACGACGACGAGCGAAGGACGACAGACGCGATGACAGCGCAGGCCCGCCTGCTCGGTGGCAGGTACCAGGTCGGCGAGCTGCTCGGGTATGGCGGCATGGCCGAGGTCCACCGCGGTCGCGACCTGCGGCTCGGTCGGGACGTCGCGATCAAGATGCTTCGGACGGATCTCGCCCGGGATGCCACCTTCCAGATGCGCTTCCGGCGCGAGGCGCAGAACGCCGCCTCGCTCAACCACCCGGCCATCGTCGCCGTTTACGACACCGGGGAGGAACAGGCCCCCACCGGCGAAACCCTCCCGTTCATCGTGATGGAGTTCGTCAACGGGCGCACCCTCAAGGAGGTGCTCGGCGCCGAGGGCCGGTTGCAGCCCCGGCGGGCGCTGGAAATCTGCGCGGACATGTGCGCGGCGCTGGAGTTCAGCCACCGGCACGGCATCATCCACCGCGACATCAAGCCCGGCAACGTCATGCTCACCCAGACCGGCCAGGTCAAGGTGATGGACTTCGGCATCGCCCGGGCGCTGGCCAGCGGTGCCACCACGATGACGCAGACAAGCGCGGTCATCGGTACCGCACAGTATCTTTCCCCGGAGCAGGCGCGCGGTGAGGCCGTCGACGCCCGCTCCGACGTGTACGCCGCCGGCTGCGTGCTCTTCGAGCTGCTCTGCGGGCACCCGCCGTTCGTCGGCGACAGCCCGGTCAGCGTCGCGTACCAGCACGTTCGGGAGGCGCCGCCGACGCCGAGCGACCTCAACCCGGACGTCAACCCGGCGGTCGACGCGATCGTGCTCAAGGCGCTGTCGAAGAACCCGCTCAACCGTTACCAGAGCGCCGGCGAGATGCGCGCCGACCTGCTCCGGGCGGCAGCCGGCCGGCCCGTGATGGCGACCCCGGTGTTGCGCGAGGACGAGACCGTGGCGATGGCCGCGGCCAGTGGCCCGGGGTACCCGTCGGCCGGGGCGACGCAGACCCGGCAGATCCCGGCCCGGGTGGGTGACCCGCGCCAGCGCCGGGCCTCGTCCTGGCTGATCGCGATGTTCGCCGCGCTCGGCGTGCTCGCGGTGATCGCCCTGGTCGCCGCGCTGCTGCTGAACAATCGAGATCCCGAGGAAAATCCGGTGCCGCAGGTGACCGGGTTGAGCCAGCAGGACGCGTACGCCCGGATTCAGGAGGCCGGTTTGCAGCCGGCGCTCGGCGATCCGGAGTTCACCTCGGACTGCAAGAAGAACACCGTGACCAACCAGACCCCGGCCGCCGCCGAGCGGGTGGCGCCGAACAGCACGGTGACCGTACGGGTCTGCGGCGGAAAGCCGACGGTGAAGATCCCGCCCGGGCTGGTCGGCGGCACGCGTGAGTTCGCCGAGGCCCGGCTCAAGGAACTCAACCTCAAGGTCAAGGTCGACGATAAGGACAACGCCGCCACCGCGGGCACGGTGCTCGACATGTCCCCGCCCTCCGGAGAAGTCGTTGCGGAAAACTCCGAGGTCACGCTCGTCGTCTCCAAGGGCAACGTGGTACGTGTGCCGAACGTTGTGAGCTTGACCGAGGCCGAGGCGAAGCGGGAGCTGGAGCGTGCCGGCTTTGTACCCTCGGTGGAAATTGGCCCGGAGGTGCCCGCTGATCGGGCTGGCCGGGTGACCGACCAGAACCCGAACGCCAACACCCAGCGCACCAAGGGCAGCAAGGTGGTGATCTTCGTCTCCGTCGAGGAACCCGAGGATCCGGATCCGCCGACCCAGACCC
>NZ_POTY01000067.1 GCF_003236315.1 Micromonospora craterilacus
GGGCGGGGTGGGCAAGACGCGGCTCGCGCTGGAGCTGGCCCGGGCCGCCCCGCCCGCCGCGACCGGGCCATGGCTGGTCGAACTGGCCCCGGTACGCGACCCGAAGTTGGTGGCGGCGACGGTGGCCGGTGCGCTGGGCCTGCTCGGCATCGAGAGCCTCGACACGCTCGCCGCCGTGCTGCACGGCTGGGACGCACTGCTCGTGCTCGACAACTGCGAGCACCTGGCGGAGGAGACGGCCCGGCTGGTCGCCACGCTGCTCGGCGCCGCCCCGGGGATCCGGGTACTGGCCACCGGCCAGCAGCCGCTGCGGGTGGCCGGCGAGGCGATCGCCGAGGTGGGCCCGCTACCGCTGCCGGATGCGGTGGAGCTGTTCGTCAGCCGGGCCCGGGCAGCGCGGCCGGGCTGGCGGATCGAGGACGCCGACCGGCGGCTGGTCCGGCGGATCTGCGCGGCGGTGGACGGTCTGCCGCTCGCGGTGGAGATCGCTGCGGCACGCTCCCGGGTCCTGCCACTGGACGTGCTCGCCGCGAGCCTGACCGACCGGTCGGCGCTGCTGGTCGGCGGCCGGCGCGACGGCCCCGTCCGGCACCGTTCCCTCACCGCCGCCCTCGCCTGGGGATACGACCTGCTCGAACCGGAGGAGCAGCGACTACTCCGGACGGTCAGCGTCTTCTCCGGTGGGTTCACCCTCGACGCGGTCGCCGACCTCGCCGGGCGGCTGGACGCCGGGCCGACTGACGCGCAGGATTCCCGAACGGCCGGCGCGGACGTGTCCCCCGTGGACCTGCCCGGCACCGCGCTGCGGGTCGGCGACCTCACCGACCGTTCACTGGTGCTCCGCGGTCGCGACGACCGGTACCGGCTGCTGGAGCCGGTCCGCGCCTTCGCCGAGCAGGCCGCGCAGCCGGCAGAGCGGGCCGCAGCGCGACGCGCCCATCTGCTCTGGATGCGCGACCTGGCGGAGACCGCCGAGACCGGGATGGTCAGCGGCCGGGCCGCCTGGTGGACCGCCCGGATGGGCGCGGAACGGGACAACGTCCGGGCCGCCTTCGCCACCGCCCGCGAGGCCGGGGACACGGTGACCGGGCTGCGGCTGGTCGGCGCGCTGATCTGGTTCTGGTACCGATGGGGAGCGATCGACGAGGGCGGTGGCCTGCTCGGCGAACTGCTGGATTCCGCCGACCGGTCCGGCGACGTCGACTTCCGGCTCACCGCCCGCGCCCTGCTCGCCCGCGCCGGGCTGCGCTACCTCGCCGGTGACGTCGCTGCGGCGTACTCGCTGATGAGCACCGCCGCCGCGCACGCCGAGCGGGCCGGCGACCAGGTCACCCAGGCCCGGTGCGGCGGCTACGCGGCGCACTTCGCGGTGCTGGCCGGCGACCCGCAGCGGGCGCTCGACCGGGCGGAGGTCGCCATGCGGTTGGCCGAGCAGAGCGGGCAGGAATGGGTGCGGGCGGAGGTACGCACCTCGTTCGGGCTGGTGGTGCTCCTCACCCGGGGCGCGGAGGCGGCCGCCGGACACCTTTCGGACGGCTGGCGGACGGCGGTGGCCTGTGGTCACGACTTCGCCGCCAGCAATGCCGCCTGGTCGTTGATGCGGGCCGAGTTGGCCCGGGACCGACCCGCCGCCGCGGCCGGACTCGGTGCGGCGACACTGGCGCACCGGCAGGACGCGGGCGACGTCACCTCCTGGATGATGGTCGCCCACACCACGGCCGGCGCATTGGCCCGGATCGCCGGCACCGGCGACGCGCCGGCCGGGCGGGACCCGGCGATCGACGGCGCGACCGTGCTGGGCGCCCTCGACGCGATGTCGGCCACGCTCGGCTTCGACCCGGAACGCACCGACCCGGTGCATGCGCCGCAGGTACGCACCGCGCTGCGGGCGGCAGCGGGCCCCGAACCCTTCGCCGCCGCAGCCCGCCAGGGCCGTGACCTCGATCCCGGCCAGGTGACCGAACTGCTGGCGGCGTACCAGCGGTGAGGGCGCTGGCCTGGAGGGGCGTCAGCCCTGGTGGTCGTGGTCGACGTTCACCTCGTCGACGGGGTGGCTGTCGCCTCCGGGATGGCCTGGAACACGATGTTCAGGCTGAACGACGTGCCGTCGACCTGGTACGCGTAGCAGCCTGGGCCGCCGACCGTCGTGGTGCCCGGCAGGTCGCTCGCCGGATCGGTGAGCACGGCGTGGTGCCCGTCGTCGCGGGATTCACCGGTGTAGGAGAACTGTGCCGTGGCGGTGCCCGGCCCGTCGATCCGCCCCGCCCGCACCAGCACCGGGCCGGTGTAGCCGGAGCCGATCCACCGGACCTTCTTCACGTACGTGCCGTCCGGTTGCCGGTCCTCGTCGCGCAGCCGGAGCGCACCGTCGGGGAAGTAGTCGGCGACCGGGTAGAGCGGGCCTGGACCGAGCACCCGGCCCGCCTGGTCCGGGTTGGACCAGCGATGCGGCTCGGTGACCGGGCAGGGCGCACCGGGTGCCACGGTGGGCAACCGGAGCGGTGGCACCGGGAACTCGCCGGCCGCCGCCGACGGGGACATCGTCGCCGCCGGAGTGGAGGCCCTCGGCGCTGGAGGCGCCCCGCCGTCACAGGCCGCCACCGTTGACGCGAGCACCACCATCACCAGCATCCGGGCCAGTCTCACCATGTCCGCAGTATCGACCGCTCGACATGGAATCCGCAGTCCCGTGCGGGCGTTGCGCCCCTTTTCGCAATCTTGTCGCGACTACGAAGGCCGGATCGCCGGGCCGGACCTGGACCGGTCGAGCAGGGCGCGGCGCTCGGCGTCGCCGGGCGTCCGGGCCGCCGCCGCGCGGAACAGCACCGCCGCCCGCTCGGCGTCGCCCTGCCGGGCGACGAGGTCCGCCTCCACGGCGAGGGTCAGCGGATAGTCGTCGAGCGCGCCGCCGGCCCGGGCCTCGGCGAGCAGGGCCAGCCCGACCGCCGGTCCGTACGCGTAGCCGTGCGCCACGGCCCGGTTGAGCGCGACCACCGGGGTCGGCTGGAGCCGGACGAGTTGGTCGTAGCACTCGGCGATCCGCCGCCAGTCGGTCTCCTCGGCGCGGGACGCGGTGGCGTGGCAGGCCGCGATCCGGGCCTGCCACGCGTACGGGCCGTGCTGCGGCAGCCCGCCGAGCAGGCGTACGCCCTCGGCGATCGCCGTCTGGTCCCAGCGCGACCGGTCCTGCTGGTCGAGCGGGACCAGGTCGCCGTTCGGGTCCCGCCGGGCCGCGTGGCGGGAGTGCTGCAACAGGAAGAGCGCGAGCAACGCCAGCGCGTCCGACTGGTCCGGCATGAGTCGCACCAGCAGCCGGGCCAGCCGGATCGCCTCGTCGGCGAACGCCGGTTCGCCGTCCGCGTCGTACCCCTGGGTGAACAGCAGGTAGAGCACGGCCAGCACCCCCGGCAGCCGCTCGGTGAGGGCCGCGCCGCGCGGCACCCG
Source organism: Micromonospora craterilacus (assembly GCF_003236315.1). GTDB lineage: Bacteria > Actinomycetota > Actinomycetes > Mycobacteriales > Micromonosporaceae > Micromonospora > Micromonospora craterilacus. Next base: position 3,445 of record NZ_POTY01000067.1, read on the forward strand.
GTACGGGATCCGCGCGTCGGCGATCTTCGCCTTGGCGCGGGTCAGCCGGCGGGTCATCGTCGACTCGCTGACCAGGAAGACCCGGGCGATGTCGGCGGTCGGTACCGCACAGATCGTCCGCAGGGTCAGCGCGACCTGGGCCTCCAATGCGAGCGCCGGATGGCAGCAGGTGAAGATCAGTCTCAGCCGGTCGTCCACGACCTCCTCGTCGGTCGGCTCGGCAGTCGCGGCGGTGAGCGCCAGCACCGCCAGTTCGCGCAGCTTGCGCCGCTCGACGGAGGCCCGCCGCAGCACGTCGAGGACCCGGTTGCGGGCCACCGTCATCAGCCAGCCGCCCGGGTTGTCCGGCACACCCTCCACGGGCCAGCGGTCCAGTGCCCGGGCCAGCGCCTCCTGCGCGCAGTCCTCGGCCAGCGTCCAGTCACCGGTGATCCGGATCAACGCCGCGACGATCCGCGGGTACGCGTCGACGGCCGTGGCCGCGACGGCCTGCGCCGCCGCGGCCCGGCCCGCCGCCGTACCCCCGTTGCCGTTCGTGGCCTGGTCGGCCGGGGCCCGACGAGCCGCGCCCCCGTTGGACCTCGCGGCTTGGTCCGGGTCGGTCACTGATCGACGTCGGCGAACGGCCGGATCTCTATCCGACCGGCCCAGGCCATCGGGTGCGCGCGGGCGACCTCGATCGCCTCGTCCAGGTCCGCGCACTCCAGCAGGTCGAAGCCGACGATCATCTCCTTGACCTCGGCGAACGGGCCATCGGAGACGAGGAGTTGGCCGTTGCGGACCCGCACCGTGGTGGCGGTCGACGCCGGCGCCAGTTGGGCACCCTGCAACCGCCGGCCGGCGGCGTCGTTCTCCGCCACCCACACCTCGACGTCGGGGTAGTTCCCGGGCTCCGGGTCCGGCTCCACGTCGGTGCAGACCAACATCATGTACTTCACGTCAGGCCTCCCTGTTTCCATCATCGTGACGACGTTTCACCGTCATGACGAACGGCGGACCGGCCATCCGGACAGCCGGAGACCCTCATCTTCGACCCGGCGGGGCCTCAGCGGCGACCGTCCGGCGCGGGCCGCCACATCGGCCTCAGCACCGGGCCGCCATCGGGCAGCGCCAGCGGTCGCCCGTGGTCGTGGAAGCCGTGGCGCAGGTAGAGCCGGCGGCTCTGCTCGGTGGAGGCTTCGAGGTACGTCGGCAGGCCCTCGGCGTCCGCGGCCCGCAGGCCCTCGGCGAGGATCGCGCCGCCGACGCCTCGGCCCCGCAGGTCCGGCCGAACGCCGATCGACGCGAGATACACATGCGGATCCGGTGGGCGGTGGGCATCCACCGTGTCGCTGACCGCCGCCAGCCGTTGCCCGACGGCGTCCGCCTCGACCGGGAACTCCGCCAGCTGCGCGGCCTGCCGGTGCCGGGCCGCGGCGTCGGCCAGGCTCAGCCACACCGACATCCCGACGATGGCACCGTCCGGCAGCTCGGCGACGATGACCTGGTCGTCGCGGACCGCCACGGTCAGCAGCTCCCGGAACATCGGCACCGTGCGGGCGGCCCGGTCCGCCGGGTCGGGGATCACCCAGGACAGCACGGCCTCGTCGGCGAACGCGTCCGCGTAGGCGGGCACGAGGACATCCGTCTCGGCGGGTACGGCGCGACGCACGCGCACGGCGGCAGCAGGGGACACCAGGGCCTCCTCGATATCGGGCGGGACACCCTCGATGCTGGTCGGCCGGCACCGCGACGGGGAGTAGTTTCGTCACGGCGGTTGCGGTGACGAAAGAGGGCGGGATGGCCGGACCGGGGTGCGTCGAGTGCGGCACCGGTCTGCCGCCGCACTCCGGCCGGGGACGGCCCCGGCGCTACTGCTCGCGTAGCTGCCAGGCGCGGGCCTACCGCCGCCGTCGGGACCGGGGCCGTACCGCGCCGCACCGTGGGCCGGCCGGCACGCCGGGCGCAAACAGCGCCGCGACCACCCGGAACGAGCTGGTCCGCGTCGCAGTAGGGCTGGCCGACGCGGCCGGCCTGGACGCGGTGTCGGTACGCGCCGTCGCGAGCCGCGCCGGGCTCACACCGGACCGCGTCTACCGATGGGTACGCAACCGGAACGACCTGCTCGCCGCGATGGCCGAGCAGGTGCTCGGTGCCCGGCAGGCTCCCGACGATGTCCGCCGGACCCCACGCGAGCGGCTCGAACGGCTCGCCCACCGGGAGTGGTCGCTCTACCGTCGGCACCCGTGGTTGCTGGCCGTCCTCGCGCGCACCCGCCCGCCGACCGGCCCGGCGGTGCTGGCGATGGTCGGCGACACCGTGGGCGTCCTCATCGCCGCCGGGTACGACCCGCCCGACGCGCTCGCCGGCTACCTCGCGCTGAGCGGTTACGTGCAGGGCATGGCGCTGCTGCACACCGCCGAGCACGCCGAGCGGGCGGCCGGCGACACCAGCTGGGAAAGCTGGTGGTCACAGACCTTCGCCCGGCTGGAACGCACCGGAGGTACCCGCGGACGCCCCTGGCTGACCGCCGCCCGACCGACGTCGGACGAGGAGGTGGACCGGGAGTTGGCGCGCTGGTTCGAGTTCGGCCTGACCCGCCTGCTGGACGGCCTGACCCCCGGTCATGGTGGTGCTAGGCGGTGAGTGCGGAGACGGCGGCGGCGACGTAGAGGCAGCCGCCGAGACAGACCGCCGCCCCGGCGATCGCCGGAGTCCAGGCCGACACGCTGGACGCCAGGGCCCACCTCTTGGTCTGGCCGGCCAGCAGCGCGGTGCCCCGGATGGTCAGCACTCCCACACCGGTCAGGGTCAGCGCCATTCCCGCTCCGAACGCGAGCACGATGACCACCGCGCCGACGGAGCGGCCGGTCAGCAGCCCGCTGACCAGGATGAGGAAGGCCGACGGGGAGGGCAGCAGCCCGCCGCTGAGGCCGAGCGCGATGAGACCCCGACGCGACCACGGGTCGACCGGGTCATGGTGATGGTGGCCGTGCTCGCCGGCGTGGTCGTGGTGGTGGTCGTGCTCTCCGCCGTGATGGTGATGGCCGTGCCGGTGCCGGCGCAGGTGACGACGGATCAGGTGCACGCCGACGCCGATCACCACGAACCCGGCGAGTACCTGGAGGCCGGCGGTAATCGTCTTCGTGCCGAGGTTGGCCACGCCGCTCAATCCGGTCCAGGCCAGCGCCAGCACCAGAACGGAGAACGTGTGCATCACCGCGACGATGACGCCCAGGCGAAGGGCGTCCCGGTAGCGGCCCCGCGTACCGACCAGGTAGGCGGCGGTGATGCTCTTGCCGTGCCCGGGTGCCACGGCATGCGCGGCGCCCACCCCCACCGCCACCACCAAGGCCAGCCAGAAGAGGGCGGTGTTGTCGAACAGGGCCAGCAGTCGCTCGTCGAGCCCGCTCAGGCCGTTCATGCTGCGCTCCGGGTACGTCGTCGGGACAGGACTACCACCAGCGCGCCGAGTCCACCGGCGGCGGTGACCCCGACGGCCAGCCCGACGGCTGGGGCCAGCCCGCCGCCCGCCCGCGAGAAGTCGACCTGGTGGGTGCCGGCGGTCGCGGTGTACAGCGACTCGGCGGGCGTCGCCGACTCGGCGCGCAGCACCGTGCGGTACGCCTGGTTGAGGTCGGTCAGCGCGGTCAACGTGATGTCGAGCGTGCGCACCGGGGCGGGACAGTCGAAGGTCAGCCGAGCGCCCTGGGCGAGCAGGCCGTCCAGCGGCTTGAGTTCCGCACGGCAGGGCTGGCCGTCCTGGCGAACCGTGATCCGCTCGCGGAGGTAGTCGCGGACCGCGGTGGAGCCCTGCAGCTTCTGCTCACCGGTGAGCTGGGTGGCGACCGGGCCGGTGGTCGGGTCCTCGAAGGCACCGAGCGACTGGCCGAGCGCGACCCAGTCGTCCTCGGCCGGCTGCCAGGAGAGGTCGACCCGGGAGCCGTCGACGGCGACCCGCGCCACCGTGGGCGGGCCGAAGGGATGAGCGGCGGCAGGTGTGCCGGTGCCGGTCGTCGCGGCCAGCGCCGCCCCACTGGCCAGCACCACCCCGGCGAGAATGCGGTGATTCATGTTCGTCTCCGGAAGGCCCTAGGTGTGGGGCTCGCCAGGCGAGCCCCACACCTAGGGTGGGAACTACTTGGTCAACGTGAGGATCGGGCTGGTGATCTTCTGGTTGACGCTGGACAGGAACACCTCGTAGGTGTTGTCCGCCTTGGCGGTCGCCGGCACGGTCAGCACGTAGCTGATCCGGCCCAGTTCGTCCGCCTTCAGGTTGGCGATGAAGATCTCGTCCTTGCCCGCCACGTTGCGGCCGTCGCCGGCCTTACGCAGCTGGACGGCGACCTTCTCACCCGGGTCGTAGCCGAACGCGGAGACAGTGACCTCGCCCTTGACCGCGACGGTGGTCTTGTCGACCGCGACGTGCTCACCGACCGTGTTCTCCGCCGTACGCAGCTCGTTGACGGTGCGCTCACCGGCGTCGTTCTTCCGGATGAGGAACCCGTCGTGGTGCTCACCGTTGGCGTAGCGAGCCTCAAACCGCAGGGTGTCCTGCTCGACGTCGATGAGCTGGTAGAGCTGGGTGTTCTGGCTGGTGCTGGTCACCTCGGCACCGTTACCGGTCCAGTTCTGCCCGTTGTTGAGCGCGTACATCTTGCCGCCGGAGACCGACACGGCGTACACCGTGCTGTTGTGCACGGCCGCCGTCTTGCGGGCGGTGGTCACGTTGCCCCGGCCGTACGAGTGGTCGTGGCCCTGGAGCACCAGGTCAACGCCGTACTTCTCGAACAGCGGACCCCACTGGTTCCGGACGTTCGGGTTGTTCCGCGTGCCGGTGGTCGAGTAGACCGGGTGGTGGAAGGTCACCACGGTCCACTTGTTGGGGTTGTCCTTCAGCACGCTCTCCAGCCAGGCGGTCTGCGCGGCCATCAGCGTGCTGTTGCTCTGGTAGTTCGAGTCCAGGGCGATGAAGCGCACGCCCTGGTAGTCGACGTAGTAGACGGTCTGCTTCAGCTCCGCGTTGCCCGGGCCGTTGTCCGGGTACGGGAACTGCGGCCGCCAGAACTGGGACAGTCCACCGCTGTACTCGTGGTTGCCCGGGACCGAGATGTTGTTGATCTGGCCGTCGATGAAGCTGCCGGCCTTGTACCACTGACCCCACTGCTCTTCGCTGTTGGCGTTGTCGATGAGGTCACCAGCGTTGACGATCGCCTTGGCCTGCGGCCGGTCGGCGAACGCCTGCCGGAACACCCGCGGCACTGCGGAGTCGATGTAGTTCTGCGCGTCACCGTAGTAGATGAACGAGAACGGCTCGAAGTTGCTGGCCGCGGTGGTGAAGTCGATCCACTCGCTCCAGTTGGTGCCGTCGCCGACCCGGTAGGTGTACCGGGTGTTCGGCTTCAGGTCGGTGAACTCGACCGTGTGGTAGGTCGAGGCGTACCCGAGCGAGGTGTTGACCGGGGTGCTGGAGAGGGCGGACAGGCGGGTTACCGCCCCGGACGGCGGGGCGACGTCACCGAGGGCCCGGGGGGCCTCGAGGATCTCGGCCCGGGCCCACTCCGCGGGGGCCTGTGCCCGCCAGGTGACCCGCTGCGAGGTCGACGGCGTGGTGGTCGGGGTGAGCATGATCCGGTCCGGCATGGGAGACGGCTTGTGGATCTCGGCGGCGGGGAACTTGGCTGGCGGGGCATCACCGAAGGCGGCGGGGCTGATGGCCACGCCACCGGCGAGCAGAGCTGCGGCACCGATCGCCACGATCTTCGCCCGACGGGATCCGATGCGCCAGGGGAACGTCTGGTCGGTCAAGACTTTGGTCGCCCTTCAATAAGGAGGTGGACAGCACCGTCGGTCGCCTGGCGCCGACGGGCCGTCGTCATTCGCCCAGTCCCGCCCGACCGGTTGACTACAAGATCCTTTCCAGCACGTGAACACTCCGCCGGAACTGCGGCATGACCAGGAAGTGTTGGCTTCCCGGTCACCTGCCCGACATCCACGGATGGCTGCCGTTCAGGGTTTCGTTCCTACGATCGGCAGCGCTATGACCAATCAGGACATCGACACCCACCGAGCAATGAACCTCCGGCATCGCCTGCTGCGTGGTGGCGCTGCGCTGCTCTGTACGGCAGGTCTGCTCGGCACGCTGGTCGGCAGTTCCACCCCAAGCTCCGCCGTGGTCAAGGACGAGAACTTCATCACCGCGCAGACGCCGGGCATCCTCGAAATCGAGGGCGGCGAGTGCTTCGACGACCCGGCCGACCTGCCGGAGGCGGGCGACGTCGTCATCCTGTACCGGCCGTGTGCCCAGACCGCGGACAACCAGTCGTACGGTTTCGTGCACGCCGACGACCACGCGGCGTGGGATCCGGCGGCGCTGAACGAGTTCGCCTGGCGCGCCTGCCGTCAACTCTTCACCCAGACCTGGCCGGATGACCGGGAACGGGGGCTGCGTTTCTATCCGATCATGCCGACCGTCGAGACGTGGGCCGACGGGGACCGGGACGTGATGTGCGTGGTCTACCGGTATGGCGGCCGGCTGCCCGGTTCGATGCTGCCGAAGTGGTGAGCTACCGCCCGTCGGCCGGTGGCGCCGCCGAGGCGAGCACCCCGTCCAGCGGACGCGGGACCCGGTCCAGGTCGAGGGCGTGCACCAGCAGCCGGGCGTACGCCTCCTTGCGGCCGGACCGGGTGCCGATGAAGCGGCGCAGCTGGGCGGTCAGCTCCCGGCCCTGCTGCGCGGGTTGCCGTTGGAAGAGCCGGAACGAGCGCAGGTCCCCCTCGGCCGCCAGCACCTCCTGTACGCCGTCGGTGCCGAGGGCCCGGATCAGCTCGTCCTCCAGGTCGCGGACGCAGACGTGGAACCCGAGTTCGGCGATCCGGGCGGCGGACGCGGCGGTGCCGAGGCCGGCCCGGTCGAGTCCGCGCCGGACGAATCCCTCCTCGGCCGCGTCGTAGAGGCCGGCCAACCGCAACCCGCGGCCCCGGGGACCGAGCAGTTCGAGGAAGTGCCCGACGTTGGTGGCGCCGCCCATCGGCAGCACCCGTACGCCCTCGCCGGCCAGGTCCCGCCCCCGGCGTACCGCCAGGGTCTCCACCGCGACCAGGTCGCTGGCCCCCTCGACCAGCAGCACGGTCCGGGCATCGCGCAGGATGGCGATCTCGATCTGCATCCCACCTCCCCGCCGCTCCCGGCCATCATGCCGGCCCACCGCCGGGACGCCCAGCGGGTTACCGCCCCGGCCCGAGGTCTTGCCACGCGTACGGCTTCAGCCCCACCAGAACAGCGAGCCGAGCACGGTGTAGAGGGCGACGAGCGCCAGTCCTTCGAGGTGGTTCACCGTGCCGTCGATGGTGACGAAGACGACGAGCAGCGCCGCGACGATCACGGCGACGATCTGCAACGGCGGGAAGATCAGCGTGAACTCGCCGGCGCCGAGCAGCGGCGCGATGAGGGTCAGCACCGGAGCGAGCATCAGCGCGACCTGTAGCGCGCCCTCCATGGTGATCGCGGTAGCGGTGTCGGCGTCGCCGCGCAGGCTGAGCTGGACCGCCGGGGCGAGCTGCGACAGGTTGCCGACGGTGGCCACCAGGAAGAGGCCGACGAAGGCGGCGTTGAGGTTCATCGCCTCGGTCGCCGGCAGCAGGGCTTGGGTGAGCCAGTCCGCCTCGATGGCGATGAGCAGCCCGGCCGCGGCGACCAGGATCAGCACCCGTGGCAGTGGCCAGGTGCCGACCTTGGCCTCGCCGGTGCCGTTGTGCACCGGGGGTGGCGCGTCGGCGCCCTTGCCGAGACGGAACGGCAGGGAGACGAGGAAGACGGTGAGCAGGGCTACCGCCACGACGTAGGAGACGGCGTTGGTGTGCTGCGCGGCGGGGGTGCCGAGGTTGACCGCGATCGCCGGTGTGATGAGGGTGGCCATCAGCAGCACGAGCATGACCCGGGTGACCTTGGCGTGCCGGCCGTCGATGGTCATCGTCCCGTTGCGCAGCCCGCCGCTCAGGTACGCCAGCCCGTTGCCGAGCAGCAGCAGGTTGAGCACCGATCCGATCAACGCGGCCTGGACCACGGTGACCAGGCCGGCACGCAGCGCGAAGATGCAGATGATGAGTTCGGGCAGGTTGCCGACCACGGCCTGGAAGGTGCCGATGGCCGCCGGGCGCATCCGTCCACCGAGCTGGTCCAGCGACCGGCCGAGCACCGCGGAGGCGAGGGTGATGGCACCCAGCGTGGTGAAGAACTGCAGGACCGCCGACGCGCCGCCGTAATGGGAAAGCGCGGCGAGCAGCGCGGAGACGATGGTCGCGCCCCACAGCAGCAGGTCGACGACACGTCCGACATCACGGCGCGGACGTGCCACCTCCAACGCCACCGCCTGCATGATCGACACCCTATGCCGGAACCCGGTCCACGCCAACCAGGTCCCAAGCCCGCCACCAGCGGCTGACCTCGTCGCTCGCCGCGGAGCGCGGTCCGGGACCGGGCCACCACGATCCGGACCGAGGCGGGTACGCCCGGCCAGGTCGCCGCGCATGATCATGTCGCTGGCAGGATAGCGGTCATGCTCGCCTTGCGCCGCACCATGACCGACTGGACCGTTTCCGTGCCGATCGCCGCCCTCGTGGTGTTGGCGTTGACCTGGAACCGAAAACTCGGCGGCGTCCTGGTGGTCGTGGTCGCCCTGTTCCTGGCCGGCGCGGTGCTCGCCGCCGTCCACCACGCCGAGGTCGTCGCGCACAAGGTCGGCGAGCCGTACGGGTCACTCGTCCTCGCGGTGGCGGTCACCGTCATCGAGGTCGCCCTGATCGTCACCCTGATGATCAGCGGCGGGGAGAAGACCGCGTCGCTGGCCCGGGACACCGTCTTCGCCGCCGTCATGATCACCTGCAACGGCATCCTCGGCCTGTCCCTACTGATCGGCGCGTTACGCCGACGGCTGGCCGTGTTCAACCCCGAAGGCACCGGCGGCGCCCTGGCCACCGTGGCCACCCTCGCCACCCTGTGCCTGGTGGTGCCGACCTTCACCATCGGCCGGGCCGGCCCGGAGTTCAGCCCCGCCCAGCTCACCTTCGCCGCAGTGGTCTCGCTGGCCCTGTACGCCCTGTTCGTGATGGTGCAGACCGGACGTCACCGCGACTACTTCCTGCCGGTCAACCGCAAGGGCGAGGTCCTTCCCGAGGAGGTGCACGCCGACCCGCCGTCGAACGGCCGCGCTCTGGCCAGCGTCGGCCTGCTCCTGGTCGCCCTGGTCGCCGTGGTCGGGGACGCCAAGTCGGTCTCGCCCGCCATCGAGTCCGGCGTCGCCGCGGTGAACCTGCCCCCGGCGTTCGTCGGCGTGATCATCGCGTTGCTCGTCCTCCTCCCCGAAACTCTCGCCGCGGCCCGCGCCGCCCGCCGCGACCGGGTGCAGATCAGCCTCAACCTCTCCCTCGGCTCCGCCATGGCCAGCATCGGCCTCACCATCCCGGCCATCGCGATCGCCTCCATCTGGCTGGACGGACCGCTCCTGCTCGGCCTCGGCGGCACCGAGATGACGCTGCTCGCCCTCACCGTGATCACGGGCGTGCTCACCGTCGTCCCGGGCCGGGCCACTCTCCTCCAGGGCGGGGTGCACCTGGTGCTGCTCGCCGCCTTCGTCTTCCTCGCCGCGAGCCCCTGATCCCGAGCCCCGGCCCCGCGGGAGCGGGGCCGGAGGGTCGGTCAGTGGGTCAGTGGGTCAGTGGGTCAGTGGGTCAGTGGGTCAGTGGTTGCCGTAGTGGCGGCGGGTGTCGCGGATCGCTTCCTCGGCAGCCGCCCGCTCCGCGGCGGTGGTGCCGCGCTTGGCGGCGAGGCGCACCCTGAGCAGCTCGATCGCGATGGGAAGTACGGAGATCGCGACGATGGCGATCAGGATGTACTCGATGTTGGTCTTGACGAAGGGGATCTGGCCGAGGAAGTAGCCGAGAACGGTGACGCCGGTGCCCCAGAGGATGCCGCCGATGATGTTGTAGATGACGAAGGTGCGGTAGTTCATCCGGCTGACGCCGGCGACGATCGGGGTGAAAGTCCGCACGATCGGCACGAACCGAGCAAGGACGATGGATCGCGCGCCGTACTTCTCGAAGAAGTCGTGGGCCTTGATCAGGTTCTCCTGCTTGAACAGGCGGGAGTTGGGGCGGCGGAAGAGCGCGGGGCCGACCTTACGGCCGAAGAGATAGCCGACCTGGTCACCGGCGATCGCCGCGATGGTGATGAGCAGGCACACCAGCCACAGTGGGTAGGTGATGTACTTGCCGTCGGCGACGAGCAGGCCAGTGGTAAACAGCAGTGAGTCACCGGGCAGGAAGAAGCCGATGAGTAGGCCGGACTCGGCGAAGACGATCACGAGGATGCCGAGTAGCCCGAACGTTGAGATCAGCGACTCCGGGGCGAGCCAGTCCGGCCCGAGAGCCAGGCTGGTGATGGGCGTCGGCACGACGATGACCTCCGATGTCTACGAGCGGGTTTTCGCCACGACGGTGCGGCGTCCGTCAGTCTAGGCGGCCTGGGATCCCCCGGAGGCTCGACATCACACTCCCGCGTATGCGGAGGTGGCCGCCCCGTACGTTGCCGATTACCACCCGCACGGACGCGCCTTCGGCAACGCCGGTCGCCCGGCTGCCGAAGGCGCGTCCTGCCGCAGGTGATCAGCCGATCGCGTACGCCCGGATGATCGTCACCTCGGTGTAGCCGCCGGTGGTGTCGGTGACCCGCGCCCGCAGCGAGACCGCGCCGGAGGCCGGGTTCCCGACCGCGGCGGTCCAGGTTCCGTCGACCTTCTTGACCTTCACCGACCGCCAGGTCTTGCCACCGTCGAACGATGCCTTGGCGGTGACCGTCTTCACCTTCGGGTTCTTGCCCAGCTTGGCGTCCGGCTCCATCCTGGGCCGGCTCAGCTTCAGCTGGACGTTGGTGGTGCTGCCCGGCTTCGCCTGGTTGTTGAGGTTCAGGCCGGTGGGCAGCATGGTGACCGCGTAGACGGGCGCCGTCACCGAGGTGTTCGGCTTCGCCTTGAACCGGTACGTGACGCTGGTCTTCGTCGACAGCATCCCGGACGGGAAGTCGATCTCCGGGTAGTAACGGCTCGCGTTGTTGGTGAGCTTGTACCAGCCGGGCTTGGTCACCTTGTAGCTCAGGTATTTCTCGTCGGGCTCCCAGCCCTTGTCCTTCACGGTCTTGACCGTCTTGCCGCCGAAGGTCAAGGTCGCGGTCGCCTTGTCGCCCCCCTCGACGCTACGAGTGGGAAAGCCGGGATCGGCGAACATCCCGTTCAGCGAGTAGGACATCTGGCCGTTGAGGATGATCGGCAGTCGCGTGGAAGGACCCCACGCGGACCGGAAGAAGTTCAGGTTGTACGACTTGCCCGCGGCCACCGTGCGCGGCACGAAGTAGTGCCCGACAACCCTGGTCGAACCGTCCTTGGTGTCGCTGGAACTGTGCACCCCGAAGTCCCACTTGCCGGCCGACACCATGACCTTCGTCCGATATGGCTGGTCGGTGCTGCTCAGGGAGTTCAACATCCCGTTGCCGCACGAGCGGTCGATCGGCGTCGCCGCCAAGCTGCTGTAGGCGGCTACGGAGGGGCCCCGCCGAGAGGCCACGTTGACAGTGGCGAGCGAGGACTGCTTGGCGGTCCGCGACGGCTTGCTCGGGACGCCGGTGGTCGTGTACGTGACCGCGTAGTGGGTGGACCCGGGGTAGCCGGAGTAGTCGGTCCAGGTGCGCATCGCGGCGAAGGCGTACTTCGTCGACGAGTTCGGGATGACGTACACGCTGCCGTCGCCGAAATCCGAGGCCTGGACGGAGTAGCTGGCGGAGGCGGACCTGGTGCAGATCTGGGCCGTGGTCTGCGCGTAATACCACTCACCGACGGGCGCCGGGCTGAGGCCGACCGTGACCTTCTTGCCCTTGCGCGCGTCCACAGTCGTCTTGCTGGCACCGGCGACCTTGACGGTGCGTACGCCGAGCGTCACCGCGGAGCCGTTCTTGATCGAGGCGAGCACCGCGTAGGTGCCCTTCGGCAGCTTCTTGGCCTGGTTGGACTTGACCGATCGGCGCTCGTTGGTGGCGAGGTTGACCACCGTCGTGGTGACGGTGACCTTCTTGCCAGCCCGGTCCAGCGTGGTGATGGTCAGCGTGTTGGTCGCCGCGACGGCGGGCGCGCCGGCACCGACCAACATGGCCGGTATCAGGGCCGACGCGACGACCACCCTGGCGAACACGGCCCGACCGGTGCGTGCGGACGAACTGGGACTGGAGTCAGCCCGGGTACGGAAAGAGAGCATTCCACGAACCCCCATGAGTGAAAGCCGCTCCCGCCGTACGGCATCGGCGGACCACCGATGCTATGCCACGGCTTCCACGCCGCGCCGGTCCAGCAACCGAAGCCCCCGGGGCGCTCATGACCAGCCAGCCGACCGATACCAGCCGTCGCCTGATCAGCGGAACGGAACCTCGCCGTCGAGCACGGCCGTCCTCAGGGCAGGCCGATCAGGTCGACCATCCGGCGCATCTGGTGGTCGAAGAACTCCTCCCGCGCCTCGATCACGCCATTGAGCTGGCCGAAGAGTTCGAAGCTGACGGCACCGAAGCAGTGGATCCAGCCGGCGGCGCCCCGGGCCAGCAGGGCCTCGGGAACCCCGGCGAACAGGTGGTCGCGGACGGCAGCGAGATCGGCGTGGACGGGGCCGGGTAGCTCAGCGGGACCAGGATCGGTCAGGATGCCGGCGGCAAGGCCGTCGACGAGGATCCGGCTCAGGGCGGCCGGGGTTCGGGCGGCTGCCACGGTGGTCTCCTGCGGCGCGGCGTAACCGGGCACCGGGCTGCCGAAGAGCAGGGCGTACTCGGCGGGCTGGGTCAGCGCCCAGCGGCGTACCGCATGACAGACCGCGAGCCACCGGCCGCGCAGATCGGCGCGGTCGGTGACCTCGGCGTCGCCGGCCTCGACGGCGTCACCGAGGGCGTGGTACCCGTCGACGATCAACGCGGTGAGCAGCTCGTCCCGGCTGGGGAAGTAGCGGTAGATCGCCGAGGACACCATCCCCATGTCCCGAGCGACGGCGCGCAGCGACAGGTTTGCTCCCTCGGCAGCGAGGTGGCGACGGGCGATCGCCTTGATCTCGTTGATCATCTCGGCCCGGGCCCTGGCCCGGATGCTGGCGGCAGGCATGTCAGGAAGTGTCGCACACTTTCGAGAGCAGTGCTCTTGACGGCGCGAGCACTCGCGAGTGAACATAGGTCTCGCCAGAGAGCGATGCTCTCGCTTCGAGGGGAGACTTCCGATGGCCCTACACCTGATCGTCGGCGCCGGCATGGTCGGCTCGACCACGGCGCGACAGCTCGTCGAGCGCGGCGAGCAGATCCGGATAGTCAGCCGCTCCGGCCGGGGCCCGACCCACCCCCAGGTCGAGCGGATCGCCGCGGACGCCGCCGACGCCGACCGGCTCAGCGAACTCGCGCAGGGCGTCGCCGCCATCTACAACTGCCTCAACCCGGCCTACGACCGCTGGCTCACCGACTGGCCGCCGATGGCCACCGCGCTGCTCACCGCCGCCGAGCGATCCGGCGCCCCCCTGGTGATCGCCGGCTGCCTTTACGGGTACGGCGAGGTCACCGGCCCGATGACCGAGCAGAACCCGCTGGCCGCCACCCACCCCAAGCTGAAGATGCGCGCCGACATGTGGCGGGACGCCCTCACCGCCCAGCGCGCCGGCCGAATCCGCGCCGTCACCGAGGTGCGCGGCAGCGACTACATCCAGGCCCAGTCGATCTTCAGCTTCTTCCTGGGAAAGCCGCTGCTCGCCGGGCGCCGTGCCGTGGTCCCCGTTCCACTGGACGTGCCGCACACCTTCACGTCGATCAACGACATGGCGGCGATGCTGGTCACCGCCGCCACCGACGAGCGGGCGTGGAACCGCGCTTGGCACGTGCCAAGCGCGGACCCGCTGACGATCCGGGAGATCGCCACCCGCTTCACCACGGCGGCCGGAGCGCCCGCGCCGAAGCTCACCCCCATCCCCGGACCGATCATCCACGCGGCCGGCCTTGTCCTCCCGATACTGCGCGAGTTCCGGACCACGGCGTACCAGTTCACGCAGCCGTTCGTCATGGACTCCACGGCGGCCACCACCACCTTCGGTCTCCGTCCCCAACCGCTCGACGAGGCGCTGCGCGAGGCGGCCACGCTGCTCGGCGGCGTCCCGGGACGACGGCCGGGACCTCCCGGGGGGCCTTCGTCCACCGCCTGACCACCCCAAGCTCAAGATTTCCTCAAATGCACGCGGTGAGCCAAATTCAAATCCACTGACGCCTTAGTTTTTTGACATCCGATTGGCGCGGCCGCCCCACCGGAGAAACGCTTCCAGGACCTAACTTATACAAATGTAGGAGGTCATGATGAAGCGACGCCTATTGGTGTCGACAACCGTCGCAACGCTGTGTGCCGTCACGCTTTTCGCGCCATCCTCGTCGGCTGAGAACGGAAACGCCGACTGCAAGAACCTTCCGGGCGAGCGGTCCGTCTCCGGCTGGACCAACTACGAGGAACTCGGCAAGCGACTCGCCCAGATCGAAGCGACCAGCCACGGCCGCGTCGACGTGGACGTCATCGGGGAGTCCCACCGGGGCAGGGAGATCTACGCGGCGCGGGTCGGCACCGGTGACCGCGTGCTGCTGATCACGAGCGAGATCCACGGCAACGAGAAGACCGGCACCGAGGCTCTGCTGCAGATGCTCAAGACCCTCGGCTCCAGCGGCAGCCCACAGGCCAAGGCGATCCGCGAGAACCTGACCATCGTCGCCGTCCCGAAGTTCAACCCCGACGGTGCGGAGCTGAACCGTCGGCAGAACGACTTCCCGTGGAGCGAGGTGGTCCAGAAGTTCCCGCAGCTGGCCGGAACGAACGCGCCGTACTACTACAGCAACGGCGCACAGGGCTTCGACATCAACCGGGACTTCAGCGCCGACCTCACCGCCGAGCCGTCCCCCGGGACCCGGCCGACGAACGAGACCCTCCCCGGCATGTACCTGACCAACGAGTCACGGGCGCTGCGTGACCTGTACGTCGACCTCCGCAACGAGTTCGGCAAGGTCGACGCCTACGTCGACCTGCACCACATGGGACCGTGCAGCCAGAACAACGACACCGAGCAGTACGTGACGGTGTCGCTGGACTACCCGCCGCTCGGCTCGGAGGTCGACGGCAACCCGCGGTACGCCGACTGGCCGCTGCTCGACCAGGACGGCTCTCGCCGGCACGCCCTGGCTGCCGCCCTCGGCATGATCAACCATGGGGGTAACGGGAACGCCCAGACCTCGCCCTTCGCCGGTGGGGTGAGCCGTTACGTCCACTACCAGGTCGCCGACGGATACAGCTTCGACCGGGACTACGCCGGCCAGGCCAGGTCGGCCTTCGCCCTCAACGGCAGCGCCACGGTGCTGTTCGAGGTACGTGGCCAGTCCCACGCGTGGGGCCAGAAGCAGAACGGCGTGCTGACCCAGGTCGTGCTGGCCGGCCTCTTCGGAATCGCGGACCGGATGGCGGACAAGTCCGTCGACAACCTGGACGGCGATCACTTCTTCGATCTGCCGAAGTACTGGTAGGCCGCGAAGCCGGCGGCACACCTTGATTGGTTCGCCCCTGGCATCGTCCACATAACTCAAAGGCCACCCCCAAACAAATCTGGGGGTGGCCTTTGAGCGTGCCTCATTTCATTTTCGAATCAGCCACGATTGCGGCCCCGGTTCCTCACCTGCTGCGGTGAGTGTTACGGACAGGCGGCGGTCACCTGGGCGACCGCGTCCGCGTAGGCGGACTCCGCCGCCGCCAGCGCGGCCTTGGTTTCCTCGAACTCGGCGTTGGCCTTCGTGACCTTCACCTCGTCCTGCTTGACGGCCTGGGCTGGTTTGCCGCTGACCACGCTCTTCTCGAACTTGGCCTCGGCGTCCCGGAGCTTCGTCTCGGCCTTCTGGGCGGCCTTCTCAGCCTTGTCCACGGCCTTCGCCGCCGCCTTGGCCTGCGCCTGGGCGACAGGGCAGCTTGGCGGTGGGTCGACGGGGCCCGCGGGTGCCTCTACGACGATGGACTTGATGAGGCCGTGGCGGCCGCCGTGGCTCAGTGCGGCCCAGACGGTGCCTCCGTCGGGGAGGTTGATCGGCTCGGTGTAGGCGACGGCGCCCTGGAGGTCGGCCGGTGCCGCAGCGCCAGGCTCGGTCACGAGATACGTGATCGTGTACGCCGGGTCGGTCACCGCGAGCCCGGTGCCGGCCTTGGTGAGGGTGACGACCTTGTCCTCGACGTTTCCGGCGACCTCGCTGCCCCGGAAGTCGTGGAGCACCGCACCGCCGCTGATGCCGCCGGTGATCACCGTGGTGCCGTTCAGGACGTAGTCACTGCGGTAGAGCGCGGTGTTGGTGTTGGTGATCGTGCTGTCGGTGATCGTGAACAGTGGCCCCGCGTTGTAGGCGTAGATGGTGCGCGCGCCCTTGCCGCTGACCGTGGACCGGTCGACCGTGACGGTCGGGTTGAAGCCTTCGATGACGATGACGCCCTGCGAGCCGGACATGGTGGCGTCCGACCGGATCGTCGCGTCTTCGACCGCGAGGTGACCCCGGTTGCGCACCATGATGAACGCCGCCAGCGCGGTGCTGTCGACGCTCTGCACGATCGTCAGGTTCGGACCGAACGTCAGCGCCGCACCATCCACGTTGAAGTAGACGTTGCCGACCACGGTGAGCGTGGTCGGCTTGTCCGCTTCGAGCCGGATCTTGCCAGCGTCGACCTTGACCGCTCCGCCCTGGTCGG
Organism: Micromonospora craterilacus; assembly: GCF_003236315.1. Lineage (GTDB taxonomy): Bacteria > Actinomycetota > Actinomycetes > Mycobacteriales > Micromonosporaceae > Micromonospora > Micromonospora craterilacus. Next base: position 20,241 of record NZ_POTY01000067.1, read on the forward strand.
CGGCAACGAGATCATTGCTGATCCAGATCGTGTCCTCGGCGTTGCCGATCTCGGCGATCCGGAAGCGGAGCTCCTCGCTGCTCGCGGCCCGGAACTGCTTCGCCGTGACGAGCGGGTTGAGGAACCTGATGGCGGTGGTGAGGTCGGCGACAGCGGCGTCGACCTTGGTCTGCGACGCGTACGGGTCGCCCATCACGGCACCCGCGGCGTCGATGGCCTGCACGAGGAACTGGTGGCTGTACGGCGTGTGGCCGGCCGGGTTCGGGGCGTTCTCGCCCGTCACCGTGGCCAACAGCTGCGCCAGTGCCGCCTTGCTGGTGAAGGGCAACGTGTTGACCTGGCCGGCCAGGCCGGCGAGATGCGGGTAGGCCACCGCAGAGCTGGTGGCCGGCTGCCACGCCCAGGCCGTCCCGAAGTTCCAGCCAAGTCCCTGGTAGGTGCCCTGGACGGTGAGCTCGGCCTGGGTCAGCTCGCTGGTGCCGCGCTGCTCGGCCTTGGTGCCGGTCAACGGCACGTCGGCCCAGACGACGTTGTCGGCCACACTCGCCCCGGCGACCGCCGAGGCGAACAGCTTGCCGGCCGTCGAGCCGGTGACGGCGCGATTCGCCGCGACGATGCCGCGGAGCACAGCGCCGGCGGACTGTACGTGGCCGACCGCGCCACCGGCGTCCCCGGTAGTGATGACCGCACCGGTCGCGAGACTGCGTTCGACGGTCGACGCGCTGGTGATCCCACCGACCAGGCCAGCCGTGGTGGCCCGACCGTCGAGGTTCAACGTCGCGTATGAATCCTGCACGGAGCCGCCGTCGAGCACACCGACCAGGCCGCCCGCGGTGTCCTGCGCACCGTCGATGCTGCCGGCGACGTACACCCGCTCCAGGGTGCCGCCGGTGACCACGCCGGCGACGCCGCCGACCGGGCCCTCGGTGTCGCGGTAGTCGACGTCGACGAGCCCCAGGTTACGGACCACACCGCCGGCACCGAGCCGGCCCACGAATCCGGTGGGCGACGGCGCGTCGTCGAGCTCCCAGCCCTGGTCGTACCCGAGGTTGAGACCGGTGATCGAGTGCCCCGCACCGTCGAAGGTGCCGGTGAAGCCCGGGCCGACATCCTCGGCGTGCACGGCCGGCAGACCCAGCGGGCGGAACCCGCGCAGGTGTTGCAGATCGACGTCCTTGGTCAACACGTACCGGCCGTCCAGCGGCAGCTTTCCGAACCCGTCACCGAAGTTGTTGCTCAGGTACATCAACTGCTCGGGGGTGCTGATCTGGTAGCTGCCCTCGACCAGGGGCGGGACGTCCTTGTCGAGCACGGGCTCGGGAGAGGCCGGCGGCACCCAGTTCGCCAGCGAGGAGGCCAGGGACTGAGTGATCTCGACGGTGTCGTTGACGCGATACTCGCCGGTCTTGGGGTCGCGGCTGGTGGAGGTGATCGCGATCCGTTCCGGGGACACCGAGACCGTCTGGTAGCTGGCTTCCTGGTTGTCCTTGTAGACCGCGGTGTACTCACCGGCGATCTGCGGGTTCCACGTGTAGCCCTGCCCATCGCCGGCGGCGGCACCGGTGATGTACGTCGTACCCTGACCAGCCCCGACGACCAGGTTGTTCTTCATCGGGTGGGTACGCAGGTACATGCCGTCGTGCCCGGAGATCGACAGATCGATGCCGGCCTGGTCGAACGCCTTGGTGATCTCCAGGTAGTTCGACGGGTGGTTACGTCGACCCAGGTAGGGGCCGTGGTGGTAGGCCGCGATCTTCCACTTCGCGTCCGACGCCTGCACGACCGTCTTCAACCAGTCCAACTGCGGCCGCAGCTCGGACAGCTTCAGCTGGTCGAACTGGTTGAGCACCACGAACAGGGCATCGCCGTACTCGAAGTAGTAGGCGGTGTTACGCAGCTTCTTGGCCTCCTCGCCGACCGCGGTCGGCTGGCCCGCGGCGGCGCCGAAGTAGGCCGGACCGTTCGGGGGGACGTTGGTACGAGCCGCGAAGTTGGTGAAGTACGGGTCGGGCGACTCCCAGTCGAGGTAGCCGTCGCTGGGATTGCCCTCGTACTCGTGGTTACCGATCGTGAAGTACGTCGGGACGCTCGCCGCCCGCGGCTCCAACGCCTTGAAGAAGCCGTCCCACTGCTCGGACTTGTAGGTGTTGTTGACCTGGTCACCGGTGAACAGCATGAACGCCGGGTCGGGCACCTCGGTGAAGGCCCGATCCATCGCCGGGACCATCGTCTTCGCGTAGCCCGCGTAGTCGTTCATCTGCGGGTCGGTGTACCAGTGGAAGGCGAACTCCTCGACCTTCGCCGCACGCGTGGTGAACGAGGCGACCTTGCTGACCAGCGAGCGGCCGTCGCCGACCCGGTAGACGTACTCCGTGGCCGGGGCCAGCCCCTCGACCTCGACCTTGTGGCCGTTGATCGGCTGGCTGGTGGCCACGTTGATGTCGACACGCTCCCAGCGGCCCTCGACACGCTGATCGAGCTTGCCGGTCGCGTCGTACGACGCCTTGGTCGCGTACTCCAACACCGACTTGGTGATGTCGGGTTCGGTCACCCACGAGAACCGCATTGACACCGGCCCGGACCCCTCCGGGCCGTACAGCATCGCGATCTGGGACGGGATGTCGGTCGCGGGAAATGGGCTCTCGGCTGCAGCAGCCTGGGGCTGGGCAACGAACGCTGTCGCGGAGAGGGCAACCGCCATCGAAATGGCTGCCCCCCATCCTCTGAAATGGCGCCTCGATCGAGGGGCAAGCACGGTTCGAATCTCCCTTGCACGGTGAACGAGCGCCCCACATGCACTCGTCGGTACGTGCGTGCGTCCACCGAAAAGCCAGGTCCGGCGGGCACGCCGCCCCACACCATCGCGGCCCTACCGCACAGTAGGCAGCACTGGGAGGTGAACAGTCGCCGTCCAGTCCGGCAACGAGGAAGCGGATTCCCGGACAACCGGTCGACAACCCCCGCAGCGGCGGAAACCCCTCGGACGGGCCTGCGGAAAGCCGGACCGGGCAAACCCCTGCTTCGTCAGCGGCGGACAGTCACCGCCGTGCTGGTGCTCCGGCCGTCGGCGTACCCGGCCTTCTTCGCGATCACCGTCACGGTGATCTTCTTGTTGCGCATCGAGGACTTGAGCTTGAGGGTGCGGCCGGTGGCACCCTTGATCAGCTTGCCGTTGAGACGCCACTCGTACCGGTACGAGTCCGCCTTCGGTGACCAGGTGCCGACGTCGGCCTTGACGGTCCGGCCGACCTTGGCCGTACCGACGATCTTTGGCTTCTTCGTCGCCTTGGGTGCCTTGCCCTTGGCGACCGTCGTCGTCGCAGCCGAGGTGGCCTTCGTGGCGGTGTGACCGCTGCGGCTGGCGGTCACGGTGACGGTGAGCCGCTTGCCGAGCAGCGACGCGGGGATCTTGTACGACGCCGCATTCGCACCCTTGATCGCGGTGCCGTTCGCCAGCCACTGGTAGGTGTAGGCGGTCGCTGCGGGTGTCCACTCGCCCGGGTTGGCCTTGACGGTGCTGCCGACCGCCACCGTGCCGCTGATCGTCGGCTTCCTGACCGACCGAAGCGGCGGGGGCGGGGCGATGGTGACGGCGGCGGCCCGCACCAGCGCTCCGTTCGCACCGTACGGGCGCAGGGTCAGACTCGCTGGGCCGGTCGCTGCCGAGGTGAGGTTCACCTCGGCGGTCATCGCCGTGCCGTCCGCAGAGACCGTCTTCACCGTCGCGGTCAACGCCGGTCCGGTGGCCGGGGTCAGCTGGACCGCGTCGCGCAGATGCAGCCCGGTACCGCTGATGGTGATCGTCCGGACGCCGCCGGCCTGCACCGTGGCCGGCGTCACCGCGGTGACCGTGGTGACCGTGGTGGCCTCGACCGTGAAGGCGTACACCGTGATCGAGGAGCGGGTGCCGGCACCCGTCACGCTCCGCACGGCCAGACGCTGCGGGCCGGCCTCCGTCGGCGTCCAGTTCAGCGTCGCGGAGCCGGCCGCCGTGGCGTTGATCGCGAGGTAGGGCCCGTAGTTGATCGAGTACTCGTACCCGGTGGTGCCGGGCAGGCGGGGAGTGAACGTGAAGGTGCCCGGGGCGAGCCGGCCGCTGCCGCTCGTCGGAAAGTCGGTCGAGGTGACGTGGGGCGCGTCATTCACCGTCCAAGAGGTGCCGCCCGCGTCCGTTTGCACCCCGGCGGCGTTGCGGGCGACGACGCTGACGTAGGTGTAGCCACCCTTCGTCGGCGTGAACTGGAAGGTGGCGGTGCCGTCAGTGGCGGGCTTGACGACCTTCCGGGTGGTCGGATCGCCGTTCAGAGTCGCCACGTACTCGGCGACGTTCGCCATCCGAGTACGGGCCGTGAGGGTGGCCGAGGTGCCCAGCTCTGCACCGCCGGTGCGGGTCACCGTCGGTGCCGCTCCGTCGACCGAGACGGAAGTCCTACGAGGTTCGGAGAGCGTCCCGTTCGCACTCCGGCTCTGGAAGCGCAACGCGACGACACTGGTCTCGGTGGCCGTCCAGGTGAGATCGGCGGTGCCGTCCGGGCGGGCCGGGATCGTCACCTTCTCCGCCGGCCGCGGTTCCAGCCCCGAGTGTTCCGGCCAGTAGACGTACGCCTCGACGTCGGGCGTCCGAGGCGCGAGGTGGAAACTGAGGGACGACCCGATGACCACACCGCGATCGGTATCGCCGGTGATCCTCGGACCGTTGTCGACGAGGAACTCGTAGCTGCGGGTCGCGTGCACGGTGCCGTCGCGGGTCACGCTGTGCACGTGGAGGGTCTGCCGGCCGGCACGGGTCGGGGCGATCATGACGGTCGCCTTACCGTCGGCGTTCGCCGGCACGGTGCCGGACGGCCCGTCGTCGATCCGCCAGCTGAAGGAGGCCGTGTCCGGCACTGTGCTGCCCAGCTCGAACTCGCCGGCCACACCGACGTTGTAGTTCAGGTTCGCGCCATAGTCCGGGTACGCCGCCGAGAAGATCCAGGGCCGGGTCTCCCGAACCACGAACTCGTGGGCGGACGCTTGAGAGCGGTTGCCGGCCCGGTCGACTGCGTAGACCGTGAGCGAGTGATAGCTGGCCGCCCGTGGCGTCCACCCGATGGTCGCTGTGCCGCCGAGCCGATCTGCGTCCACCATCGAGTACGCGTCGTCGCCGCCGACCTCACTCGAGTAGAAACGGTACTCGTAGCTGACCGTGTCGTCGGCCGCCGCAGCCAGCTTGAACCTCCCCGGGACGCCGATCGCGCCGCTGGCGTTGTCCCAGCTACCGGCGGGATACTCGGCGGAGGTGACGACCGGCGCCGGCCCGCCGCTGCGGTCGACGGTGAAGTAGCAGGTGACGCTCCAAGGCCCCGCCTCCTCACCGTCGAGAACCCGCACCCGCCAGCCGTACGTGACACCGTCGAGCTGCCGCGAGTCGTCTTCGAGCTGGACGTAGACCTCGTTGCTCTGGTCGCCGACGCGACGGAGCCATTGCTGCCGGTTCTCTCCGTCGGCGACATCCCATACCTGGAAGTCGGCCTGCAACTCGGGGCCGGAACCGGTCCGGTCGAAAACACCCTTGAGTACGACAGCCCGTGCATCGTTGAGCCTGTCCGGGCTCAGGTACGGCCCCGGAGCGGCGGTGACACACGATTGGCCGGCGGTCATGAGATCGGTCGGCGCGGTCACCGCAGCCGCGGCTGGCGCGGCGGTAGCGGCTGGCGCTGCTCCGACTCCGACTGCGGACGCCACGACCAGCGCCAATGCCCGATAAATGCCCGAATGGATAGGCATGCCGGTCCCCCGTTTATGGACAGGCGTCGGTGGACGCCAGGGTGGCGATAATCGCACACTCGGCACGTCCAGGGGGGCCCGCAGGCTGCGCAGGGTATCGGCGTCGACGCATGACCGGAGGTGCTCATGACGCCGTACGGGCATCGCGTCCTGGCGATGGCGTCCGGTGTGGACTGCGTGGCTGCGGTACCGCCAACCGGACCTCTATGCAAGAGTCCGACGAGCTCGGCCGATCCGAACGCGTCCGCAGAGGCGGCCACCCTCCGAAGAATGCCGCTTGACCAGCGCCTGCGGCGTTTCGGCACCCGCCGGGCCGGCTTCAGCCCTCGATCGGCGGGCGGTCGATGTTGAGGTGGAACGCGCGCTCCTCGGCCTCCTGACGGGCCGCGACGAAGTCCCGCTGCCAGTCCTGAGCACCGTCCGGGATGCGCGCGACCACGTGCTCACCGTGCACCCGGCCGTCCGCGTCGGTCAGGGCGACCCCGACGACGGTGTGCCCACGCCCCGGTATGGCGTAATGGCGCACCGCCCAACGGGCGGACATCTGCGAAGCATGGCGTCGACGTCGGGCACCGGCCGTCACGGCCACGGAAACCAGCAGGACGGCGGTCAGCACGACGATGGAGACGGCCAGGAACGCGATGATCCGCACCCGCCCGAGGCTACCGTGCTTCGCGCCGGCAATGCAGCGTACGGACACATCGACGGGCATGTCCCCGGTCGTCAGGCCACCAAGCCGCAACCGACAGCCGATCACTGAGCGTGATGACACCCACGTGACGCCACCGACCAACCAGGCCGGACAGCACAAGGGCCCGCCCCGCGAACCCCAGGTCAGACCCCTTACGATCTTGCGCGCCCGAAGGGACTCGCATCGGAGCACCACACGGCCGCCGTCGCCGTCGCCGTCGCCACCGAACACGAACCGCAGTTCCGCCGCACGCTGCGGACCCTCGGACACACGGTCACCGCCACAACCGATGAACCCGCGCAGCGCAGCAGCGCAACGCCGCATCGCCAACGCGCCGCCGCGGTCGCGTTCGAGGGGGCTGTCTGGGGTCATGAGCCGGTGTTTCTGGAGATCGTGGCGATCCGGGCGGGCCCGACGTGGCGTCGAGCCCGCCCGCTTTCCGTCGCCCTGTTTCAGGTGTGCTGATTCTCGCCCCGCAGTTTGTCGACCGGCACGCCCTCGAACAGGTTGTCCGTCGAGCCGGTCATTTTCATCATGCGAGGGGCGCGAGCCGGAACTGCTGGTTGGCCTGCCCGTGGCAGTCGTAGAGCTGGACCTGCGCGCCGTTGCTGGTGCTCCAGACGTCCAGGCATCGTCCGGACTGGACGCCGGTGATGGTGCCGTTTGAGTTGACGTTCCACTGTTGGTTGGTCTGGTTGTGGCAGCTGTAGATCTGAACGGCGGCGCCGTTGCCGGAACCCGCGGCGTCCAGACACATGTCGCCGTACACCCGAAGTTGCTTGTTCGCGGTGTAGGTCCATGACTGGTTGGACTGCCTGTTGCAGTCGTAGAGCTGCACCCGGGTGCCATTGGACCGTGAGGCGTTGGGTACGTCGATGCATCGACCCGACTGCGCGCCGACGATCCCGCTGGCCGAGCCGGGCGGCGGCGTGGTCGGGCTGTTGGTGGGGGTCGGTGTCGGCGTGCCGGTCGGTGGCGTGGTCGGCAGCAACGGGCACGTGCTGCGGTAGGTGACCACGCCGCTGTTGTCCAGCAGCGGGCAGAGGAACTGGCTGTACCGGGCGTCGTTGTCGATGAACATCTTCACAAACGGCAGCATGGTCCGGACCATCACCGGGTTCGACCGGCCGACCATGAACCCGTGGTCCCCGCCGGCGACCTCCAGGTAGACGCTCTTCGTCGTGGTCGGGATGCTGTTGTACAGGCCGAGGGCGTAGGACGGGGTGACCACCGTGTCCGCTTGCCCAGAGATGATCATCGTGGGCACCCGGTCGTTGGCCAGGTTCGACGACGGTGAGTACGGCGTGATGCCGACCACTGCCTTCAACGACGAGCGCCGCATGGCTGCGCTCAGCGCCCCACCGCCGCCCATGGAGTGACCGGAGACGGCCAACCGGTTCGGGTCGACCCGGTCGCGTACCGGGCTCTGCTGCGTCAGGTAGTCCAACGCGGCGAGCAACTGGGTACCTCGGGCCGTGTCGAAGTCGTTCCGGCTGTTGGTCTCGATGCCGATCACGACGAAGCCGTGCGATGCCAGCCACGGGCCCATCCAGGCCAGTTCGGCGGAGAACAACGCGGTGTAACCCGGCGAGATCGCGATGGCCCCGAAGGTGCCCTGGCTGGTGTCGGTCGGGTAGTAGATCCTGCCGCCGTTGAAGCCGTATCCGGTCGGGACACTGACCGAGGTGTTGGCGAAGGGGCCGTTCACGGCCGTGACGCTGGTGCGGGTGGGGTCCGGGCCTCGCTGGTACGGGTTGTCGGCGGCCGATGCCGACCCGGTCGCCACCGTCATCGTGAACAGCCCGACGGCGGCTGCGATCCCGGCTGCGGCGAGCTTGAACAGCCGTCCCCGGATGCCGGGGGACACTCGGTCGGCAGGGGATTCCTCCGAGGACGGGGGGTGGTGTGCGTGTGGTCGCACGGTCGGTACCTCCT
>NZ_POTY01000068.1 GCF_003236315.1 Micromonospora craterilacus
GCCCTGCGCCGACTCGCCGACCAGATCCAGCCCGCCCCGGCCAGCTCCGGCCGCAACATCCCGGCGGGTGCCTGCTGACCCGCACACTGCGCCTGATAACCGGCAGTTTGTGACTGAACGACGGAAACGCGCTATCCGCCCGGACCGGTGGCAACCGGGCCGGGCGGGTGGTGGACCGGGCGGGGCACCAGGCAGACTGGGCCCCCATGTCGCCGTTCACGCCCAACCTGCGGTTGCACGACCGCTACGTGTTGCACGACCGCATCGGCCTCGGCGGAATGTCCGAGGTGTGGCGCGCCGACGACGAGGTGCTCGGCCGGCCCGTCGCGGTGAAGGTTCTCGCCGGAACGTTCGCCGTCGACCCGGACCTGCGGGCCACCATCCGCCGGGAGGCCCGCGCCGCCGCCCGCCTGACCCACCCGCACGTCACCCAGGTGTACGACTACGCCGAGGCCACCCTCGACGGCGGGACGGTCGTGCCGTACCTGGTGATGGAGCTGGTCGACGGGCAGAACCTCGCCGATCGGCTGGCCGACGGGCCGCTGCCCTGGCCACAGGCCCTCCGGATGGCCGCCCAGGTCGCCGCCGCGCTGGCCGCCGCACACCGCCTCGGGGTGGTGCACCGCGACATCAAGCCGGGCAACGTCATGCTCACCGAGACCGGCGCCAAGGTGCTGGACTTCGGCATCGCCGCGCTCGCCGGGCCGCAGCACGCCGGCACCCGAGCGGCGGGCGAACCCATGATGGGTACGCCCGCGTACACCGCGCCGGAGCGGTTGAGCGCCGGGGCACCGAACCCGGCCAGCGACGTGTACGCCCTCGGCGCACTGCTCTACCGCACCCTCACCGGTGACGTTCCGCTGCCCGTACGCGGCTGGGAGGACGCCGTGGCGGTGCACGCCCACCGCCCGCCCGTGGCGCCGCTGCGCGTGCCGGGGCTGCCGGCCGACCTCGCCGAGCTGGTGCTGGCCTGCCTCGACCCCGATCCGGCCGGACGGCCCACCGCCGGGCAGTTGGCGGCTCGGTTCCGGGCCGGCGCGGCCGGGCCGGCGGGGCCGTCCACCGCCGTCCTACCGATCATCTCCACCCCCGCCGGCGCGCCCGCCGCGCCGGAGCCGGGACCCGCTCAGCCGCCGACCCTCATCGACCGTGCCGGATCGTGGTCCGCCGCCGCCGCTGTGCCGGCCACCGGTCCGGCGCAGGAAGGCGACGACGGGCGGTGGTCAGCGACCGGCGGTCCGGGGCGAGGCGACGACGGCCGGTGGTCGACGGCCGACGGTCCGGCGCGTGGCGCGGCCCGCCCCGTCCCCGCCACCGGCCGGCGGCCCAGCCGGTCGCGGCGGTCCGGCCCGCCGGTCGGCGCGCTGGTCGCGGCCGGTCTGGCCCTGCTGGTCGGTCTGGGCGCGGTGCTCGCCCTCGGCGACCGCGACGGCGCATCGCCCACGGCCACCGGCACGACATCCCCGCCCGCCCCGCCGACCTCCACCGCACCGGCCACGCCGCGACCCAGCGCCACCCCGTCGACGGCCCGGCCCGAGCCGGTGAGCCTGCGGCAGACCGCTGCCGAGTTCGTCAGGTTGCTCACCGAGGCGCAGCTCGCCGGCGAGATCGACGACAAGGCCGCCGAAAAGCTGCGCAAGGATCTCGCGAAACTGGCCAGCGGCAAGCCGAAGGACCGTGAGAAGCGGATCGAGGACCTACGGAAACGTCTCGAGGACGAGGTCGAGCGCGGCCGCCTGCCAACCGACTTCGCCGAGCGGTTCGACAACCTGCTCGACCGGCTCGAAGCGACGCTGCCCGACAACCAGGACGAGGACGAGGACTGACGCCGGGCCCGGCGGCCGGCGTCAGGTCAGGGTGGCGTGCACGTACTCGCCGGGTGCGGTGCCGGCCCGGGCGAGCACCGATCCGTCCGGCGCCCAGATCGCCGACCGGCCGGCCGCCTCGGAGTAGCCGCCGCCGGTCGAACCGGCGAAACTGGCGACCGCGACGAAGACCCGGTGGGTGGTGGCGATCCGCAGCGCCCGCTCGTCGGGCACCGCCGCCTCGGCGGCCGAGTCCAGGATGGCTGCCAGGTAGGCGTCGACCCTCAGGGCGCAGGTGCCGGCGGCGTGCTCCGCGACGCCGGTGTCCTTGCAGATCGCCAGGCCGAGCCGCCAGCCGTCGACCTCCAGCACCGCCGGGGCCGGGCCCGGCGTGAACCGGCGGGCCTCGACCGGGCCGAGCCACATCTTGCGGTACGCCACCCGCACGCCGGCGCCGTGCACCGCGAGGGTGGCGATGTGCTCGCCGGCCACCGGCGCGCCGACCAGGGCCAGCGTCCCCGTTTCGGCACACGCCTCGACCAGTGGCGCCAACCGAGGGTCGGCCGGGTCGACCGGCGCCGCGTCCAACTCGTAGCCGGTCAGCGAGAGTTCCGGGAAGAGCACCACCCGGGCCGACGCCGCGCGGACCAACCCGGCGTGCGCCACCACGTTCGCGGCGACGTCGTACGCCGCGCAGGTCGGTTGGGCGACGGCGATCCTCAGTGGACCGCGTACCGGCTGTTCTCCCACGCCTGCGCAGCCTACGGGCGTACCGCCCGGCAAGTCGACGGCCGGCTGGGCGGCTCTCAGCTTCAGTTCGTAGGTTGTTGCGCATGATTCAGTCCCCGCACGCCCCGTCCGCCGCCGGCGTCGTCGGCCAGTCCGCGCCACCCGAGGACGGTCTGGTCGGCTTCGTCACCGATCTGGTCGAGCGGCTCGGCGGCCCGGGCGCGGGGCTGGCCGTGGCGCTGGAGAACCTCTTCCCGCCGATTCCCAGCGAGGTGATCCTGCCGCTCGCCGGGTTCGCCGCGGCGCAGGGCCGGATGAGCGTGGTCGGAGCGATCTTCTGGACCACGCTCGGCTCGGTGCTGGGTGCGCTGGCGCTCTACTGGATCGGTGCCGTGCTCGGTCGGGAACGGACGCGGGCGATCGCGGCCAAGCTGCCGCTGGTGAAGCTCAGCGACGTCGACCGCACCGAGGAGTGGTTCCTGCGGCACGGCGTCAAGGCCGTCTTCTTCGGCCGGATGATCCCGATCTTCCGGAGCATGATCTCCATCCCGGCCGGGGTGGAGCGCATGCCGATGCTCACCTTCATCGCCTACACCACCCTGGGCAGCCTGATCTGGAACACCACCTTCGTGATGGCCGGCTACCTGCTCGGCGACAACTGGCACCTGGTCGAGGGGTACGCCGGGGTGCTGCAGAACCTGGTCATCGTCGCGTGTGTGGGCGGTCTGGTCTGGTTCGTGGTCACCCGGATGCGCCGGTCCCGGCGCGCTGGTGGCCTGCGGTCGAACGACACGAGCACCGCGCTGGTCGAGTCGGCGTCGGCCGGAGTGCCCGACCCGCACGGGCGCGGCACCATCTACCGCAGCGCCTGGGCCGACGATCGTCAGCGCCCCGACCAGACCCCACCGCACTGACCACCGATCGCGCCCCTGCCCGGCGGGTGACCGAGGCGCGGGCGGATACTGGCGCGATGGATGGCGGGCAGGGCTGGGCGGACGACGTCGGTGTGGTCGAGCTGCCCGGAGGCGTGCGGGTGCGCGGGCGGCGCATCGCCGACCCGGCCGCACCGGCCGACTTCAGCCTGCTGCTCGCGCCGGGGCCGGCGCCGACGTGGGCGCACCGGTGGGTGCGATGGCCGGACTTCTGGGTGCCGACGGACCGGGCCGACGCCCTGGACGCCCTGCACGAGGCGCTGCGACGAGGGTACGCGGGCGAGCGGGTGGAGGTGGCCTGCCGCGGCGGCACGGGCCGTACCGGCACCGCGCTGGCGGCGCTCGCGATCCTCGACGGACTGCCCGCCGAGCGGGCGGTCGCCTGGGTGCGCGCCGCCTATCGGCCCGGCGCCGTGGAAACGCCCTGGCAACGCCGCTGGCTGCGCCGCCTGCCCCGCGGCTGACGTACGGCACGTCGGCGAGCCGACGACGACAAGAAAGCCGCGCAGCTCGCGCGAAAGTGGAACGGCCCGGCCCGGCCCGGCGCGGGGCTGGCGGCGCGGCGACGCGCCGGGCGGGTGGGCCGACGGGGTAACGGGATCAGTGTGCGACGTACTCCCGCAGGTGGCGGGCGGTGAGGGTGTCGCCGTGGGCGACCAGGTCGGCGGGGGTGCCGGTGAACACGACCCGACCGCCGTCGTGACCGGCGCCCGGCCCGAGGTCGATCAACCAGTCCGCGTGCGCCATGACCGCCTGGTGGTGCTCGATGACGATGACCGTGTTGCCGGCGTCGACCAGCCGGTCGAGCAGCGCGAGCAGCTGGTCGACGTCGGCCAGGTGCAGACCGGTGGTCGGCTCGTCCAGCACGTACGTGCTCGCCTTGTCGGCCATGTGGATGGCCAGCTTCAGCCGCTGCCGCTCGCCACCGGAGAGGGTGGTCAGCGGCTGGCCCAGGGTGAGATAGCTCAGCCCGACGTCGGCCATCCGGTCCAGGATGACCCGGGCGGGCCCGCTGGGGAAGAAGTCCCGGGCCTCGGCGACCGGCATGCCGAGCACCTCGCTGATGTTCTTTCCGCGCAGCCGGTAGGTGAGCACCTCGTCGGTGAACCGGCGGCCCTCGCACTTCTCGCAGACCGAGGCGACGCCGGCCATCATGGCCAGGTCGGTGTAGACCAGCCCGATGCCCTTGCAGGTGGGGCAGGCGCCCTCGGAGTTGGCGCTGAACAGGGCGGCCTTCACGCCGTTGGCCTTGGCGAACGCGGTGCGTACCGGGTCGAGCAGGCCGGTGTAGGTGGCCGGGTTGCTGCGCCGGGAGCCCCGGATCGGGGACTGGTCCACCACGACCACCCCGTCGCGGCGGTGCAGCGAGCCGTGCACCAGTGAACTCTTGCCCGAGCCGGCCACCCCGGTGACCACGGTCAGTACACCGAGCGGGATGTCCACGCTGACGTCGCGCAGGTTGTGCAGGTCGGCGTGCCGGATGGGCAGTTGGCCGCGGGCAGCGCGGACCCGCTCGCGCAGCCGTACCCGGTGATCCAGGTGCCGGCCGGTGAGGGTGTCGGAGCGGCGGAGGCCGGCCACGTCGCCGGTGTAGCAGATCCGCCCGCCGGCGGTGCCGGCACCGGGGCCGAGGTCGACCACGTGGTCGGCCTGCGCGATGGTCTCCGGCTTGTGCTCGACGACCAGCACGGTGTTGCCCTTGTCCCTTAGCCGCAGCAGCAGGTCGTTCATCCGGGCGATGTCGTGCGGGTGCAGGCCCACGGTGGGTTCGTCGAAGACGTACGTGATGTCGGAGAGGCTGGAGCCGAGGTGCCGGACCATCTTGACCCGCTGGGCCTCGCCGCCGGAGAGGGTGGCGGACTCACGGTCGAGGCTGAGGTACCCCAGGCCGATCTCGACCAGCGAGTCCAACAGGTCCCGCAGGTTACCGGTCAACGGGGCGACCGACTCGTCGTCGATGCCCCGGATGAACTCGGCCAGGTCGCTGATCTGCATGGCGGCGCACTCGGCGATGTTGCGTCCGGCGATACGGGAGGACAGCGCGGCGGCGTTGAGCCGGGTGCCGGCGCAGTCGCCGCAGGTGGTGAAGGTGACCGCCCGGTCGACGAAGGCCCGAATGTGCGGCTGCATGGACTCGCGGTCCTTGGCCAGGTAGAGCCGGCGCACCTTGACGACCAGACCTTCGTAGGTCAGGTTGGTGCTGCCCACCTTGATCTTCGTCGCGGGCTTGTGCAGGAAGTCCTCCCACTGCTGCGGGGTGAAATCCTGGAGCTTGACGTCCGGGTCGAACAGGCCCGAGCCGACGAAGGTCTGCCAGTACCAGGTGTCGACGCCGAAGTTCGGCACGTTGATCGCACCGCCGTTGAGCGACTTCTCCACGTCGACCAGTTCGTTGACGTCGAGGTCGGAGACCCGGCCCAGGCCCTCGCAGGTGGGGCACATGCCCTCGGCCAGGTTGAAGCTGAACGCTCCGGCCCCGCCGACCTGCGGGCTGCCGAGCCGGCTGAAGACGATGCGCAGCATCGCGTACGCGTCGGTGGCGGTGCCGACGGTCGAGCGGGAGTTGGCCCCCATCCGTTCCTGGTCGACCACGATCGCGGGGGTGAGGTTGCGTAGCGAGTCGACGTCGGGCCGGGAGAGGCTGGGCATGAACGACTGGAGGAACGCGCTGTAGGTCTCGTTGATCATCCGCTGTGACTCGGCGGCGATCGTGCCGAAGACCAGCGAGGACTTGCCGGACCCGGAGACCCCGGTGAATACCGTCAGCCGGCGCTTGGGAATGTCGACCGAGACCGAGGCGAGATTGTTCTCCCGCGCCCCGCGTACCTCGATCACGTCGTGGCTGTCGGCGGCGGACCGTGCTGGCTGCTGCATGCGAACCCTTCGCAAGATCGTGAACTTCGAATGGCCTGGCAGCATTCAAGTGTCTCATTGACCATCACGTTGAGGCTTTATCCACGTCTCCGCAGGGCAGGGAGTGGGAATGTCCGGAGAAGTCTCAAACGACGTGGAAGAGGTATGGTGCCCCGGTGGCGGGCCGGAAACGCACCGGGCGGCTGCGGGCGGTCGACCTCGCCGCGGCGGCCGGCATCTCCGTGCAGCAGGTGCGCAACTACGTCGACCTCGGCGTGCTGCCGCCGGTCGAGCGCACCCCGAGCGGCTACCGGATCTTCACCGCGGCACACGCCCGGGCCCTCGCCGTGGCCCGCGCGATGGCCGACGGGCACGGCTGGGCGCGTACCCGCGAGGTGATGGCGGCCGTGCACGCAGGTGACCTGCCGGCGGCGCTGGCGTCCCTCGACGGCGGCCACGCCGAGCTGGACCGCGAGCGCGCCTCGATCCGCCGGGTGCTCGGCGCGTTCGAGACGGTGGTGACCAGCCCGCGCCGGCCGGTCGCCGCGCCGCGCCGGGGCGTGCGCGTCGGCGCGGTGGCCGACCTGGTCGGGGTCCGCACCTCGCAGCTGCGCTCGTGGGAGGCGCGCGGCCTGCTCCGCCCGGTGCGCGAGCGGGGGACCGGCTACCGGGTGTACGACGAGGCCGAGCTGCGTGCCGCCCAGGTCGTGGCGCTGCTCCGCCGGGGCGCCTACCCGTTCGACATCATCACGGCCGTGCTCGACGAGATGCGGACCACCGGCAGCCCGCAGCGGGTCCGGGCGGAGCTGGCCCGGCGCGAGCAGGAGCTGTACCGGCGCAGTCTGCGGCGGCTGGCCGCCTCGGCCGCGCTGCACGACTACCTGCGGCACCGGGATCCGGCCTGACCACTGCGCGGGCCCCGGCATGACTCAGCGCAGCACCAGCAGATCCAGGTGGTCGACGACCGGGCCGTGGCCGGTACCGGCTGCCGCCCGCAACCGCGCCATCCCGGCCGCGTACTCGTCATCGGTGATCAGTTGGAGTGGCGTGTGCGCGCGGCGGTCCATCCGCTCCGCGTACTCGGCCAGCGAGCCGGCGGTGGTCTGCGCGACCGGTTCGACGGTGCTCACCGGGAAGCCGGCCCGGGCGAAGGCCGCGCGGACCCGGGCCAGCCCGGGGTACGTCGCGAGCACCCGGACCGCTTCGGGAAACCAGTGGAACAGCGTGATGCGCTGGTGCCGCCCGGGGAAGGGGGAGCGGATCAGCACCGGGGCGCCGGGCCGGAGCACCCGGCGCAGCTCGCGCGCCATGGCGTCCAGGTCCGCCACGTGGTGGATCATCGTCGACAGCCAGGCGCCGTCGACACTGGACGTGGTCAGGGGCAGCGCGGTGGCGTCCCCGGCCAGCAACGGGCGGTGCGGGCAGCGGTCACGCATCGCCGCGGCCGGTTCCACCGCGAGCACGCGGATGTCGTACCACTCGGTGAACGCGCCGGCCCAGGTGCCGGTGCCGGCGCCCACGTCCAGCAGGGTCGATCCGGCTCGCGGCCGTAGGTGCTGCTGGACCGCGTACCGCCAGCGGTGCAGGCCGTCCCAGCCCAGCTCACGGCCGGCGGCGAACGCCGCGGCGTTGGTGTCGTCGTAGGAGATCAGAGCCACGGCCACCACCTCGCGACCGCCGCCGGGGGATCCGGTCGAGCGTTGTTGCGGTTGTAGTCGGAGGGTGAGCCGCCGGTCAACCATTTGTGAACAACCGCGCAGCGCCGCCGTCGGTGGGCGGCGACGCACCGGCGCCCATCGACGGGGCTCAGCTCAGTTCACCGAGACTCGCGCGGGTTGGCCCGCCGGCCGGAAGCGCGCCGCCGCCGATCTTGCCGTTAGTCTGCGTCTTCATGAGAGTTCGGGCCCTGACCGTCACCGCCGCCGTCGTCGCGATCGTGGCGATTCCCGCCACTCCCGGTGCCGCGAGGGTCACTGCGGGTGCCACCGCTGGGGCGCGGTCCACATCTGCGACCCCGGCCGCCGCGCCAACACCCGCCAGCGGCCCGACCCCGGGCGGCGGGCCCACCTCGGCCCGGGTGCCCTGTCCCAAGGCGGTGGCGCCGAAGGTGACCCGGTCGCCCCGGCCGACCCCACCGCCGTCCGTGCCGGAGCACCGGGTCGTCGGCGGCGACGCGCTGGCCACTCCCGGCCTCGTCGTGCCGCCGGGCGTGCCCACCCCACCGAAGGTGACCGCGACCTCGTGGCTGGTGGCCGACCTGGACACCGGTGAGGTGCTGGGTGGTTGCGGCCCGCACGAGTTCGCCACCCCGGCCAGCGTGCAGAAGCTGCTGCTGGCCGCGACCATGCTGGCGCGACTCGACCCCGATCAGGTCATCACGGTCACCAAGGAGGACCTCAACATCGCACCGGGCAGCTCGGCCGTCGGACTGCTGGTGGGCGGCCGCTACCGGGTGGAGACCCTCTGGCTTGGGCTGCTGCTGCAGTCCGGCAACGAGGCCGCCAACGCGTTGGCCCGCCTCGGCGGCGGGCCGGACGGGGTGGCCGGCGGAGTGCGCGAGATGAACGAGCAGGCCCGCCGGCTGGGTGCCCTGCAGACCCGCGCGATCACCCCGTCCGGGTTGGACGCTCCGGGGCAGTTCACCAGCGCGTACGACCTGGCGCTGATCGCCCGGGCCTGCTTCGCCGACCCGACCTTCCGCCGGTACGTGCTCACCGAGCGGACCAAGGTTCCCGCCCAGAAGACGCTGCGCGCCAAGGGCTTCGAGATCCAGAACGGGAACCAGCTGATCTACCGCTATCCCGGTGCGCTGGGCGGCAAGACCGGCTTCACCGACTACGCCCGACACACCTACGTCGGTGCCGCCGAACGCGACGGCCGCCGGCTGCTCGTCACGCTGCTCGGCGCCGAGCCCCGGCCGATGCGCGGCTGGGAACAGGGCGCCGCGCTGCTCGACTGGGGGTTCACGCTGCCCCGGGAGGTGTCGGTCGGCCGGCTGGTGGAGCCGGGCGAGCTGGACGCGCCGCCGTCGCCGGCGGTGTCCGAGCCGCCCGGCGTGCCGCCCGCGGGCGGCACCGCGTCCGCCGCCCTCGACGACGGGCCAGGTGCGGGGATGCTGGTGGCGCTGGCCGTGGGCGTGACCGCGATCGTGGTGGCGGTGGTGGCCGCGCGGCGGGCCCGCGCCACTGAAGCCGGCACCGACCGCAACACCGGCTGACGGGCGCGCGCAGCCGGGGACGTCCGCCCTGGTCGATTCGCCGGACCAGCGGCAAATCACCCGATAGTGTCGCTGACTGTGAGAACATCCCGGCAACCATGATCGAGGTACGCCACCGGGGCGCTGACCGGGGGTTCGGGCGTACGGCGTGGGTGGCGCTGGGGGTGGTTGTGGCACTGGTGGTGGGCGCAGGGTGCACGCGACCGGCGACCATGCCGCCCCCATCACCCTCGCCGGCGCCGGCCCGGCCGGGGTTCGTGGTCCTGTCCGATGTGGATCCACGCATCCGCACCGACATCCGGTACGCCACGCCGCACAACTTCGTCGGCCGGCCCATCGACGGCTACCGGGAAGGGCTGTGCCTGCTCACCGCCCCGGCCGCGGTTGCGCTGCGTCGGGTGCAGGACGCCGCGCTCGCCGCCGGCCACAGCCTCAAGGTGTACGACTGCTACCGCCCCCAACGCGCGGTGAACGCCTTCGTGACCTGGGTGAGCGAGCCGGACGAGCAGGCGATGAAGGCCGAGTTCTATCCCCGGGTGGCGAAGTCGGAACTGATCGACCGTGGGTACCTCGGCGCGCCCAGCACGCACAGCCGGGGCAGCACCGTCGACCTCACGCTGGTCGAGGTGCCGACACCCGAGCAGCCCGGGTACGTCCCGGGCCAGCCGTTGCTGGCTTGCACGGCGTCGCGCGACCGGCGTTTTCCGGACAACAGCGTCGACATGGGCACCGGCTTCGACTGCTTCGACCCGCTGGCGCACACGGACTCGCCGCGGATCGGCAACACCGCGCGGGAGAACCGGCGGCTGCTGCGGCAGCTGATGGCCGACGGCGGGTTCGTCGGCTACGACCGCGAGTGGTGGCACTTCCGCTACCGCGACGAGCCCTGGCCGGACACCTACTTCGACCTGCCGGTCGCCCGCTCCTCAACCGGCTGACCCGGTCCGGCCCGCGGCTGCTGCGTGGTGGCGCGGGCGGCGCGAAGCGAGGGGCGACCACACAGCGCGAGCCCGGGACGTGTGGGTCACGCTCATGTCGCCGGTGACGCAGCTCACGTTAGCGTCGCCTCACGCCGACACCACCGCCGGCGCTCACCGGACCAGGGAGAGCGTCATGATGAAACCTGCCCTACGACTGCTCGCCGGTGCCGCCGCGGCCCTGCTGCTCACCCCCGCAGCACCCGCCTACGCCGCCGCCAACCCGCACACCAAGACGCCGGTCTCGGGCACCCTGTCCACGTACCGCGTCTCGGGCGTGTACGTCGCCGGGGTCTCCTCGGGCGCGTACCTGGCCACCCAGCTCCAGGTGGCCTACTCGCAGCGGATCAGGGGAGCGGCCCTGTTCGCCGCCGGCCCCTACTACTGCGCGCAGAACAACGTCGCCCAGGCGCTGTACGGCTGCGGCGACAACATCTACCCGACGTACCTGAGCGCCTTGCAGACCTACACCCGCACCTGGGCCGGGTACGGCTGGGTCGACCCGGTCTCAGGGCTTGTCGGTGAGCCGGTCTACGTCTTCCACGGCGGCGCGGACTCGACGGTGAAGCGGTCGGTCAGCGACGACATGGTCCGCTACCAGCAGCACTTCGGTGCCAGCGTCCAGTACGACAGCGGGTCCTCCGCCGGGCACGGCTGGGTCACGCCGTACGGGACGGTGGGCTGCTCCGCCACGGCGGCGCCGTACCTCAACGACTGCGGCACCGACCCGCAGAACACCTTCCTGCGCAAGCTGTTCGGCTCGGTGCAGGCACCCAACACCGGGCCGCTCGGCGGCACGCTGGTGCGGTTCAGCCAGAACACCTTCGCCGTCAACGGCTGGGCCAACGGCCTGAGCATGGACGCCAACGGCTTCGCCTACGTCCCGGCGTCCTGCGCGTCCGGCACGACGTGCCGGGTACTGGTGGCGCTGCACGGGTGCCTGCAGGGCCAGAGCCGGGTCGGCACGGCCTTTGTGGACCGGGCGAACCTCAACCAGTACGCCGACACCAACCAGATGATCGTGCTCTATCCGCAGGCGATCACCTCGGCGAGCAACCCGAACGGCTGCTGGGACTGGTGGGGTTACCTCGGTGCCACGAACTATCCGATCAAGGGAGGCGCCCAGGTGGAGACCATCATGAACATGGTCCGCCGACTGGGCGGCTAGCCGGGCCCGGTGTGGGCGTCGGGATCGGCTGGGTTCCGTGGCCCCGTGACCGTCCCGGCCGATGCCGAAGGATGTCGTGCCCTCCGGCTGGCCGGGACGGCCACGCCGCCGACTGGCGGCTATGGAGCGGTGATGTCGAACCGGCGGACGGTGACGGCTCCGCCGAGCGCCTGGGTGGCATGGTTGAAGATGCCGAAGCGGTATCCCATGAAGAACTCCCAGGAGTTGTTCAGCGTGAAGGCAGGACCCAGCGGGTTGAAGTTGACGCCGTCGGTGCTGTAGGAGAACGTCGTCTGCCGGCCGGATCCGGGCTGGATGTCGGCGCGGGCCCGCAGCCAGATCCGGCCACCGGAGATGTTGGCGCTCGCCCGCTCCGTGCCGGTGCCGGTGGTGGCCCAGGTGCTGTTGGCCATGGTCAACCCGTCGGTCATCACCACACGGGTCGCGTTGTTCGCCTTCACCACCCCGATCCACGCGGAGGACTGGCGCAGGATCGACAGGCCGGACCGGTCACCGTTGGCCATCGACGAGTAGTCCAGCTCGATCGTTGCTGTCGACACTGGTCCCTGTGCTCGGTGGGTCAGGGTGTTCCGCGCGTTGTAGAGGTCGTTGGTGACCGTCGCGGTCTGTAGCCGCAGCCCGTTGTTGACGGTGAAGCGGCTGGTGTCGGGGTTGTGGTTCCACTCCCACCGGTGTCCGAGAGCGGGGCCGGTGAACGTGTCCGGACCGATCATCGGCGCGACGGTGCGGGAGGTGGCGATGTTCGGCCTCGGGTAGTTCGCGGCCCACCGGCCGTTGACCGTCTGGACGCTGGGCCAGCCATCCGCAGACCAGGTCAGCGGTGCCATGGTGGGCATGCGTCCGCCGGGATAGGCGTCGGTGAACGCCATGTAGTACCAGTCGCCGTTCTGGGTCTGCACGATCCCGCCCTGGTGCGGCACTCCGCCGCCGGAGATCGGGCCGGGCAGGTCGAGCAGCACCTGGCGCTGCTCGTAGGGGCCC
Organism: Micromonospora craterilacus; assembly: GCF_003236315.1. GTDB lineage: Bacteria > Actinomycetota > Actinomycetes > Mycobacteriales > Micromonosporaceae > Micromonospora > Micromonospora craterilacus. Next base: position 12,684 of record NZ_POTY01000068.1, read on the forward strand.
CACGGGCTGGTCGAACGCAGGACGTACTGGCCGTTGGCCGGCCGGGTCAGCCAGATGTAGTAGTAGTTGCCCCGCTTGTACATCCGGGCACCCTCAAGGGTGCCGATGCTGGACGGGGTCTGATACACCTGCTGCGCGCGTACCTGGGAGGTCAGGTCCGGTGAGAGTTGGGCGACGCTGATGGTGCCATTGCCGTAGGCCACATAAGGCGTGTCGTTGGTGTCGAACAGCAGGCCGGCGTCGTAGTAGCAGGGTAGCCGCGACCGTTTGGTCCAGGTGCCGTCCACCGCCGCGGCGGTGTACACATAAGATCGGTTGAACTCGACGCAGCCGAGCCAGTAGTAGGTGCTGTTGCTCTGCCGGTAGTTGAACGCCGAGGCCCAGATTCCCTTGACGTAGGCCCGGCCGCCACTCATGTCGTACGCCGCCGAGTCGAAGTCCAACCGCGGTACGGAGTGGCCAGCATATTCCCAGTCCACGAGGTTGTACGAGCGCAGGATCGGCGCACCCGGCGAGTAGTGCATGGTTGACGCCGAGTAGTAGTAGGCGTCACCGGCACGGATGATGTCGCCGTCGGCGAAGTCCTGCCACACGACGGGATTGGTGAACTGGCCCGCGGGTGGCGGGGTTGTGCCGCTGACCTGGACGAGTTGCCACTGCTGGTTGTTGCCGCCCCAGTCGGTGTACTGGACGATGTTCGCGCCGTCGGCGGTGGAGGCGCCCTGCACCTCGACGGCCTTGCCGCTCTGCCGACCGATCAGTCGGACGTACCCATCGGCCGAGTCGGCCAGCCGGAACTGCTGGTTCTGCCCATTGCCGTCGGCCCACTGCACGATCGCCCCACCGTCGGCGGTGGAGAAGTTGTACACGTCGAGCACCTTGCCCGAGTGCCGGGACTTGATCCGGTAGTAGCCCCCGCCCGAGTCGACGAACTGCCACTGCTGGTTGGCGCCGGTCCCACGAGTCCACTGGGTGATCCGCCCACCGTCGGCAGTCGAGAAGTTGTAGACGTCCAACGCCTTGCCGCTGTTGCGGTTGACCAACACGTACCACGCGCTGGTGTCCACCGTCGCCGCCGAAGCCGGCGCCCCGGTCACCGCGGCCAGAAGGCCACTGGCCACCGCGGTCACCACCGCGGTGACCACCGCCATCCATCGCCGTCGGCGCCGTGAAGGCACCCAACCTCTGCCGTTCATATCGACTCCAATCGATGCAGATTCGTGCAGTGAGGCTCTTCCGTTGGTTTCCGTGGGGTATCGACCAGGGGCGCAGGCGAGGATGTCCGTGCTGGCCCGGCATGGCCCGAGGGGAAGGGAAACTCGCACCGTGACGTCGGTTGCCCTCACGACGTCACGTCTCAGTCGCGACGAGCCCTGGTCGGCTCGTCGGCCCTACCGCCTAGCATCGACTGTGAACGATCATATCGCGTGTCAAGTGCGGGCTTGGCTGGGTGGCGTTCGAAAGTGAACGCTCACAGGCGCCCGCGCGTTTGGCGTTCACCGGTAGTCGATCGACAGTGGCCGTCGGGCCGGCAGGAAACTCCGCAACCGTGAAGTGGCCGGCCCGGGGTGGCGCCACTAGCCTTTGGGCGTGAGGCCGATTCCGGCCCCGGAGCTTCCCCGCGACCCGAGGGGAGATCATGTCACTGGACTTCCTCGACGACGTTGCTGCCCTTGAGCTGCAAGCGGCCGGCGAGGATGTCGACGCCATCGTCGCCACGCTGCCCATCCAGAACGCCCAGTCGATTCTGGAGGTCGGCTGTGGCAGCGGGGCGTTCACCCGGGCGTTGGCGCGGGTCGCGTCATCTCCGGTCGGCGACCAGTCCCGGCGGGCGCGGGTGGTCGGGATGGACCGGTCGCCGGCCAGCGTCGCGCAGGCGGTGCCGCTGGCCCGCGCGGAGGGACTCGACAACGTCGAGTTCGTCGCGGCCGACATCCTCGACCCCGCGAGCCTGGTATCGCTCGCCGGGCAGTTCGACATCGTCATCTGCCGATACTTTCTGATGTACATGACGCCTGGCGGGCTGGGCGAGGCGTGCCTGGCCAACATGCGGACCTGCGCCCGCCGGGACGGGCTGGTGGCGTGCGTCGAGGTGGACGCGAACTTCGGCGAGGACCGGTACCCGCCACCGAGCGAGCGGCTGGACGCGGTGCTGCGCCGGATCGTTCCGCTCTACCGGGAGCGCGGCCTGGTGGACTGGCGGTGTGGGATCACCCTGCACCACCACCTGACCACGGCCGGGCTCCGGGAGGTGCGGGTCCGGGTCGTCGACGGCCGGTGCATCGCGGGCGGCTCGCCACGCGCACTGGTGCAGCACGGCTCCATGCACGTCGAGGAGCTGCTCGCGCCGTGCCTGGCGGAGCTGGGGTTGGCCGACCAGACCGCAGAGGTGGCCGCCGAGTGGCGGGCGTATCTCGCCGCGCCCGAAGGTTTCGTCTACACCCCGGTGTTTCTCGGCGTGGGGAGGAGCGTCTGATGCGTGCCGCGGTGATGTACGTGTTCGTCTACGTACGGGACCTCGCGAGGTCACGGCAGTTCTACGAGGACGTCCTGGGATTCCCGGTGCTGGAGTCGGACGACGTCTCCGTCAAGTACGACGCGGGGGGCGTCGTGCTGGCCCTGAACCGGGCCGCGGACTGGGGTATCGCCATCGACGACCAGGTGGGGTCGTCGCTGCTGGTCTTCCACGTCGGTGACATCGACCGCGCCAAGGCGGCGGCGCAGTCGCGGGGCGCGGTCTTCGACGAGACGATCCGGTACGACATCGGCGCCACCACCAACTGCTACGACCCCGACGGCCACTGCGTGACCATCTACCAGCCCTCCGACGAGGCGCTCGGCTGGCCGTCGGGCGTCCGTTACAGGACGCTCGCCGCGGCGTACGAGCAGGCCGCTGTGGAGAGCCGGATCGGCCCGCTGGTGTACCTCTTCCAGTTCGTCGAGGATCTCGCGGCGTGCCGCGCGTTCTACGAGGAGCGGCTCGGCCTGACCGTCGCCGAGGTGGACGAGGAGGAGGGCGTCACCAAGTACGACGGCGGGACGCTGCTCATCTCGCTGCACCCGCTGGAGGACCTGCCGGCGGCGTTGACCGGGTTCCCCCGTACCCGCAGTATCGCCGTGGTCTTCCGGGTGGCGGATCTCGACGCCGCGGTCCGGTCCCTCGCCGCGGCCGGGCTGGACCTGTCGGCGGCCGTCACGCATTCCCCGATCGGGGCGACGGCCAGATTCGTCGATCCCGAGGGGAACATCTTCTTCCTCTACCAGCCGTCCGACGTGGCCCTCACCTGGCCGAGCGCGACGAAGGGCGCCGAGCTGCCGGCGGGGATCGCCGGCGGCTGAAGCCGGCGGGCCACGGGACCGGCGCCGCGGCGGTCTCCGGCGTGCGGCTCAGGCGAGCCGCGTGACGTGCGGAAACTCCACGCTCGGCCCGGACTCGCGCTCCTCGCACCACGACTCCAGCTTCCCCCACAGCGCCATCACCGCCTCGTGCTCGTGGGCGGCGTCGACGGCGGCCTCGTCGCGCCAGGTGAAGATCTCCATCCGGATCGGCCCGTCGTCGGCGTCCCGGGCCAGCACGATCGCTGGCTCGTCGGTGACCAGACCACTGTCGTGCAGCAGTCTCCAGTGCCCGCGCAACGCATCGTCGAACTGTTCAAGCTGATCCTTGCGTACCCGGTAGGTCGCGACGACAGTCGTCATGGTCGGCTCCTCTTCTCATGATGAGCACGGCGACGGGGGCCCGCTCACAGTCTAGTGCCGCGGCAGCCCGCGGCCTGGTCACCGCCGGTGCGTACGTCCGGCGGTCAGCTCGCGTACCTTGTCGGCACTGCCCCAGGTGAGGCTCTCGGCCGACGGCTCGTACAGGCACAGCACGTGCCCGGTCGGGTCGTTGAAGCGCACCGTCCCACCGATGTCGCTGAACCCGACCGGCCCGCGGAAGGTCAGGCCCCGCTCGGCCAGGGCGGCCGCTGCGGCGCGGACCTCCGGTACGTGCAACACCACCAGGTAGCCGTTGAACCGCGCCTTCCGGCCGTCCGGGGTGTCGGGGCACAGTTCGAGCGTCAGGTCGACCGTGCCGGTGGCGAACCGCGCGGAGGCGGCGTCCTGCTCGCGCAGTTCGAGGCCGAGCACGTCCCGGTAGAACGGGACCGACGCGGTGAGGCTGGCGACGGCGAGCCGGACCTCCACGATCTCGGCGCCCCGGTCGGAGTCGCCGGTGCCCAGCACGAAGTGGTGGCCGTCGCGGTCGGTGAACAGGCCGCCGGCGCGCGTGCCGTACGCATCGAGGCGCGGGTCGCCAGCGCCACCGGCCGTACGACAGACCAGCGTGAGGGCGTCCGACGTGCCCTGCCGGAACTTGCTCTCGGTGAACAGGTTGAGGGCCAGGATGGTGCCGCCGGCGTCGTACTTGACCAGGCCGTGGTGCTCGTGCGGCGGGTGGAACTGGTTCTCCACCACGCGGAAGCCGAGCACGTCCTCGCAGAGCCGCCGGTGCCGTGGCAGCGAGGAGATGTCGATGAACACGAACAGCAGCGGCGCCTCGCGCAGCGGGCTCTCGATCACGGCGGTGTCCCTTCTCAGGGCTGGTCTGACGGGTGGAAACGGTCCGGGGCGAATGGCGCGAGCAGCTCCGGATCCGTGCCGGTGGCGACGGCTTCGGCCAAGGCCCGCGCGGTGGCCAGCGCGGGCGGGATGCCGTGGCCGCCGAAGCCCCCGATCACCCAACGGTCGGCCTGGCCGGTCACCCGGCCGACGACCGGCCGACCGTCCGGGGTGCAGTCCATGACCCCGGCCCATCGTTGGCTGGTGCGCAGCGGCGGCAGGTCCGGGAACGCGTCCGGGAGGAATCCGTCGAGGTGGCGCTGGATCCGGGGGTTGACCAGTGCGCGCGGGCTCTGCTCGCGGTCGGGGTCGACCTGGCGGCCTCCGCCGAGCAGGATCGTGCCGTCGGCGGCCTGCCGCCAGTAGACGCTGCCCCAGTCCACGGCCATCCCGAACCGGAACATCGGCCGAGTCGGCGCGGTCGCCAGCACCTGACCCCGCGCCGGCGTGAGCGCCCCGGCCAGGGACGGCACGAACCGGCCGATGTCGAGGTGACAGGCGAGCACGACGGCGTCCGCGATCACCCGGCCCCGGCTGGTGTCCGCCGCCAGCCGGCCGCCGCCGCGTACCGGGGCGACGGTCCGGACCCGCGTCCCGGTGGCGACGGCCGCCCCGTGCTCGCGCGCGGCGCGCCCGAGGCCGTCGACCAGGCGAACCGGATCCACCCCGCGCCCATCGGTGGCCCAGCGGCCGCCCGCGAACCGTCGGTTGATCCGCATACCGAGCAGGTCCTCACACTCCGGACGGGTCAGCGCGTGCAACGGCGCGGCACCGGCGGGACGCCTCGCCACCTCGGCACGTACCCGGTCCCAGACCTGTGCGGACGAGGCGAGGGTGAGGTGGCCGGCCTCCTGGTACCCGGCGTCCACCCGCTCCTCGTGCAGCACCTCGTCGAGCAGAGCGCAGTCCTCGGTGGGCCGTGGCGCGGGCAGCACCACGCCGATGTTGCGCCCGCTCGCCCCGTACCCGAGCCTCCGGGCCTCGCAGACGAGCACGTCGAGGCCACGGCGGGCGAGCCAGTACGCGCTCGCCACGCCCATCAGCCCGCCACCGACGACCAGGACTCCGACGCGGCCGGGCAACGCGGTCGGCGGTTGCCCGTCCCCGTCGCCCGTGCCGCGAAGCCAGTACGTCGGCGCCGTCTCCACCGGCCGGTCAGTCTTCGTGGGGACCGCCGACGGCCGCACCGACCGGCTCCGCATCGCGTCCGTTCATGCGCGCGCGGTACTCGTCGAGGATCTCGAAGATGTCCGCGGGCGGCGTGTTCAGTACGTCCGCATAGATCTCGTCGTCCTTGGTCACCACGATGTCGAACGCGGTGAGCTCGCCCGGGGTCAGCGTGCCGACCCGCATGCCGGTCTCCTCGTGGATCAGCGCGACGGGACCGGTCGGAGAGTGGAACCGGGTGCCGACGGGCGGGTAGTGGTTGACGGTCGCCGGGCCGAAGATCAGCGGCTGGTCCGGGTCGGTGAGCAGCGGCCCCATCGGCGTCTGGATCTTCCAGGAGACCCGCCAGACCGCAGTGCCGGGGAAGTCGTTGCCGTCCTTGCTGTTGGAGCGGACCATCCCGTCGTTGGGGCGGGCGAAGTTCTGCTCGACGCGGATCGGCCCGAGCGCCGCCTGGATGATCTCGCCACCGTGCATGAGGATCTTCAGGTACATCTCGTTGTAGCCGTCGCCGTCGAGGTCCATCCGGGGGCTCCGGTGCATGAGCACGATGCCGTTCTTCACGCTCATCCGGTAGTCCTTGACCATGCCGTCGACCGTGAGCAGGCAGGAACAGACGCCCTTGAGCAGTTCCACCCCGCCGGTGCCGGGGAAGTTCTCGTTGAACCCCCGTACCGCCTGGGTGTAGATCTCCTTCGCGCCCGGCCCCGCGACGATGTCGGCGATCCGCTGGCTGACCGCCTGGTAGGCCGGGTTCCGGTCGGCGTCGACGCGGGCCTGCGCCGAGGTCCACCGGAAGACCTCGACCACCCGGACCTTGTCCGTGCCGTTGGGCTGGCTGCGCAGCACCTCGATCGGGTAGTCGCCGGCCAGCCCCGCCTCCCGCAGCGTGGCCCACTTGCTCCGGACGGCTGTGACGAGCGCGTCGGCGCTGGTCGGATCGGTTTCGTAGGTCTCCATCTGCACCAGAGACTCGTTGCGGTACACGTTGATGGACATCGTGGGGCCTCCGTCGGTCACGCGGGAATGCCCTCTGCGTCGACAGAGGGTGGAGTGGGTCGACTGGGTCCCGCGACAGCCACCTCAGGATGGTGTCGCGGGCCCGGCAGCACAGATGGGGGAGTGGCGGTCCTGGACCTAGCCCAGCAGCCGTTGGATCTGGGGGTAGAAGTCGAAGTTCGTGGCCCGGCCGGTCGGCGTCCAGAGGCAGAGCACGTGGCCGTCCGGATCGTCGAAGTAGGCGATCCGACCGGTGTCCGACTTCTCGACACCGCGCGGGAACCCGACCCCGCGCTCCATCAGCGCGGTCATCGTGTCGTCGAGCGCCTCGACGTGGAAGACGAGCAGGTCGTGCACCAGCCGGCCGGCCTCACTGAGCCGGCGCACCTCGCCGGGGTTGGCCTCGGTCTCCAGCGTGAGGATGAGGCTGCCCACGTCGAAGTGCGCCGTGCGCTCGGTCGACGCGAGAAGACGCAGGCCGAGGAGTTCGGTGTAGTAGACCTGCGACCGTTTCAGGTCGGCGACCTTGAGCCGGATCTCTGTCAATGGGCTCCGTACGCCGGCCCGCCGCGCGGCGGAGCGGATCTTTTCGCGCTTCGCTGCCAGCGCGGGATCCTTGTCCGCGCCGGGCTCGACAATGGCGAAATGGTTGCCGGTGTCGTCGACCAGGTCCGCGCCGGAGACCGTGGCACCGCGCGCCGAATTTGCCGAATCGGCCGAGAGCGCCAGCACCGAAGCAGGATTGATCACGAGGGCGGTGGGCACGAACTCGACGACGGTGCAGGTATTGCTGCTGAGTTGCTGGGCCATCGTGGCGAGACCGACCACCGCGCCACCGGCGTCGTACATGACGACATTGCGGTCTTCGCCGGCCGGCCCCACCTTGATCGCCGGCCAGTTCGACAGTTCGCCGACGAACTGCCGGGTGGCGGCCAGGTCGTCCACCCGGCGGAACAGCATCACGACTCGTTTGTCGGTCAGCGTCGGCCGGGCGGCACTGGCCGCCGCCGGCAGCAGGCCGACGGCCACAGTGGATCCGGCGGCGGTGACTCCGGCGAGTGCCGCGCCTCGAAATACCGTTCTGCGGGAAATTGGCTGGCCGCTCACTGAACACCCCCAGATGCACCTGGTCTCGAACGAGCAGCCCAATGGCTGCGCGCGATACCAGAATACCTTTACGTCCGCACGTCGGGGCTTCTCGAAGATTGCTGAATCTGAAGAACTGTCCACGACAGACGGTGGCCGTTTTATAGATCGTAATTCCGCCGAGGTGGACCTGCGGTGGTCGCTATTCGCTTGTGCGGGATTGTCAGTTCTTTCCTCGTCCTTGCGGACGGCCGAAGCCATCGAGAACGGCCAGACCGGCCCATCCGGCGAGTGGCCGCTCCGCGAACGCGGGCCGTGCTGCCCCCGCCCGGGCCGTGTTGCTGCCCCCCCGGGCAGCTACCGCGACAGGTCGGCCAGCTGTCGATCCTACTGTCCACCCGGGAGGCTGATATTGGTCACCGTCGGGCCGTAGGCTGTGGGCCATGACTGCCGTACGTCGATGCCAGGGTGACGCACGGTGGCTGGCGCGGCCGGCCCCGATGGCGCTTCCACCGGGGCCGGCCGCCCGGTGAGCGGTATGCATGTGCCGGCCCAGCGGGGTGGGCCGGTCGACTCCTCGCACCGTTCCCGGCTGGTCGACACGTGCGCCCGGATCGCCGCCTCGCGCCCGTTCGAGATCACCATCGTCGCGATCATCCTCGCCAACGGAGTGGTCCTCGGCCTGGAGACTTATCCCAACCTGGGCATGGCGGGCTCGGCACTGCACGCGCTGGAGTGGTTCTTCCGGACCGTGTTCGTCATCGAGATCGCCATCCGGCTGCTCGCGTACGGCCGCCGGCCGCAGGACTTCTTCCGGCACGGATGGAACGTCTTCGACTTCCTGGTGATCGTGGCGATCTTCGTCCCGGCGCTGCACGGCGACTCGGCGTTGCTGCGCATCGTCCGGGTGCTGCGGATGGTGCGGCTGGTGCGTTTCTCGCCCGGCCTGCGGACGATCGTCGCGGCGCTGTGGCGGAGCCTGCCCGGCATCGGCGGCTTCTTCGCCCTGGCCGTGGTGACCCTCTACGTCTACGGCATGGCCGGCTGGCTGATCTTCAAGGACGTCTATCCGGAGGATTACGGCGACATCGGCCGCTCGCTGTTGACGCTGTTCGTGCTGCTGTCCCTGGAGACGCTGCCGGACCTCATCGAGGACGGCATGGCGTTCTCCCCGTGGACGGTGCTGTACTACGCCAGCTTCGTGGTGATCACCGTCAACCTGCTGTTGAACATCCTGATCGCGGTCTTCGTCAACTCGATGGAGGAGGCCCGCCGGCTGGAGATGACCGAGGGGCTCGCGTCCGGGTACGACGAGGACGGCGACGGGGTGCCCGACGAACTGGACCGGATCGCGATCAGCCAACGGCTGGACGATCTCCGCACGCTGATCGTCGAACTGGAACGAGAGCTGCGTATCGACCGCGACGACGGCCGACTACGCCGGACCGGAAAGGACTGAACGTCCGTTTTGGTTTGGGGTGGATGCCCTGGTCAGCGACTTGTTTCAACATTGAGTCCGGCAGTGAACCCGAGATGAACTCGAACACCGCCCCGGGTCGCTCTGTCATCAGACACACCTTTGATCCAAATCACGACAGATGCAGATGGCGGTCCTTACCGGATAGGGTCGTCACACCGACGGATGATCTTTGGGGAGGGTGTGTGCTGGTACTGGTGGCGGTCCATGCGCTGACAGCCGTGATCGCCCCGGCGCTGGTGCGACTCTGGGGACGGCACGCCCTCTACCTGGTGGCACTGGCGCCCGGCGCGACACTGGTGTGGGCCCTGACACAGGCCAGCGGGGTCCGCTCCGGCGACCCGGTGGTCGAGACGGTGCCCTGGGTACCGCAACTCGGCCTGGAACTCGCCCTGCGGATGGGCACCCTGTCCTGGTTGATGGTCGTCCTGGTCGGCGGCGTCGGCGCGCTGGTGCTGGCCTACAGTGCCCGCTACTTCCGCTCCGACGACCCAGGGCTCGGGCGGTTCGCCGCCGTGTTCGTCGCCTTCGCCGGAGCGATGCTCGGCCTGGTCGTCTCCGACGACCTGCTGCTGCTGTACGTGTTCTGGGAACTCACCACCGTCTTCTCCTACCTGCTGATCGGCAGCGACCCGGCGAAGCGGGCCAGCCGGCGGGCGGCGATGCAGGCGCTGCTGGTGACCACGCTGGGCGGCCTGGCGATGCTGGCCGGGTTCGTCATGCTCGGCCAGCACGCCGGCACCTACCGCTGGTCCGAGATCGCCGGGAACCTGCCCGGCGGCGGCTACCTCGCGGTCGCCGTGCTGCTGATCCTGCTGGGCGCGCTGAGCAAGTCGGCGATCTTCCCGTTCAGCTTCTGGCTGCCGGGGGCGATGGCGGCACCGACGCCGGTCAGCGCCTACCTGCACGCCGCGGCGATGGTGAAGGCCGGCGTGTTCCTGGTCGCCCTGATGGGCCCCGCCGTGGCCGGCACCGCGCCGTGGCGGCCCGTGCTGCTGGCCACCGGCCTGATCACCATGTTCTTCGGCGGGTGGGCCGCGCTGCGCCAGATCGATCTCAAGCTGCTGCTCGCCTACGGCACGGTCAGCCAGCTCGGCCTGCTGATGGTGATCCTCGGTGCCGGCAGCCGCGACGCCGCGCTGGCCGGCGTGGCCATGGTGCTGGCCCACGCGCTGTTCAAGGCCACCCTGTTCCTCGTGGTCGGCATCGTCGACCACGCCACCGGCACCCGCGACCTGCGCGAACTCAACGGCCTCGGGCGTCGGGCACCGGCGCTGGCGGTGGTGGCCGGGCTCGCCGCGGCGTCGATGGCCGGCCTGCCGCCGATGGCCGGGTTCGTCGCGAAGGAGGCGGCCGTCGAGGCGCTCCTGCACGGCGGCGGTGCCGACCTGGTGGTGCTGGCCGGCGTGCTGCTCGGCTCGGTGCTGACCGTCGCCTACACGCTGCGGTTCCTCTGGGGCGCCTTCGCCGACAAGGTCGGCACGCCCGACACGCCGGATCCGCCCACCACCACGGTCCGGGCGGTCTCCTGGCCCTTCCTCGCCCCGGCGGCCGTGTTGGCGCTGGCCGGTACCGCGGTCGGTCTCCTCGCCCCGGCGGTGGACCGCCTGCTCGCCCCGTACGCCGATCTCTACGACTCCGCCGAGCCGGGCTACCACTTGGCGTTGTGGCACGGGCTCACGCCGGCGCTGGGCCTGTCGGTGCTGGCCGTGGCCGGCGGTGCCGGACTGTTCCACCTGCTGCGCCGCGAGCGCGTACGGGCCACCCTGCGGCTGCCGTTCGACGGCGCCAGCGTCTACAAGAAGTCCATCGGTGGCGTCGACCGGCTGGCGGTGGAGCTGACCGGCGCGACCCAGCGTGGTTCGCTGCCGTTCTACCTCGGCGTCATCCTGGTGGTGCTGGTGCTGATGCCGGGCGGTGCCCTGCTGGCCGGCAGCCCCTGGCCGCAGCGGTTCCACCTCTGGGACACGCCGTTGCAGGGGGTCGCCGCCGCGGTGGTCGTCGTCGCCGCTGTGATGGCCGCCCGCGCGCTGCGCCGGCTCACCGCGATGATCCTGGTGGGCGTCGCCGGCTACGGCATCGCGCTGATGTTCGTCCTGCACGGCGCGCCCGACCTGGCGCTGACCCAGTTCCTGGTGGAGACCGTCACGATCGTGATGTTCGTGCTGGTGCTGCGCCGCCTGCCGGCGAAGTTCTCGGAGCGGCCGATCCGATCCAGCCGCCGTGGTCGGGTCGCCATCGGCGTCGCCGTCGGCGCGGTCACCGCCGGCATGGCGTACGTCGCGGCGGGCGCCCGGCAGGCCATCCCGATCTCGGTCGGCTTCCCCGACGAAGCCGTCTCGTACGGCGGCGGCAAGAACGTGGTCAACGTGACCCTGGTCGACATCCGGGCCTGGGACACCATGGGCGAGATCGCGGTGCTTGTGGTGGCCGCCACCGGCGTGGCCAGCCTGATCTTCCGTCACGCCCGCGACCTCGACCGGCGGGGCGACATCCCCGGCGGTGGCCGCGCGGAGTCCACCCGGCCACGCTGGCTGACCACCGGCGCCACCGCCCGGGCCCAGTCGGTCATCCTCCAGGTCGTCACCCGGCTGCTGTTCCACGTCATCGTGCTGTTCTCGATCTACCTGCTGTTCAGCGGGCACAACGCCCCCGGTGGCGGGTTCGCCGCGGGTCTGGTCGCCGGTCTCGCCCTGGCCGTGCGCTACCTGGCCGGCGGGCGTACCGAACTCAACGGCGCCGCACCGGTCGACGCCGGCGTGGTGCTCGGGGCCGGGCTCTTCGTCGCCGTCGGCACGGGGGTGGCCGCGATGCTGCTCGGCGGCGAGTTCCTGCAGAGCGCCCTGCTCGACTTCCACCTGCCGGTGCTGGGGCACATCCACTTCGTCACGTCGGCCTTCTTCGACGTCGGCGTCTACCTGATCGTCGTCGGCCTGGTGCTGGACATCCTGCGAAGCCTCGGCGCCGAGATGGACCGCCAGCACGAGACCGAGGACGACGAGGTACGGGAAAAGGAGCTGGTGTGACACCCAACCTCACCTACGTCATCGTGGTCGGCGTGCTCGTCGCCGCCGGCGTCACGTTGCTGCTGGAACGCAGCCTCACCCGGGTGCTGATGGGCGTCATCCTGCTTGGCAACGGCGCCAACCTGCTGCTGCTCACCGGCGGGCGGGCCGGCGGTGCGCCGATCGTGGGCAACACCCCGCAGGAGGAGATGAGCGACCCGCTGCCGCAGGCGATGATCCTCACCGCCATCGTCATCACCCTCGGCATGACCGCGTTCCTGCTCGCCCTGGCCTACCGCAGCTGGCACCTCAACGGGCACGACGAGGTGCAGGACGACGTCGAGGACCGCCGGATCATGGCTCTCGCGGAGCGCGACGAGGGCCCGGACGGCGCCGACTCCGGCGACGGCGACGATGACGATGACGACGACGCACAGACCGACAACGAGCGGTCGCTGGCCGCCACGGCGGACGCGGGGAGGGCTGGATGACGTACCTCGTTCCGCTGCCGGTGGTGATGCCGCTGATCGGCGCGGCGTTGACGCTGCTGCTGCTCGGCCGCCCGCGCGCCCAGCGATGGGTCAGCCTGACCGTGCTCACCGCCACCGTCGCGGTCGCCGCGATGCTGCTGGTGCAGTCCAGCCTGAACGGTCCGCTGGTGGTGGAGGTCGGCGGCTGGGCCGCCCCGATCGGCATCGTGCTGGTGGCCGACCAACTCGCCGCGCTGATGCTGGTGGTCTCGGCCGCGGTCACCCTCTGCGTGCTGGTCTACTCCATCGGGCAGGGCATGGCCGACGGCAACGAGGAGACGCCGCTGTCGGTCTACCACCCCACCTATCTGGTGCTGACCGCCGGCGTGTGTAACGCGTTCCTCTCCGGCGACCTGTTCAACCTCTACGTCGGCTTCGAGATCCTGCTGGTCGCCAGCTACGTGCTGCTGACCCTGGGCAGCACCGAGACCCGGATCCGGGCCGGCACCACGTACGTCGTGGTCAGCCTGCTCTCGTCGGTGATCTTCCTGGTCGCCATCGGTCTGGTGTACGCCGCGACCGGCACGCTCAACCTCGCCCAGCTCGTCGACCGGCTGGACGCCCTACCGGACGACGTCCGGCTGGTGCTGCAGGGCATGCTGCTGCTGGCCTTCGGCATCAAGGCGGCGGTCTTCCCGCTGTCGGCCTGGCTACCGGACAGCTACCCGACCGCCCCGGCCCCGGTCACCGCCGTCTTCGCCGGCCTGCTCACCAAGGTCGGCGTGTACGCGATCATCCGGACCGAGACGTTGCTGTTCCCGGGCGGACGAACGGCCACCCTGCTGCTGGTGACGGCGGTGCTGACCATGGTGGTCGGCATCCTCGGCGCGGTCGCGCAGTCGGACATCAAGCGGTTGCTGTCGTTCACCCTGATCAGCCATATCGGCTACATGCTCTTCGGCGTCGGGCTCACCACGGCGCTCGGCCTGTCCGCGGCGATCTTCTACGTGGTGCACCACATCACCATCCAGACCACCCTGTTCCTCGCCGCCGGCCTGGTCGAACGCCGGGGCGGCAGCACCGCGATGGACCGCCTCGGCGGCCTGGCGAGACTGTCGCCGCTGCTGGCCGTGCTGTTCTTCGTGCCCGCGCTGAACCTCGCCGGGATCCCGCCGTTCTCTGGGTTCCTCGGCAAGCTCGGCCTCGTCCAGGCGGGCATCGACAACGGCGGCGTACTGGCCTGGATCCTGGTCGCCGGCGGGCTGCTCACCAGCCTGCTCACCCTGTACGCCATCGCCCGGGTGTGGAACCTCGCCTTCTGGCGGGCACCGCACCCGGACATGCCGGCCGTCGTCGGTTCGGCCACGGCGGCCCGCACCGACGGTGCGGAACAGCCGCACCAGGTCGTCACGGTCGGGCAGACGGGTGCCGTCATGCCCAAGATGATGATCGCGCCGACCGTCGCCCTGGTCGCGTTCGGGCTGGTGCTGACCCTGGTGGCCGGCCCGCTGTTCGACCTCAGCACCGACGCCGCCAACGACCTGCTGCGCCGGACACCGTACGTCGAAGCCGTCTTCCCTGGGGGGACGCCGTGAGCCCCGACCCGATGACCCCGGCCCCGCCGACCGACCCGCCGAACCCACCACTGACCCGGACGGCCCGACGCCGCAACCGGATCGTCGCGGTGACCTGCCTGGTCGTCGTCTGGGTGCTGCTGTGGGGCACCCTCTCCTGGGCCAACGTGATCAGTGGGCTGGTGGTGGCCGCCGTGCTGCTGGCGGTCTTCCCGCTGCCCCCGGTGACGTTCGCGGGTCGGATCCACCCGCTGCCGTTGCTGCGCTTCGCGTTGCGGTTCCTGCTCGATCTCGTGGTCGCCTCCGCCCAGATCGCCTGGCTGGCCCTGCGGGTCGGGCACACCCCGCGCAGCGCCATCATCGCGGTCCAGCTGCGGGTGAACACGGACCTCAACCTCACCCTCACCGCCGAGGCGCTGTCCCTGGTGCCGGGCAGCCTGATCCTGGAGGCCGACCGCAGCACCGGCACCCTGTTCATCCACGTCATCAACGTGGACAGCCTGGCCGAGGTCGAACAGTTCCGGCGTGGCGTGCTGGAACTGGAGGCCCGGATCATCGCTGCCATCGGCTCCGCCGACGAACAGCGTCGCGTCCGCGAGGGCGCCTATCCACCGGCCGACCTGGAAGGAGCGCCGACATGACCGCCGTCGCCGTGACCGTCACCGTGCTGCTCGCCGCAGCCGGTGGGTTCACCCTGACCCGCATCATCCGCGGCCCGTCGATCCTGGACCGGGCCGTCGCCACCGATGTGCTGCTGGCCATCATCGTCGCCGCGATCGCCACCGAGGCCGCGTACAGCCGCGACGCCACCGCCCTGCCGGTGCTGGTGGTCCTCGCGATCCTCGGGTTCGTCGGGTCGGTCAGCGTCGCCCGCTTCGCCACCCGGAGAAACACCAAATGAGCCTGGACGCCGTGCTCGACATCGCCGCCGCCGTCTGCCTGATCACCGGCGCGCTGCTCAGCCTCGCCGCCGGGGTGGCCCTGGTGCGCTTCCCCGACCTGCTCACCCGGATGCACGCCGCGGCCAAGCCGCAGGTGCTCGGCCTGCTGCTGGTCCTGGTCGGCTGCGGCCTTCGGCTGCGTACCGGGGTGGACATCACCACGCTGGTGCTGGTCGGTGCCTTCCAGCTCGCCACCGCGCCGGTGGCCGCGCACATGGTCGGCCGGGCCGCCTACCCGCACGACCAGATCCGTACTGACCTGCTGCTCACCGACGAACTCGCCGCGCACCTCGACCGGGTCGCCGCCGACCGGGAGGACGCGCCGCGCGGCTGACCGCCGGCTCAATATCCATTGCGGCCACGGCGGGCTGCCCCTAGTCTTCTCGGCATCAGGTCAGCCCGAGTGAAGCCGGAAGGAGTATGCCGTGTCGCAACGTGATCGCAGCCAGGCCAAGTGGTCCCTGCCGTGTCCTACCGCCGTCCCCGGCGGCACACCGGCTCGACTCTCCGGCCACAACCCGCCCCGGCGATCGGAACGACGCAACTAACCAGCGCCACCACCGATCCCGAGGCCGCCCACCCC
>NZ_POTY01000069.1 GCF_003236315.1 Micromonospora craterilacus
AGCCGGCAGGCCCACCACCCGCCGACACACAACCGGCCGGCCCACGCCGACATCCGACCGGCGAACCCGACACCGCCCGAATCCTCCCCGGCCGTACCGACTCATCCCATCCCCTGAGCGGCACCTTCCCCGCAACGCGAGACCCGCAACGCGAGAATTTGGACAGTTTCCGTTAGCGCGGTACGGAAACTGTCCGAGATCTCGCATTCACAACAGACTCGGGTGGCAGCGAAGACCCCGAAGCGGGCGGTCGTCAGCCGGCCTGATCGGTGCGGGCGGCCAGATGATGCAGGGCGAGGCGGTAGCCGTCCACGCCGAGCCCGCAGATCACCCCGGTGGCCACCGCCGAGACGACCGAGTGGTGCCGGAACTCCTCCCGGGCGTGGATGTTGGAGATGTGCACCTCGACCAGCGGGCCACGCAACAGGGCGCAGGCGTCCCGAACGGCGATCGAGTAGTGCGACCACGCCGCCGGGTTGAGCACCACGGCCGCCCCCTCGTCCGCCGCAGTGTGCAGCCAGCCGATCAGCTCATGCTCAGCGTCGGTCTGCCGGACCGTGACGGCCAGGCCGAGCGCCCGCCCGGTCGACTCGCACAGTTCGACCAGGTCGGCGTAGCTGGTCACCCCGTAGACGTCGACCTGCCGGCTGCCCAGTCGACCCAGGTTCGGCCCGTTGAACACGTACACCCTCATGCGGCGACCTCGCCGTACGCGGCGTGCAGCAGCTCGTCGTCCGGGCCCTCCAGGATCGCCGGCTGGGCCAGCCCGTCGAGCACCACGAAGCGCAGCCGGCTGCCCCGGGCCTTCTTGTCGACCCGCATGGTGGCCAGCAGCCGGGGCCAGGCATCGGCCGGATAGCTGGTGGGCAGGCCGAGCGCGGTCACCACATCGCGGTGCCGGCGGGCGGTGGCGGCGTCCAGCCGACCGGCCAGGCGGGCCAGCTCGGCGGCGTACACCAGACCGACCGCGACCGCGTGGCCGTGCCGCCAGCGGTACCCCTCGACCTTCTCGATCGCGTGGGCGAGCGTGTGCCCGTAGTTCAGCACCTCCCGGACGCCCGACTCGCGCAGGTCGCCGGCGACCACGTCGGCCTTCACCCGGATCGCCCGCTCGATCAGCTCCCGGGCGACCGGCCCGGTCGGGTTGGTCGCCGCCGCCGGGTCCCGCTCGACCAGGTCGAGGATGACTGGGTCGGCGATGAACCCGCACTTGACCACCTCGGCCAGCCCGGCGGCCAGGTCGATCGGGGGCAGGCTGTCCAGCGTGCTGAGGTCGGCCAGCACCCCGACCGGCGGGTGGAAGGCGCCGACGAGGTTCTTACCGGCCGAGGTGTTGATCCCGGTCTTGCCGCCCACCGCCGCGTCGACCATGCCCAGCAGCGAGGTGGCCACCGGCACCCAACGGACCCCGCGCAGCCAGCAGGCGGCCACGAACCCGGCCAGGTCGGTCACCGCGCCCCCGCCCAATCCGACCACCGCGTCGGTGCGGGTGAAGCCGGCCTCGCCGAGCCGGTCCCAGCACTGCGCCGCCACGTCGACGTGCTTGCCGGCCTCCGCGTCGGGCACCTCGATCGGCAGCGGCGCCATGCCGGCCGCGCTCAACCGGACACCGATCGCGTCGGCCAGCTCCTTCAGCGGCGCGGCGTGCAGCACCGCCACCCGGGTGGCCTCCGGCAGCAGGCCGGGCAGCGCGTCGAGCAGGTCACGCCCGACCAGCACGTCGTACGGCCGCTCGCCGCCGACCGGGATCCGGGTCACCTCGTTCATGGGCGGGACCTAACCCTCCTTGCGCAGCAGCTGCGCGATCTCGGCGGCGATCTCCTCCGGCGTCCGTCCGTCGGTGACCACGGTGGCGGTGGCCACCTCGGCGTAGAGCGGGCGACGCTGGTCCATCAGGTACTTGAGGGTGGCCCGGGGGTTGATCGCCAGCAGCGGCCGGCCGGCCCCGAGACCGACCCGCTTCACCGCGTCGGCCAGCTCCACGGAGAGGTGCACCACCCGGTGCCCGGCCAGCGCGGCGCGGCTCTCCTCGGCCAGCACCGCGCCGCCGCCGAGGGCGAGCACGCCCGAGTGGGTGGCCAGCGCCGCAGCCACCGCCGCCCGTTCGAGGGTACGGAAGTGGGCCTCGCCCTCGTCGACGAAGATCTCCGGGATCGGCTTGCCGGCGAGCTGCTCGATGTCGGTGTCGGTGTCGCGGAACTCGACGCCGAGCGTGGCCGCCAGGGTCTGCCCGACGATGGTCTTACCCGCGCCGGGCGCGCCGACCAGGACGCAGACCGGGCGGATGGAACCGGTCACCGGATCACCAGCGCGTCGAGGTAGCCGGCCAGGTTACGCCGCATCTCGGCGACCGAGTCACCGCCGAACTTCTCCACCGCCGCCTCGGCCAGCACCAGCGCGACCATCGCCTCGGCGACCACGGCGGCGGCGGGCACCGCGCAGACGTCGGAGCGCTGGTTGATCGCGGTGGCCGGCTCGCCGGTGGTGACGTCCACCGTGGCCAGGGCCCGGTTCAGCGAGGAGATCGGCTTCATAGCCGCCTTCACCCGCAGCGGCTCACCGGTGGTGATGCCGCCCTCCAGGCCACCGGCCCGGTCGGTGACCCGGCGCACGCCGGTGGCGGTCGGCATGATCTCGTCGTGCGCCTCGGAACCCCGGGACCGGGCCTGCTGCCAGCCGTCGCCGATCTCCACGCCCTTGATCGCCTGGATCGACATCAGCGCGGTGGCCAGCCGGGCGTCGAGCTTGCGGTCCCATTGCACGTGGCTGCCCAGACCGGGCGGGACCCCGTACGCCAGCACCTCGACCACGCCACCGAGGGTGTCGGCGGCCTTCTTCGCGGCGTCGACCTCGGCGACCATCCGGGCGCTGGCCTCCGCGTCGAGGCAGCGCAGCGGGTCGGCGTCGATGCGCTCGGCGTCCTCCGGGCGGGGCCGCAGCCCCGGCTTGACCGCGACCGGGCCCAACTCGACCACGTGCGAGACGATCTCGACGCCGAGCGCCTGGCGGAGCAGCGCCTTGGCCACCGTGCCGACGGCCACCCGGGCGGCGGTCTCCCGCGCGCTGGCCCGCTCCAGGATCGGCCGGGCGTCGGTGTGACCGTACTTCTGCATGCCGGCCAGGTCGGCGTGGCCCGGCCGGGGGCGGGTGAGCGGGGCATTGCGGGCCTGGCTGGCCAGCTCGTCCGGGTCGACCGGGTCGGCGGCCATCACGGTGCGCCACTTGGGCCACTCGGAGTTGCCGACCCGGATTGCGACCGGACTACCCAGCGTCGCGCCGTGCCGCAGGCCACCGATGACCTCGACCTCGTCCTGCTCGAAGGCCATCCGGGCACCCCGGCCATAGCCGAGCCGGCGGCGGGCCAACTCCCCGGTGATCTCGGTGGAGGTGACCTCGACCCCGGCCGGCACCCCCTCCAGCAACGCGACGAGGGCGGGCCCGTGTGATTCCCCTGCGGTCAACCAGCGCAACACAGCGGCCAGTCTGTCACGCCCGCCGTCCGCCGACACGCACCGCCCGTCGCGTCCCGCCCTGCGGACGCGGCCGAGCGCACGGACCCGGCCCGGACCATGTCGACCGCTACGGCTTCCTGATCGCGATGATCGACTTGGTGAGTCCCATCAGGCGCTCGTTGCGGATGGTCGCGTCCGGGAAGAGGTACCGCAGCTCCGCGCGGCCGATCAGTTCGGTGGTCAGAACCTGCCGCATGGCGGCCTCGTAGGACTTGCCCGGCGTGTACGCGAGCGGCCACCTCCGGGCGATCACCACCCGCGTCGGCACCGGCAGGAACTGCATGCCGGGCGCCACCCAGTGCGGTTCGATCGGGAAGTAGCGGTACGGCGTCTGCACCCAGTAGGCGGGTGCCAGCTCGCGGACCGCCACCGCCATCCGCCGGCGGCGTTCGTGCCCACCGACGTGCTCCAGCACGCTGTTGCTGAACACCAGGTCGTACCGCCGGCTCAGGATCTCCGTCGGCAGCTCGCAGGCGTCGGCGTGGTCGGCGTCGGCCCAGTCGGGCAGCTCCGCCGGCAGCGGCTCGAGATTGACGACGTGCACGTGCGCCGGGCGGACCGGAAGGCCGGCCCAGCTCTCGACCCGCCCACCGAGGTCGAGAACGCTCATCTCGGCGAGATCCGGGAACGTGTTCGACAGCCAGGCCGCGCGCCGGGCCCGCCGCTTGGCACCGTACGAGGTGGGCGAGTCGACGAGGCGGAACCTGAGCGAATGAAGTGCCATCGAGGGGTGACCCTTCGCTAGGGGTTGATGAGTCCGCTGCGACGCGGGGGCGGCCCGGTCAGATGCCCCGGCCCCGCCTGTGCAGGGTGCGCAGCACCGCGTCGGCCCGGAGCACCCGACCGGCCACGGCCAGGGCCAGGTATGCCCGGGGTTCACGCGGGTTGCGGCGGATGGTCCGCCGGGCCCAGCTCACCGCACCCCGCCGGTCGCCGGAGGCGGCCCGCGCGAAGGCGATCTGCCCGGCGACCCGCGCCTCCCCCGCCGGCTGGGTGCCGAACTCGGGATAGCGGTCCAGCAGCCACTGCAACGCCTCGGCGATGGTGTCCCACCGTTGGGCGAAGTACGACCGCCGGTGCCAGCGCACCAGCACGTACGGGGTGCGCAGGTTGACCAGCGGGGCGCTGCGGGCGGCCCGGAGCAGGAACTCGTAGTCCTCGGCGTAGCTGCCCGGGATCTCCTCGTCGACCAGTCCGAAGCCGTCGCGCAGCGCCGCCGCCCGGATCAGGAAGGTCGACGGGTGCAGTTCGGTCATCCGGTCCCGCAGCAGGTCGGCCAGGCTGATCGAGTCGCGCTCCAGCACCCGCTCGACGGTGTGCCCGTCGTAGCTGACCCGGATGCCGCAGCTGACGAACTCGGCGCCGGGCACCGCGGCCAGGGCGTCGACCTGGGCGGCCAGCTTGCCGGGCAGCCACTGGTCGTCGTCGTCGCAGAAGGCCACCAGGTCGCCGGCGGCGGCCAGGGTGCCCGAGTTGCGGGCGCCGGCCAGGCCCGGGGTACGGGTGTTGGTCACCACCCGTACCGGCCTTCCGGGGCCCGCGAGCTGGCCGAGCGACGGGTCCGGGTCGGACTGGTCGTACACCACGACCACCTCGACCGGCCCGGGGTAGTCCTGCGCGACGACGGCGCGTACCGCGGCCCGCAGCAGCTCCGGGCGGTCCCGGGTGGGCAGCACGGCGCTCACGCTCGGGTACGCGGTCACGGGTTCCGCCCCTCGTCCGGGTCGGGGCCGCGCCACGGCCGCCACCAGGGTCGGTGGCGTCGCTGCGCGGCGGCGGCCACCAGCTCCTCGACGATCACCCCGACCCGGCGCACCGCGGCCCGCTGCCCGTCGGTCGCCTCGGTGTCCACGGTCACCGTGAACCGTGACCGGTCGGCCAGCCCGGCGGCGAGCGCGGCCAGCAGGTCCTGCCGGGACTCGCAGAGCGCGACCAGGCCGGCCGCGCCGAGCCGGCGGGCGAACAGTTGCTGGTGGTCGTCGACGTGCTCGCCCCGGGTCGGGTCGCGGGGCACCACGATCGGCAGGTGTCCGTGCCGGCGGGCCTCCAGGATCGTGGCCGGGCCGCCGTGGCAGACCACCAGGTCGGCCTGGGCCATCGCCGCCTGCAACTCGGCGTGGCCGAGGAACGGCACCGCGTCGGGCAGGCCGGCGACCCGGGTGTGTCCGTGCTGGACGGTCAGTACGACCTCACCGGCCATCTCGGCGTACCAGGCACGCAGCCAGGCGACCAGCCGGTCGAAGGGATGTCTGTCGGTGCCGACGGCGACCAGCAGGTGGGCCGGGCTGTCGGGGTGTGCCCCCCGCTGCGCCGGTACCCGCGCCACCGCCTCGGGTCGGGCGGCGCGGGGGCGCACCGACGCGATCCGGGGCCTGTCACCGGCCGGGCCGTGGCCGCTCATGCCGTCGCCTCGGTTCGCTCGCCGCCGGCGCGAGGGGCCACGCTGCGGTACCGGACGGCTCGCTCGCTCCGCTCGCTCACAGCAGTGTCCCGACGACGGTGGCCTCCGGGTACTGGCGGCGCTGCTCCTCCCACTGGACGAGCATCGCCGACAGGAACGGGCGGCACAGCCGGGCGGTCAGCGTGGGTGTGTCGATCCGGTCGTAGACCTCGATGTACACGGTCGGGATGTGCCGCAGCCGGGCGAGCACGACGAACGGTAACGCCACGCCCGCCCCGGTGGTGACCACCGCGGCGACCCGCCGCCGGCGCAGCACCCGGGCGGCCAGCACCGCGTTGCGCAGCAGGTTGGGCAGGTGACGGGTGGTCGGATGGTACGCCGGGACGACCTCCTCGCCGGCGAGCAGCGACAGCGCCTCGGGTGTGTCGAAGGTGACCCAGCACCGACGCCAGGTCTGGTACCAGGGGCGCAGGGCCAGCAGTTGGGCCAGGTGCCCACCGCTGGATCCGACCAGCAGCAGCATCGGCTGATCCCCGGGTTCCCTGATCTTCGCGCCCACGCGACTCCTTACACGTTCGCCTGGAGTTTCAGTAGGCGCCACGGAGCGGCAGGCCACATGCCTTCCGGCCAGTGAAG
The DNA here is from genome assembly GCF_003236315.1 of Micromonospora craterilacus. Lineage (GTDB taxonomy): Bacteria > Actinomycetota > Actinomycetes > Mycobacteriales > Micromonosporaceae > Micromonospora > Micromonospora craterilacus. The sequence continues at coordinate 6,550 of NZ_POTY01000069.1, forward strand.
ACTACGGTCGGCTGATGATACGCTCCCTGTCCGTGATCGGCAGGGCAGGCGCGCGGCCACCACCCCAGCGGTCACCACCAGGAGTTATCTCGTCACCGTCCGGCGTGGGCAGTGGGTCGGAGCCCACCCGTCAGCCGCCGTGTCGTTCCTCGATGACGTCCAACAGCGCGGGATGCAGCGTCCGGTTCCAGCCGGCACCCGCGTCGGCCAGGCGCGACGTCCGCAGCCACATCTCCACCAGGTACGCGTCGGCCACCAACCCCCGCCGCCGGGCGTCCAGACCCAACCCGTTGCCGTGGCGGGCCAGCCACCCCTCGACCTCGGCCACCGCCGAGGCGACCGGCGCGCCGCGCAGCACCACGGCACGTTGGAAGGCGTCGTGGGCCAGATCGAACCCGACGGGCACGTCCGGTCCGCTGTGCTCCCAGTCCCAGGCGACCAGGCCACCGGCGTGCCGGCCGAGGTTCCACGGCACCCAGTCGCCGTGCCAGTGCCCGAACTCGACGGCGGTGTCGCCGTGCCGGCGGGCCAACTCGGCGACGGCCGCCACCGCACGGCTGCCGGCGACGTGCCGGCTGGCCGCCCGCCGCGCCTCGGCCGTCAACCGGGCAAGGAACGGTGAGCCGGCCAGCGGCCGGTGCTCGGCCGGTGGCCCGCCCCGACGGGCCACCGCGAGCAGCGCCGCGAAATCGGGCGGCGCGTCGGCCGGCACCCTGCGTAGCCGGGCCGGCAGCGGCTCGATCACCGCGACCACCTGCCCCGTCCAGGAGAACTCGGTGAGCAGCCGGGGCGTGCCGGGATGCCCGGCCGCGCCGGCCACCCGGGACAGTTCACGCAGGACCGCCGCCTCGCCGGTCACCAGGGCTCGCGTCGCGTCGTTCCAGCCGATCTTCGCGTAGCCGCGCGGCGTGCCGCTGCCGTCGAACAGTTGCAGCGTCGGCTTGTGGTTCGGATCGGGCGGGCGCACCCCGCAGGCGGCGTGGGTCGGCGCACCGCCGAGCACGGCGGACACCCGATCGGCGAGCAGCAGCTCGGCGGGGTCGACTCCGGTGGGCACGGCGACGGTCAGGACGGGAAACGGTGCCCGGGCGACGACGCCGGCCCGGGCCGCCATGCCGAGCGCGGCCCGCACGGCCCGCACCTTGCCCGGCCGCAACGCGTTGTACCCCAGCAGCGCCGCCGCGGTGACCCGGGGCGAGGCCAGCGGCAGCAGGAACCGCGCCCGGGCGACCGACGGGACGACCGCGTAGCGGGCCGCGACGGTGTGCCCGGCCGGCGGTCCGGCGTCCACGGCCAGCGCGACGCGCTCGTCACCGAACACCGCCCGGGTGACCCACCCCAGCCCGTCACCACGTCTGCGGGGGTCGGTCCGCTCGTTCATGACGGCACTCCGCTTCGCTCCGTGCCGCCATCAGCCACCACCGCACCGAACTGACGATTCACTCGCTGACGCCCGCTCATGACGGCCAGTCGAGGCGAATCCCGAGCCGCTGCCGCAACGCCTCGTTGTGCGGGCGGTAGTACTCGGTCAGCTCGGCGCGCAGGGCCGGCTCCAGCGGCGCCGAGCGCCGGTCGTTGTAGACCTTGAAGTCGGGCAGGTCGAACGCCGGCAGACCGAGGAAGTCCAGGGTGCGCCGGTAGGTGGCCCGGGCGTCGCGGTAGAGGTCCTCGCTGGGCAGGATGAGGATCTGCGCCCGGTCGAAGCGGTCCAGCCACGGCTCCAGGTGCTCCAGGTACCGGCCCCGGGCCCGGTAGCTGTACCAGTCGTAGCGTTCGCTGAAGTGGTCCGGTTCGGCGATCAGCCGCTCCCGCTCCCCCGCCGTACGCGCCGGCTCGGCGGCCAACGCCGCGGCGAAGTCCAGCGGCTCCACGCCGTTGGTCCGGCGTTCCTTCCAGTGCGAGTACGCCCGCTCCACCGGATCGCGCAGCAGCACGATCAGCCGCACCGCCGGCATCAGCGTGGCGACCCGCGCCGCAGCCAGGGGGTGGAACATGTACAGCGGGGCGGCCTCGCCGACCCGTACCGGACCGCCGTGACGGCTCTCCAGCGTCTCCCGCTGCCGCACCGTCGGAAAGTGCGAGCGGTACCACGCCGCACCGCGACGCCAGTTCTCCTCGAAGTAGTGCGACGACTTGGTGTTCCAGGCCGGAAAGAGCCGGGGCACCAGCGGATGCTGCACGAGGTAGTTCCACAGCGAGGTGGTGCCGCCCCGCTTGGTGCCGATGATGAGGAAGTCCGGCAGCGGCCGGCGGTCGCTGGTGCGTACCCCGTAGTCGACCAGACTTTCCCGGACCCGGCTCGTCACCTGGGTCGGTACCAGTTGCTTTACCCGGTCCCGGATGGACGGCACGACCTCACCTGCCCTTCTAGGGCCGTGGTGGGGCGCCGTCCGGCGTCCCACCACGGATCTGCCCCATGGTCACCCGGATGCCACGCCGCACCCGGGGCACCGTCGACACACCGACGCCGGCGGCGACCAGCACGCCGACCGTCACCGCCAGGCCGACCAGCACCCGCCCGCCGACCAGCGCGCCAACCGTGGCCGCGCCGCCCACCGCGACGACGACGGCCAGCGCCGCGCGGAGCATCGTCGCGTCGACGAGCGGCTGACCGATCACCGCTCGGGCACAGCCGAACGCGATCAGGTTCTCCGTGACGATCCCCGCAGCCCAGGCCGCCGCCGCCCCGGTTGCGCCGTGGCCGGGGATCAGCAGGACGCCGAGTGAGACGGTGACCAGCAGTCCCGCCGACGCGGCGGCCAGATGCAGCCCGCTGCGTCCGCTCATCAACAGCAGACTCTGCACGTTCCCGACGCCGGTGTTCACCAGCATGGCCAACGCGAGCACGGTCATCGCGGTGGCCCCGGCGGAGAAGTCCGCGCCGAAGATCTGCAGAAACGCGCGGCCGTGGATCGCCAGCAGCAGGTAGACCGGCCAGGAGAGCACCACGGCCCAGACGGTCAGCTGCCGGTGCACGGCCGCGGCCGTTGCCGGCTGCCCGTGCCCGAGCAGCCTGGACAGCTGAGGCGACACCGCGACACGCAGCCCCTGCATGGCGAGCTGGCCGGCGAGGATGTAGCGGCCGACCGCGCCGAAGACGCCGGCTTCCGCCTGTCCGGCGAGCACCGAGGTGAGCAGCACCCCGACCCAGACCGCGCCGGCGTCGATGACGGCCGACGCGGCCCGGGGCAACGCGAAGCGCCAGAACGTCCGCCAGTCGGTCGGTCGGGGTCGCAGCGCGACTCCCCGCCCGACCCCGAGCGGGCCGGCGACCAGGGTCAGGCAGACCAGCAGGGCAAGCGCCGCCGGCACCAGCCAGCCGGTCAGCCCGGCCACCAGCCCCCAGCCGGCCAGCACCGCCACGCCCACCAGCACCGGGCGCGCCAGCGGCAGCAGCACCGACTGCACCGCGAGGTAGGCGCGGATCGGTCGTACGCAGCGGACCACGGCGAGCAGCAGCGTCATGCCCACCACCAGCGGGACCGCGGCGAAGCTCAGCGCGATGACCAGGGCACCGTCGGCATCGGGTGCGTCGAGCAGGCGGGACGCCAGCGGCTCGGCGCCGACCACCCCGACCGCAGCCACCACAAGCGCGGCCGCCAGCGGCGGGATCAGCGCCACCGGCAGGATCCGGGCCGCGTCACCGGACGCGCCGGCACGCCGTCTCGGCAGTGTCCAGATCAGCCCGGTTTCCGCACCCAGCGTGCAGACCGCGGCGGCCACCGTGACCACACCGATCGCCGCGAAGAACACCCCGGACCCGGCCGTGCCGTAGCCACGGGTGATGACCACCGCCAGGACGAAGCCGAGCAGTCCGTTGGTCGCCGCGCCGAGCAGGCTGGCCACGCCCGTACGGGCGCTGTGCCGGGCTTCCGCCGCGGCGTCGGTCCCGATCCGTGGCGGCGCCGACCCGGCCACGGTGGCGAGATCGCGGCGCGGGGACGAGGCGGCGGCGGGTGGCCGCGCGGGCGCGGTCATGCCGGCACCACCTGCGGACCGGGCGGCGCGCCGCGTGCCGCCGCCTCCCGCTCGACGAACGCCATCGACAGGGCGACCGCGAAGAAGGCGATGGACATGGTCGGGCTCGCCATCCCGTAGAAGGGGATCTGCACCAGGCAGATCACCGGAACCACCGCCAGCCACTGCCCGGCGGCGGCGCAGGCCCGGGCGCAGATCACCGTGACGACCAGGAACCAGGCGAGAAAGCAGACCAGCGCCGGTATGCCGTGGCCGAACAGCACCATCCAGAGTTGCCCCTGGGTGCCGACCGGCGCCTCGGCGGAAACCGTGTCGGAGGTGACCGGCCCGCCGTAGCCGAGCCACGGTGAGTCACCGATCCGGCGCAACACTTCCGCGTAGAGCGAGAACCGGTCGGTGTTGGTGTCGCTGGACTCGACCCGGTCACCGATCAACGTGGCAACCGGGATGAACAGGGCGGTGAGCAGACCGGCGAGCAGCACTCCCGCGACGGAGAGTCCGACCCGGACGTTGCCACGCAGCACGGCCCGCACACCGAGCACCGCCAGCCCCACGCCGAGGCTCGCGAACATCACCCGGTTCAGGGTGAGGAAGGCCGGGGCCAGCGACAGTGGCAGCGACGCCAGCACCGCCCAACGCAGTACGCCCCGACGACGCAGCAGGGTGAACGCCACCACGCAGGGCAGCGTCAGGGCGTACGCCCCGCCGTAGTTGTTCGTGTACGGGAAGGGTGCCGCCGGCCGGTAGACCGGGTCGAGTGACCGGGCGCTGTACTCGGTCGTCGTGATGTGCACCAGATCCTGGATGTAGGGGTTACCGGCGATGCCGCCGGGCAGCAGCACCTCGACCGGTGTGGTGAGGGCGAACCGCGGCGCGAGTACGCCCAGCCAGCCGAGCGCGACCAGGCCGAACCAGAATGCGCAGAGCGGTACCAGGACCGCCGCCTGGTCGACGCGCTCCCGGGCGAGGGCGTACACGTAGCCGCCGACCACCAGGGCGGTGGCGTAGAAGCCCAGCCGCAGACCGAAGGCGGCCACCGAGCCCGGTGACGACAGGCGGGTCGCGCTGATCACCACCAGCGCCAGGTACAGCAGCCAGATCCCGGTGGCCGGCGGCAACGGCACCTGCCCACGGACGACCAGCAACGCGAACAACACGGCGCCGAGCAGCGCCCAGCCGAGATAGAAGGCCCCGGCCAGCCACCAGATCGGCACCAGGCCGAACATCACCATCAGGGGCCAGCTGGGCAGCCGGGGCGGCGCAGCGGCCCACCGCACCGGACCGGGTGCTGGCCGCCCGCCGATCGGGTCGGTCACCGCCGGCGCGCGGGTGCGGGGCACGGGTCAGCCCCGTCCGTCACGGGTCAGCACGAAGCCCAGCGTGGTGACCCCGGCCGCGCGCAGCCGCTCCACCAGTCGACGCAGTTCGGCCTGCCGGGTGCGATCCCGTTCGACCACCACCACCGCGCTGCCCTGGCGGGCCACCGCGACACCCCGCTCGTCGGTCTCGGCCGGTGGTGCGTTGAAGAGCAGGAGCGGATGGCGGACGCCGTTCCGGAACGTCCCGAGCAGAACACTGCCGGCACCCACCCGGACCTCGCCACTGTGCGCCGGTCGGCCGTTCGGCCCGCCGGGACCGCTCGCCGGCCGAGGCAGGGTGAGCGTGGCGTCCGGGTCGGGCGACGTACGTCGGTCGACGGGACGGGGCGACGGGCGACGCGCTGGCGTGATCACCTCGGTGGTCTCGTCGGCGGTGGTCGGGGCGGTGCGGGGTTTCGGGACGGCCGGCCTGGTCGGATCAGCCGACGCCGGTAACCGCGCACGGTCGGCGAGCACCGCGTCGCGGAGGCGGTCCAGTCGTCCGCTGTCGTCGGCGACGAAGACGTCGCGGCCGGCGACCGCGAGTGCGACCGCCAGCCGGGCGGTGATCGGTGTGGGGTCTTCCCGGGCGCTGAGCAGCGTCACCCGGGCCGGCTGGTGGATCCGCTCCGCGATCGCCATGGCCACGTACCTGATGTCCGCCGCGACCGGACCTCGACGACCGAATCCCCGACGGCCCCGGACCGTGCCGAGCAGCGGCAGACCGCTGGTGCGTCGGGCGTCGTCGGCCGACCGGACCCGCCGGTCCACCGATTCCAAGGCGAAGGCCAGCACGACGCCGAGCAGCCCGCCGCCGAGCAGGCCGGCCAGCACGAACATCGACTTCCGGCCGCCGGCGGACACCAGCGCCGGATCCGCGGTCTGGGTGACCCAGCCCGGATTGACGTCCACCGCCGCGATCTCGGTACGTGCGGAGTTCAGCTGGGTCAGCTGACTGTTGATCCCGGTCAGCTCGGCCGCGGCGGTGTCGGTTCCCCCCTGACGGGTGTTGGCGATCCGCTTCTGGATCGCCGCCTGCTGCGCGGCCACCTTGGCGATGCTCTCGTCGTACGAGCGGAGCATCTCGTCCCGCTGCCGCTCGTACATCGACCGGCGGACGTCGAGGTAGGACTCGGCGGCCAGGTTGACGCTCCGCACGGCCTGCTCGGCGGAGCGCGCGCCGTAGGAGAAACGCAGGATCTGACCGCCGGCGGGCACCTCGACCTCGAGGGCATTCCGCACGTCGCGTTGATCCTGCCCGTTCGTCTCGGCCAGCCGCCGCACCACCTCGGTGCCGGTGGCGATGCCGCTCTCCACGTTCATGTTCACCGCCCGGTCGGCGGCGGCACCGCTGGGGCTGAAGGCGTCGGTGACCACCGGGCGGACGGCCACCACCGCGTGGGCGCGGTACAGACCGGGGACGAAGGTGACGTACCCGAGCGCGGCGACCAGTCCCAGCACGGCGATCACCGCCACCGCCCCGATCCGGTGCAGCGGCACGCGGAGCAGATCGCTCAACGTCACCGTACGCTCCGAGCCGCCACCGCCGCCGAACGGCTCGGCGGACCAGGAACGCGGTGCAGCGTCAGTCATGGGGCTTCAGCATCTGTGATTCCTTGCGGCAAGGCGGTAGCGGCTACGTGCCGACGCTTCGTCACAGCCCGCGATCGCTTACTCCACGGAGAAGAACATGGACGGGGTGGACCAGCTTAACCCCGGACTCGCGGTAGCGAGGACCGTGCTCTGCGTACCGTTGACCACGGTCGCCGGCGCCGCGGTCGGGTGGAACGGCACGCTGCGCAGCGCACCGTCGGTGGCGCCGTAGACGATCCGGCCGCCAACCCACGCCATGCCGCGGACGGTCGACCAGGTGACCCCGGTGGTGGGCAGGCTGAACTCGGTGGCTCCGAGGTAGTTGCCGTCCGGTTCGAAGTACCGGTAGTAGAGCTGGTTCGCGCCGGTGCGGGTGTAGTAGAGCCGCCCGTCGAGATAGAACGCGCCGGTCATCTGGGCCGGGTTGAACCAGGCGTTGTAGCCGGAGGATTCCCAGGGGACCCCGATGGCACCGCCGTTGAACATCGAGATGTCGATCCGGCTGCCCGTCGGCGTGCCGGCCACGAGGTGCGACCAGTAGATCCGGTCGCTGACCCGCCAGGTGGCGCCCGCGCCGGTGTAGTTCGGCTGGCTGACCGTGGTCGGCGAGCCGATCCCCGCGCCGTTGAACGGCACCTTCGCGAGCTGGCCCGCACCGACGCTCAGGTAGAGGTGGCCGGTGGTCGCGGTGGGCGGGTTCTTCGGGGCGATCGTGCGCCCGCCGGCCAGCGGGAACACACCCAGCCGGCCGTGGTACTCGTTGCCCATGCCGTCGGAGTTGTGCCCGAAGTAGAGCCCGTCGCTCCCCCGCCAGAGCACCGGCACCTGCGAACCCCAGGCGGTCGTGCCCGCCGGCAACGAGGTGCCGCCACGGCGGCCGGGGTTCCAGTTGACCGGCATGCCGGTGGCCGGAGTGACCGCGGCGACGCCCAGTCGGTCGACGGCGCCGGGGCCGGCCCGGTCGTGGGCGGCCGGGTTGTTCAGCCAGCGGAAGTGCCCACCGAGGTAGATGATGTTGTCGGCCACCTCCACCGAGGTGATCGTGTCGTTGCCGGTGAAGTTGATCCAGGTGCCGAGCTGGTCGGCGCCCCGGGCGGCGGTCTCGAAGCGAATCAGCGCGTCGCAGTACGCGGCCGGCCAGCCGGCGCCGCCGTTGGTGCCGACGACGAACCAGGTGCCGTTGCCACCGAACCGCACGTCCTGCACGTAGTGCACGTACGTCGCGGGCGCCGCGCACGGCGGGGCGAACTTGTCCGTGCTCCAGTCGATCACGCTCGGCGTGCCGGTGAGGTCGACCAGTGCCATCTGGTCGCGCGGCAGGTCGTTGACGAAGCGGAAGTTACCGCCGGCGACGAGGGTACGGCCGTCCGGAGTGACGTCGATGGTCCAGGCGTACGAACCGGTGTCGTGCCGACCGACAGTGGCGTTGATGTTGAAGGTCGAATCGATCGCCCCGGTCGTGGCGTTCAGCCGGGCGAGCCCGGAGTGAGCGGCGCCGTTGATCCAGTTGAAGGCACCGGCCAGGTAGAGATGGTTCTGATGCAGGACCATGTCGCGGATCATCCCGCCGTCCGAGCGGCCGACCCAGCTCTCCCGGATCGCGCCGGTGGCCGGATCGAGCGCCACCAGGTTCTTTCGGGCCACCCCGTTGACGTTCTTGAACGCCCCGCCGACGATCAGCGTGCCACCCGGCCCGGCGATGAGCGCGTTGACCGCGCCGTCGAGCACCGGCAGGAACGTGGTGGAGATGGTCCCGGTGGTCCGGTTGTACGCGAACAGGTAGCGCCGGGCGATCCACGCCGAGCTGGCCGTCTGGCGGATCTGGGTGAAGCTGCCCCCGACGTACACCATGTTGCCCACCTCGGCGAAGGCGCGGGTCTCACCGTCCCTGGCGTGCGGGGTGTGGTCGGCGGGGTTCGTCGTGACCAGGGTGCCCGGCTCGGGGGCCGGCACCACGGCCGCGGCTGCCGTGGTGGGCACGGCCAGCACGGCCGCGACGGTTGCCAACACGACGGCCCCGGCCCGGACTCGGGGTCTACGCGCGGGACGCCACGACAAGGACAATCTGGGCACGCTGAGCCTCCGGAGTGGACGAGAATGCACGTAGAGTCTCGCGTCCACTCCGGAGGGCAACATCCACCGATTGGGCGATCAGTGGCTCGATAAGCGGACAAAAGCCACGAGCGGTCGGATGCCCGACAGCCGCCGACGCCGCGACCGGCTTGCGGATCGCCCTCGCTCAGCGACTCCCTCCCGTGGGCTGCCGCAGATAGCCGTCCCGTCCGGCGGCCGCGAACCCGGCCAGCGCCGCCGCGTCATGGTTCATGGTCATGTTGCAGGCGCTCGTCGTCCGCGTCATACCCGGGGAGTTGAAGTAGATCGCGGCCTTGATCTTGGGGTGCGCCTTGAGCGCCGCCGGGAACTCCTCGAACCAGCGCCGCTTGGCGGTCGGATCGGCGCTGTCGAAGTTGGTACCGAACTCGGCCAGCATCCGCGGCTTGCCCGCGCCGATGCCCTGCTCGTCCAGCCAACGGTAGAAGGAGCCGACCGTCGCGCTCGGGCTCCGCCAGACCGTGCCGCCGTTGCAGACGTGGAAGTTGTACGGATCCCAGGCCACCCAGTCGACATAGCGGTCACCGGGGTAGAGCCCGGCGTACCGGTCGTAGTGGCCGGACCAGCCCATCACCGTCCACACCCAGACCGCGTTACGGACACCGGCAGCGGCGAACCGGTCGTGCACGTACCGCCAGGCCCGGACGAAGTCCGCGTCGCTCCCCTTGGCCGGCTCGTCCTCCGGCTCGTGGTCAAAGCCCAGGAACACCGGCTGACCGACGGCCCGGATCCGGCCGGCGACCGCGTCGATGGTCGCGTCATGCCCCCCGCCGTAGACGTCCTTCCAGGTCAACACCGCGCCGGAGGAGAAGACCCGGGTCTCCCAGGCGAAGAACATCAACCGGCCCTCGCGCATCTGCTGCTGCTGGTAGACGTCCGGGAAGGCACCGTTGCTGCCGGTGTTGGAAAAGTCGTGGTACCGATGGACGATGTCGAAGGCCCGGCCGACCTGCGCCTCGATGTCGGTGATGGCCCGACCGTGGTCCCAGGTCGCCGGGTTGGTCGGCGAGTACATCCCCCACCAGGCACCACACGACGGGACCAGCTTGTCCGAGACGGCCCCACACTGCCCCGAGCCCGCCCCGGGCGGCGTCACCGTGGGGCTGGGCGGCACGGGCGTCGGACTCACGCTGGGCGAAACGCTCGGCGAAGCGCTCGGCGGGACGGGCGTGCCGGTCGGTGCGACCGAGGGTCCCGGCGCGACGCTGGGCGAGGCCGTCGTCGGGCGGACACCCACGCCGTAGCTGATCACCAGGCGAGGACGCAGCTCCGGGTTGCGGTTCTCCGCCGAGGCCCAGTAGATGCGGGTCGCCAGTCCGCTCTGTGCCAGCGACACCGTCCAGACGCCGTTCCCGCTGACCAGCCCCGACACGTCCCACTCGTTGAAGCCCCGGCCCACCCCGTCGACCGCGTCCAGGGCCGCGCCGACCGGCACCGGCGCCGGCCGGGCCGCGCGGGCATCCAGCCGGGACGCATGCGCGGTCACCGTCGCCTCGAACGCCTGCCAGGCGTGCACCCGCAGGACCGCGCGGACGTCCACCGCGTTCGCGGGCAGCGACGTCACCGAGAATTGGAGGATCGCCTCCCGGGCACCACGCGAGTTGCCGTCACACCGGGCGGGGCAGGTAGCCAGCGTCGCCTTGACGCTGTTGTCGCCGTCCTGCGACACCATCGTGGCCGTGGTGTCGGCCACCACCGGGATCGACAGGTCGTCGGCGGCGAGCAGCGGCACCACGGTCGCCGCCAACCCGAGCACCACCGTCGTGCCGAGGACGCCGAGCACCACGGCCTTGCGCCGGGGGCCACGATGCCGAATGAGGCGGTGCAGTCCGCGTCTGGCCACGGATACTCCTTGCGTCTTGACGATGACGCTGAGCAGCGTATCGACGTACCCAAGGGTGCCAGCGGACGACAGTGGAAGCTAAGCGTGTCTTAACTACCAGCTAAGACACCCCAGCTCAGGGGCGTTTTGGGGTCCGATCGTCGATGGCTCAGCTGCGCCGACCCCTGGCGTGTCGCGCCGCCTCAGAGCCAACGATCACACAAAGAAGGCCTCGGCTGCACGCCAGGGCCTTCTCACCGCGTTGATGGTCAGCCCAGCGGGCCGATCTGCTTCGCCAGGTTCACGAAGGACTGCCACGAGCCAGGGTTGAACAGGAGAGTGCCGCCGTCGCGGTCCTTGGTGTCACGCACCAGCACCACGCCGGGCACATTGTCGGCGACCTCCACGCACGACCCGCCGTTGTTGCCGCTCTTCGTGCTCTTGCGCCACTGCGCAGCGGTCATGTCCATGATCCTGCCGCTTTCCTGATCAGATCCAGTGATTGGGGGCGGGAGTGGGCCTCGCTCCTGATGCGTTCCCACCTGCGGTTCAGGGTAGCAACCGAGGAAGCATCTTTGATCATCTGCGCTGGCGCCTGGCTGTCGACGTGCGCAACATGCTCGCCTTCGGGCAGCTCGGCCACGATGAACCCACCACCGAGGCCCGGGTACATGCCAACATCGCGCGGCACGACGAGAATCTGGACGGACGGCATCTGGGCGCACCGGGCCAGGTGCTCGACCTGCTCGCGCATCAGTTCGCGATCGCCGTACGCCGACTGATGAAGCACCAGTTCGTGGATAACCGCGATCAACAGCGGCGGGCGCTCTCTGCGAAGGATGGCCTGCCGGTCGATCCGGGAGGCAACTATGTCGTCCGCCTCGGCCGGCGTCAGCGCTTCGCCCGCGAGGGTGGCTCGCGCATACGCCTCGGTCTGGAGTAGGCCCGGCACCCAGCAGTGCTCGAACCATCGCAGGGCGACGGCCTCACGCTCCCAGTCCACCCATGCGCGCAGCCACTCCGGCTCGCGGCGCTTCAGGACATCGGGCCACAGGTCCCCTACGTCCCGTCGAAGGATAGAGGCGATGGTTGCGCGTCGGCGAGGTTGCGGCACGCGTCCCGGGGAGATCCATCGCGCCGCTGTCTTCGGATCGACTCCTTCTGAGCAGCCAAACTTTCGGTCGTCTCGCCGGCCTCGGCCATCGCTGCCTGGAGTGCATGGTTCATCCCGCCTCCACCATGGACGTCCCGAACGTCCCGTGAGAATAGACCAACGTCGTGTACAGGTCCCGTTGCGCTGGGCAGTGTGTCGAGTGTGCGGCACTACCTGGTGGAGGCGCAGGAGCCCGGCAGGAGTCCCGCGGGGCCGTCCGTGGACTTCCCCCGTGCGCGGGCGGCCCCATCCGAATGCTGAATGGAGGCCGACGTGCGGACCCCTGTCCCTTGGTATCAGTGCCCGACGACCGTTCTGCCCGCTCGGCCGGTGCTGCCGCAGCGCCGTCGCGGAACGCATCTGCCGGAGTGGATGCGACAACCGACGCAGCCGCTACCGCTCCAGCGGCCCGGGCGTCCCGGGTGGTTGACGCCGGGCCAACTGTGGCGGGCGTACGGATGCCACTGGTGATCACCACCCGACTGTCGGCGCCGAACCGCGGCCCCCGCCCGGAGCGTCCGCACGCCACCGGCGCCGGGGTGGTGCCGCACACGCCGTTGCGGCCGATGTGGTGCTGCCGGGCCGACGGGCAGCCCTGGCCCTGCGGTGAGGCTCGGCTGCTGCTGCGGGTGGAGTACGACGGGAACCTGGCCGGCCTGTCGATCTATCTCGCCGGCCTGATGTACGAGGCCATGCGCGACCTCTACCACCTCAACCCACACGACGGCCCCGAGCCTGCCGCCCTGTTCACCCGATTCATCGCCTGGTCCCGCCGCGCGGGATAGGGATCTTGGTACGAAACCGCCCCGCCACGGGCGCTTTCGTACCAAAATCTCGCAGGGTCGGTCAGGGCCGCACCATGTGCTCCGGGAAGTTCCGAGCGCGACCGTCAGCGGCGCCGGTGGGCGTTGAGGCGGGCGGCCTGGCGGGTCAGGTGGTCGCGTTCGGCGAGGTTGGCGGCCTTGTGGGCCGCCTCGGCGTACAGGCGTGCCGCGGTGGCCTGGTCGCCGTCGCGTTCGTGCAGGTACGCCGCCACTGCGGCGTACCGGGGCAGTGACTTGTCCAGCGCCGCGAGCGCCGCCAGTCCGGCGCGTGGTCCGTCGGCCTCGCCGACGGCCACTGCGCGGTTGAGCCGTACGACCGGGCTGTCGGTGAGGCGCGCGAGTTCGTCGTACCACTCGACGATCTGCACCCAGTCGGTCTCGCCGGCGGTGGGCGCGTCAGCGTGGAGTGCCGCGATGGCGGCCTGGGCCTGGAATTCGCCCAGCCGGTCGCGGGCCAGGGCCGCCTGCAGGATCTCGACGCCCTCGGCGATCGACGTGGTGTCCCACCGGCTGCGGTCCTGCTCGGCGAGCGGCACCAGGCTGCCGTCGGGCGCGGTCCGGGTGGCGCGCCGGGCGTGGTGCAGCAGCATGAGGGCGAGCAGCCCGGCCACCTCGGGGTGGTCGATCGCGGCCGCGAGTTGCCGGGTGAGCCGGATGGCCTCGGCGGCGAGGTCGACGTCACCGGAGTAGCCCTCGTTGAAGACCAGGTAGAGGACGCGCAGCACGGTGGCGACGTCGCCGGGCTGGTCGAACCGCACCCCGGAGACGGTGCGTTTGGCCCGGCTGATCCGCTGCGCCATGGTCGCTTCGGGCACCAAATACGCCTGGGCGATCTGGCGGGTGGTCAGCCCACCGACGGCGCGCAGCGTGAGCGCGACCGCGGACGACGGCGTCAGCGACGGGTGCGCGCACAGGAAGTACAGCGCAAGCGTGTCGTCCACCGCGACCGCGGGCCCGGGCGTCGGCTCCTCGTCGAGGAGGTCCTCACGTCGCCGGCGGGCGGCGTCCGCCCGGGTCGCGTCGATGAACCGGCGCCAGGCCACCGTGACCAGCCAGCCCTTCGGGTCCCGCGGCGGGTCGGCCGGCCAGACCCGCACCGCCTCGACCAGGGCGTCCTGCACGGCGTCCTCGGCCGCCGCGAAGTCGGCTCCGCGGCGGACGAGGACCCCGAGCACGCTCGGTGTGAGGCTCCGGAGCAGGGCCTCGTCCATCTGACCGCTCACTCGGTGATGGTGGGCGGCTCAGTCAGGAACGGACGCACCTCAAGCCACTCGTGGATCGGCTTCCCGCCCGCTCCCGGGGCGGCCGACAGTTCCCCGGCCAGCTCGATGGCACGCTCGTAGCTGTCGACGTCGATCACCATCCAACCGGCGATGAGGTCCTTGGTCTCGGCGAACGGGCCGTCGGTGACCGGCGGGCGCCCCTCCCCGTCGTACCGGACGAACGTCCCCTCGGGGGCGAGCGCCTGACCGTCGACGAACTCGCCGCTCCCCTCGAGCCGGGCCGCGAAATCGTTCATGTACTGCACGTGCGCCGAGATCTCCTCCGGCGTCCACTGGTCCATCGGCACGTCGTTGACCGCAGCCGGAGCGCCCCGGTAGTGCTTGAGCAGCAAATACTTGGCCATCGTGATTCTCCTCGGTGCTGGTGCGACCCATTCTGGTCACCTTCACCACGGGGACGGAGCCAGCCACGGGTTCTCGACATCACCGGCCGAACTTTTCTGGCCGGGGTGGGACGGCGTGCCACGCGGTGGGGATCAGCCCCTCGCCGGAGGCGTGGATGGTCAGCCGGCGCGGGCGGCGGTGAGGGCGGCGGCCATCGCGGCGCGGGGGGCGGGGACCCCGGTGAACTGCTCGAACTGGCCGATCGCCTGGGCCAGCAGCAGATCCAGGCCGGAGACGACCCGGCACCCGGCCGCCGCGGCGGAGGCGGCCAGCGGGGTCGGCCAGGGGTCGTAGATCGCGTCGAAGAGCACCGTGCCCGGACGCCAGCGCACGGTGCCGGCCAGTTCGTCGGCGGCCCCCTTGGGCACCGTGGAGATCAGCAGATCGACGCCGGCCAGGGCGGCCGCCTCCGACCAGGGCGCGGCGGTCATGGTCAGCCCCAGGGCGTCCGCGACCGGCACCAGTTCGGCGACCGCCGCCGGGCGGCGGGCCACCACGGTCACCCCGGCCGCGTGCAGGCGGGCCGCCGCGGCCAGCGCCGCCCGGGCGGTGCCGCCCGCGCCCAGCACGGTGACTGTCGCGCCCTCGCGTACGCCCGCCTCGGTCAGCACCTCGACCATGCCGCTGACGTCGGTGTTGTCCGCGTACCAGGAGCCGTCGGGGCGGCGTACCAGCGTGTTGGCCGCGCCCACGGCGGCGGCGACCGGCGAGACCTCGGCGGCCACCTCAAGGGCCGCCTCCTTGCCGGGCATGGTCACCGACAGCCCGGCCCACTCCGGCCCCAGGCCGGCGACGAGATCCGGCAGCTCCGCCGCCGCGCACTCGATCCGGGTGTACGACCACCCGGTGAGCCCGGCGGCGGCATAGCCGGCGTTGTGGATCACCGGGGAGAGCGAGTGCGCGATCGGCTTCCCCAACACCGCCGCCCGCCGCGCAACCGTCATCACAAGACGCCGGCCTCCTTGGCCTTCTCGATGTTCTTCAGGTGCTGGTTGTAGTCGGCGGTGAAGGCGGAGTTGCCCTCCTTGTCGATCGCCACGAAGTAAACCCACTTCTCATTGGGCGGGTCCATCGCGCCTTCAAGCGCTTCCTTGCCGGGATTGTTGATCGGGGTCGGGATGAGACCGCGCAGCTTGCGGCTGTACGGGTTCTTGGTGTCGAGCAACTCGTCCCGCGTCATCTCGGCCGAGGTCTTGGTCTTCTGGCCGGTCAGCTCCAGGTAGTAGTTGACCGTGACGTCCATTTCGAGGCAGTTGCAGAAAAACTCGCCGTACACCCGGTTGTAGGCGACCCGGGCGACCTTGCCGAGGTCCTTCTTGGTGCCGGCCTCCGCTTGGGCGAGCGACGCGACGATCAGCGCCTCGTACGGGCTGATCCCGCCGCGTTCCTTCTGCACCCGATCGGCGAACTCCATCCCCTGGGTGACCGTCAGGAAGTGGTCGACCATCTGCCCGAGGATGGCTTCGGCGGTGGCGTCCGGCGGGATCTCGTAGGTGTCCGGGTAGAGGAAGCCCTCGATGGACTTCTTGACCTTCTTGCCGTCGTTCCGGTTGAACCACCAGTCCGGTACGCCGAGCTTCTTCGGGTCCTTCGCGGCGGCCTCGAAATCCTTGACCGGGATGTCGGTCTTCTCGCTGAGCAGCTTGTAGATGCTCTTGGCGGTGCGCCCCTCGGGGATGGTGATCCCGTTGATGATCCGGTTCTTCGGGTCGAGCATCGCCGCGAGGGCGTTCGCGCCGCTCATCTCCTTGCGCAGCTTGTACGTGCCGGGCTGGATGTTGCGGCTGCGGGAGTTGTCCTCGGCCGCCTGGATGAACGCCTTGGTGCTCTTGATGACGCCGGCGTCGTACAGCGCCACGGCCATGTCGGCCAGGAACGCGCCCTGCGGGATCTGGACCGTCACGTCCTCGGTGCCCGCGCCCTCGTAGTCGGGGGTGACGAAGTAGTTCTGGATCCGTTCGAAGCCGTAGAAGGCACCGCCGCCGATGCCGCCGAGCAGCACCAGCGCCAGCAGCAGGGCCAGCACGGTCTTGCCCCGCCCGCCGCCGGAGCGGCCACCGCGTTTGCGGCCCCGGCGGTGCCGGCCCTTGTCACCCCGATCCTGCTCGTCGTACCCGAGATCCAGATCGTCGATCATTACGTCCGCCTCCGCTGCGCGTCCAGCCAGCTCTGCAGAATCTCCACCGCGGCGGCCTGGTCGACCACCGCGCGTTGTCTCTTCCCCCGGACACCGCGTTCGGCAAGCCTACGGCTCGCCACGACCGTGGACATCCTCTCGTCGGTCAGGGTCACCGGAACAGGCGTTATCGCATCGGCCAAGAGACGAGCGTACGCCTTCGCATGCTCCGCCGCGGGCCCATGCCGGCCGGCGAGGTTGACCGGAAGGCCGACCACCACCTCCACCGCCTCGTGCTCGGCGACCAGGGCGGCGAGTTCGGCGATGTCTGTCGGCACCGCGTCTGGCCTGGGGTTCTGGTCCCGGGCGAGGGTGACCAGGGGGGTGGCGAGCACCCCGTGCGGATCCGACCGGGAGACCCCCACCCGCACCTGGCCGACATCCACGCCGAGCCGTACGCCCCGGGACAACTCAGTCACGCCCCGTCACCTTCCCCAACGACGCGTCAGGGCGGACCGATCCGGCCCGCCCTGACTCGCCTCGCTGGTGACTCACGCCGCCGTCTCGCTCCGCTCCATGGCAGCGCGAGGTGCCGGGCTGCTGTGCCGAATGGTTCGCTCGCTCACGCCTCGGCGACCGCCTTCTCGACCGTGAGCAGGAGGTTCGGCACTTCCGACTCGGGCCGCCCGCCGCCCTGGGCGAGATCCGGGCTGCCGCCGCCACGCCCGGAGAACGCGGCCTTGACCAGGTCGTTCGCGGCGAGACCCCGGCTGCGGGCGGCCGGGTTGACCGCCACCACCAGGGATGCCTTGCCGCCGGCCCGGGCCGCCACGGCGACCACACCCGGCCGGGCCGGGTCGATCCGGCCGCGGATCTCCTGGGCCAGGGTGCGTACGTCGTTGCCGGCCGCGCCCTCGGGTGCCTCGATGCCGACGTAGGCGACCCCGCGCACGTCCTTGGCCCCGGCGGCGAACGCCGCCGCGCCGCCGAGCACGAGCTGCGCGCGCAGCTTCTCCAGCTCCTTCTCGGCGTCGCGCAGCTGGGTCACCGTCTGCTCGACCCGGTCGGCGACCTGCTCGGAGGGGACCCGGTACAGCTCGGCGAGGCGGGCGACCAGCAGGTGCTCGCGGGCCAGGAAGTTGAACGCGTCCATGCCGACCAGCGCCTCGACCCGGCGTACGCCGGAACCGATGGACGACTCGGAAAGGATCTTGACCAGGCCGAGCTGGCCGGAGCGGGCCACGTGGGTACCGCCGCACAGCTCGCGGGCGTAGTCGCCGACCTCGACCACCCGGACCTGGTCGCCGTACTTCTCGCCGAACAGCGCCATGGCACCGATGCGGCGCGCCTCCTCCAGCGAGGTGACGAACGCGTGCACCTCCAGGTCGGCCAGGAGCACCTCGTTGACCTGCTGCTCCACGTCCCGCAGCACGCTCGGCGCCACGCCGGTCGCGGTGTTGAAGTCGAACCGGAGCCGGCCCGGGGCGTTCAGCGAGCCGGCCTGGGTGGCGGACTCGCCGAGGAAGTTGCGCATCGTCTGGTGCACCAGGTGGGTGGCGGTGTGCGACCGGGAGATGGCCCGCCGGCGGCTGGTGTCGATCTCGGCGTAGCCGGTCTCGCCCGCGCGTACCTCGCCCCGGAGCACCCGGGCCCGGTGCACGATCAGCCCCGGCACCGGCTGCTGCACGTCGAGGACCTCGACCTGACCGCCGCCGACCGTGATCATGCCGAGGTCGGGCTGCTGCCCGCCGCCCTCGGCGTAGAACGGGGTGGTGTCCAGCACCAGCTCGATCGTGTCGCCCTCGACCGCCGCCGCACGCGGGCCGTCGGTGCCGAGCAGCGCCCGCACCGTCGACTCGCGGGCCACCTCGGTGTAGCCGGTGAAGGTCACCGGCCCGCCGGCGTCGAGCACCGACCGGTACGCCGACAGGTCGGTGTGCCCGGTCTTGCGGGCCTGCGCGTCGGCCTTCGCCCGGGACCGCTGGTCGGCCATCAGCCGGCGGAAGCCCTCCTGGTCGACGTTGAGCCCCTGCTCGGCCGCGATCTCCAGGGTCAGGTCGATCGGGAAGCCGTACGTGTCGTGCAGCTGGAACGCCTTCTCCCCGGACAGCGCCGCACCGCCGGCGGTGCGGGTCTCGGCGATCGCGGTGTCCAGGATCGTGGTGCCGGCGCGCAGCGTGGCGAGGAAGGCGTCCTCCTCCGCGTACGCGTACGCGGAGATCCGGTCGAAGTCGGCGGCCAGCTCCGGGTACGACGGGGCCATGCAGTCCCGGGCCACCGGCAGCAGCTCCGGCAGGGCGCGGTCCTGCCAGCCGAGCAGCCGCACCGACCGGATCGCCCGGCGCATGATCCGCCGCAGCACGTAGCCCCGGCCCTCGTTGCTCGGGGTCACCCCGTCACCGATCAACATCAGCGCGGTACGCACGTGGTCGGCGATCACCCGCAGCCGCACGTCGTCCGGGTGCGACTGGTTGGCCGCGTGGCCGGAGTGCGCGCCGTACCGCTTGCCGGTCAGCTCGGCCGCCCGGTCCAGGATCGGCCGGACCTCGTCGATCTCGTACAGGTTGTCGACGCCCTGCAGGATGGAGGCCATCCGCTCCAGGCCCATGCCGGTGTCGATGTTCTTCTTCGGCAGTTCACCGACGATCCGGAAGTGCTCCTTGCTGGTCACGTCCGCGATCTCGTACTGCATGAAGACGAGGTTCCAGAACTCCAGGAAGCGGTCCTCGTCGACCTCCGGGCCGCCCTCGGCTCCGTACGCCGGACCCCGGTCGTAGTACAGCTCAGAGCAGGGGCCGGCGGGGCCGGGGATGCCCATCGACCAGAAGTTGTCCTTCTTGCCCCGGCGCACGATCCGCTCCACCGGCACCCCGGTACGCAGCCAGATATCGTACGCCTCGTCGTCGTCGAGGTAGACCGTCGCCCAGATCCGCTCCGGATCCAGCCCGAACCCACCCGCCTCGACGGACTTGGTGGCCAGGTCCCAGGCGAACGGGATCGCCCCGTCCTTGAAGTAGTCGCCGAAGGAGAAGTTGCCGTTCATCTGGAAGAACGTGCCGTGCCGGCTGGTCTTGCCGACCTCGTCGATGTCCGGCGTACGGATGCACTTCTGCACACTCGCCGCACGCGAGAACGGCGGCGACTGCTGGCCCAGGAAGTAGGGGACGAACTGCACCATGCCGGCGTTGACGAACAACAGGTTCGGGTCGCTGATGGCGGGCAGCGGAGCGGACGGCACCACGGCATGGCCGTTCGCCTCGAAGTGGGCGAGGTACCGCCGCTTGATCTCCGCCGTCTTCATCGCTGGTGTTCCTCCGGAAAGATGTCTCTGTCACCGAGGCGCGGCTCACCGCGCAGCTCGGCGAACTGGTCGTCGAACGCCTCACCATGGGCGAACGCCTCGTGGATCTCCTGCTCCCGCTCGGCCATCCCGGCCCGCACGTCGGCCACGAAGCTACGCAACTCCTCGACCAGACCGCCAGCGGATTGTGACAGGTTGTCGGCGATGCCGGCCGGGGTGTACGCGTGCGCGGCACGGGTCGCCTTGCGGACCACCACCACGCCGACGGCGAGCCCGATGCCCAGCCAGAACAGCCGCTTCATGCTCGTACCTCCGCCGCCGGTCAGCGGTTCCCGCGCCGGGCGGCGCGTCGCTGAGACTTGATGGTGTCCCGGACCTCGCGCTCGGTCTCGGCGTGCCGGCGGGCGGCCGCCGCCTTGCGCACCCCGTAGCCGAAGGCGGCCACCTTGACCAGTGGGTTGGCCGCCGCGGCGGAGACGACCGCGACCAGGTTGGCGACGTTGGCGCTGATGTTCTGGGCGTGGCTGGTCATGTTGTCGACCTTGGCCAGCTGGAGGTTGACGCCGTCGAGCGACGTCTGCACCTGCTCCAGCGTGACGTTGACGTTGCGCACCGTCGTGTTCACGTCGCCGAGCAGCGGACCGGTCCGGTCGTTGAGGTCGTTGATCATCCGGGTGGTGGCGTCCACGGTGTGCCTCAGCCGCAGGATGGGCAGCGTCAGGATCAGCACCAGCATCGCGAACGCGATCGCCGCGATCAACGCCGCGACCTCCAAAATGCCCACGCCTGTCCTCCTCAACCAGTGTCCCGGAACCACACGATCCCCGAGACGCACGACCGCCTCGCCCACACCAACCGCCCGGTGGCCCGCCGAGGATCGGCGGATGGTGCGCGCGCCATCAGCACCAGACCCTACCGTCCGTGATGACGATCGGCTCAGGACGGTGGTGACGGCGTCACCTCGCCCAACGGGTCCTCCTCCAACGTCGGGTACGGGTCCACACCGGTCAGTGACGGGTCGGTGCTCGGCTGTGGTCTGGTCCGCTCGTCGTCGATCGCGTTGCGGACCTTCACCGACACCAACGATCCGGCGCACTCCTCGGCCGCGGTCTCCGGATCGACCGACGGTACGACCGCCGGCTCGCCGTCCACCGGCGGCGGTACGCAGGCCGGCGCCCGGACCCAGAGGTCGAGGGTCAACTCGTCCCGCCGCCAGCAGGTGTAGCTGCCCTTCTCCTCCTGCTCGGGGCAGTAGTTCGGCGTCCACGGCTGCCAGCCGTCCTGGCGCAGCGCCGCCTCGTACACCTGGGCCGTCTCCTCCGGCGACCGGTCCGAGTTGACGGTGCGTTCCCGCAGCCGGCAGTCGAGCAGGCACCAGCGGCTGCCGCTGACGTCGTCGACCGGCTGGGCCGCGGCCCAGGTGGGCACGTCCAGTTCGTCCAGCGAGACGAAGACCGGGTCCCGGTTCTCGGTCTGCAGGCCGAAGAACACCGGTACGCCGCCGAGCAGGACCACGCTGACCACCGCCAGGATGATCGCGCGCAGCCGCTGGTTCCCGTGACTCTGCCGGCGGGTTTCCGTACCGGCGCCGAGCGGGTCGTCCTCGGGCCGGTCGGCGTCCGCGGTCTCCGGCTCGGCGGGCCGCCGAGCCGCCGGGTCGGCGGGCCGAGGTCCGGCCGGGTCGGCGGGCGGGACGACAGCTGCGGCCCGGGCCACCGCCGGACCCTCGCCGGTACGCGGCGGCGGTAGCGGTGGAACACCGGACGGCTCGGCACGGGTCGGGTTCCGGTGCGGCGGAGCGGCGCGGCCGGCCAGCCGGTCGTCAGGACGCGGGGACGCGGCGGTGGCCCGGGCCACCGCCGGCGCGCCGGGCGGTCCGGGGCGGTCCCCGTCGGCTCGGCCCGGGTTGCCGGAGGCCGGACCGGCCGGTGCGACGCCCGGCCGGGGCGGACCGGCCTCGGGGCGGACCGGGCCGGCGGCATCGGGGC
>NZ_POTY01000006.1 GCF_003236315.1 Micromonospora craterilacus
AGCCCAGCGTCTGGGCAATCGAGGTCCACCTCGAGGACTGCGCCGACTGTCGTGCCCGGCTGGCCGGCAGCACCACTGCCGAGACCCGGGCGCTGATCGAGCGGGTCGCGATGAGCCTGGACCAGGAGATCGCCGCCACGCCGGCTCCCGCGGGTCGGAGCCGGTCCTGGTCGGTGCTGCGTCACCGGTGGCTGGTCGGCACGCTGTCGCCGTGGCTGGCCATGACCGCCGCAGTGCTCGCCTGTGCTGCCCTGCTCACCAGCTTGCGGTCCGGACTTCCCGCACTGGTGCTGCTGATCGCCCCGCTGGCTCCGTTACCCGGCGTAGCGGTTGCCTGGCACCGCCGTGCCGACCCGGCCTGGGAACTGATTGCCGCAACTCCCGCCTCCGGTCTGACGACGCTGCTACGGCGTACCGCGGCGGTGCTGGCCTTCGTCATTCCCGCGCTCGCCGTCGTGGGTGCCGGCACCGGGGTGTCGCTGGCGCTGATGCTGCTGCCCTGCCTGGCGTTCACCGCCGCCACACTCCTGCTGGGAACCCTCGTCGGCGTACGCCGGGCCGCGATCGGACTGATCGCGATCTGGGCGCTCGTCGTGATCGCGCCCAGCCTCGCCGCCGCCCGGATTCCGGTGGTCCTGCAAGCGGACAGCGTCGGCGTCTGGGCGCTGGCCACGGTCCTGCTGACCATCATGGCCCTCTTCCGGGTCGACGGCTTGCGGCGACTGTCCCACCACGATTAGCCGATCCTCCGCCGCCGAAGGCGGGATACCGCACCCCCACCACGTCGACCACGACCGAAAGAGATGATGATGCGTGCCCTGAGCGCGGCCGAGACGGCCGCCACCACCCATCCCTGGGCGATCCACGCGGAGGGCTTACAGGTCCGCGCCGGACGGCAGTTGGCCGTCAACGGCCTTGACCTGGCCCTGACCACCGGCGTGCACGGACTGCTCGGTCCGAACGGTGCCGGAAAGACCACGCTGATGCGGTCCCTGGCGACTGTCCTGACGCCGTCCGGCGGGCGGCTGACGCTGCTCGGCCGCCCGGTCGACGGCCGCTCCGACCTGCGACCGGTGCGCCGCGCGTTGGGGTACCTGCCGCAGCATTTCGGTTTCTACCCTCGGTTCTCGGTACGTGAGTTCGTCGGATACATGGCCTGGCTCAAGGAGATGCCCAAGGGCGCCATCCCGGCGGCGGTCCAGCGGTCCATCGACCGGGTCGGGCTGACCACCAAGGCCGACGCCCGGCTGAAGACGCTTTCCGGCGGCATGCTGCGCCGGGCCGGCATCGCACAGGCCATCGTCAACGACCCACAGATCCTGCTGCTCGATGAGCCGACCGTCGGCCTCGATCCGGAACAGCGACTCGACTTCCGCGAGTTGTTGCGAGACCTCGGCACCGACAGTTGCGTGCTGGTTTCCACCCACCTGGTCGAGGATGTGGCGGCGGCCTGTAGCGACGTCGTGGTGGTCAATGAGGGCCGCCTGGTGTGGCAGGGCACCCCCGAGGCCATGACCGCGCAGGGCGACCCGGGCCATGCCGGCGACAGCCCGGCCGAACGGGGCTACACCACCGTCCTCCGGCAGCACCGTACGGAGGCCACCCGATGAGCGTCCTGGGTGTCGAACTGCGCCGCTCCGCAGCGCTCGGCGCTGCACTGGTCACGGTGGTGGCCGGAGCCGGCGCACTCTATGTGGCCCCGGGCCGGTGGTCGGGTGGCTGGATGGTGCTGGCCATGGCGATCCGCGAGTACCTGCTCCTGATGTGGCCGCTGGCCCTCGCGGCGGGTGCCTGGCAGGGACGCCGCGAGCACCGGACGAACGTCGGTGAACTGTTCGCCACCACCGCCCGGCCCCGCGCTCAGCGGATGCTGCCGGTCCTCGGCGCGATGGCCATCACCCTCGCCGTCGCCTACCTGCTGGTCACCGCGACCGGCATCGCCTGGATCATCACCACCGCACAGTATCTGCCTCTGCTGAACTTCGCCGTCGTGACCGTGGTCGGTGTGCTCGCCCTGATCAGCGCAGCGTGGCTCGGCCTGGGGATCGGGCGTCTGCTGCCCGCCCCGGCGACCGCACCGGTGCTGGGGGTGGTCGGGGTCCTGCTGGTCTCCTTCAGCATGTTCGTGTCCCCGGGTTGGCTGGCGGCAGCGATCTCTCCGACCTACGGCACGAGCGTTTTCCATCCCTACCAGACGATCGACAACCGGGTCAGCGGTGCGCTCGCGGTCTGGCTGGCCGCGCTCGCGGTCACCGGCCTGCTGCTGCTCGTCGCGGGTAGCTGGCGCACCCGAACGGTCGCGCTGGTGCCCGTGCTGCTCGGGCTCATCGCGGCGACGGCGGTCGTTCCCCGCGATCCGGACGTGCTCGACAGGCCGGTCGACCCGGTCGCGCGGGAACTGGTCTGCACCGATGACACCCCGACGGTGTGCGTCAGCCGAGTCCACGCCAACGTGCTCGAAGCCCTGACCCCAGTGGCCCGGGAAGGTATGGCGGCGCTGGCGAAACTGCCGGACACGCCGACCGCCGTACACGAGGACACCGCCACGTACCGGCTCGGCGAGGCGATGCCGCCCCGGGATGGTGTCGTCCGGGTGCCGGTCCGGATCGACAAACGTGGTGAGCTCGCGCACCCGGCCGTCGTGGTCATCGAGATCGTCTCGGGGCTGGGAGTCGCCTATGACGGGACGTGCCGGGAGCGCAGTGAACCGGTCGAACGTGCGGCAGCCTACTGGCTGCTGGGCCGCGAGCCGCAGTCCGATGTCGGATTGATTCCCGGCATGATCGAGGAGGACCCCGAGCTGAACGCCGAGGCGGTCAGGCTGTGGCAGGGGCTGCGTGCGCTGTCCGACGACGAGGCGCTGGCCCGGGTGGTGGCGGTCCGCGAAGCCATCCTCGCCTGCGAGGACACCACCGAACTGCTGTCCCGGACTGCGCGGTGACCTGGACGATGCTGTACCTGCGCTCGCGGCGCGTGCCCTTGGCACTGGCCGTAGCCCTCGGCGGCGCGGGGGTGGTCTGGGCGCTGTGGCTGGCCCTCGCCGACGAGCGGGACGTCGCCCCGACCGTGGTCGTCATGACCGTCCTGCTGATGGTCGGGGTGCTCTCGGCCACGCTCGCCGGCCCGGACGAGGATCTGGAACGAACTGCGGCGATGCGCTGGCCCTGGCGGCGCGCAGTGCACCTGCTCGCCGGTCTGGTGGTCGTCCTCATGGTCCTGCTCGCCACCCGGCACACCGGAGCCCGGTTCGGAACGGCCGCTCTGGTGGCCCGCGACGCCGCCGGCCTGCTGGGATTGACAGCGCTGTGCGCGACGGTGCTCGGCGCCGCCCGATCATGGTTCCTGCCGCTGGGCTGGACCACCGTCGCGGCCATGTATCCCCAGGAGGGTGTCGGGGGAGCGACCGCCACGTGGCAGGGCCAGCCACCCGACAACTACGCCGCCGCGGTGACAGCTGCGGTACTCGCTCTAGGCGGGCTCGTCGCCTACTCGATCGCCGGTCCGGCCCGCAAGGAGCCGTCCGAGCACGTCACCTGAGCGCTCGGACGCATCGAGGCGCCGACACCCCATTGGGCCCAGGGCAGCTCTGGGCCCAGCGGAGTGACTGCAATCTTGCGTAGCGGCGGCCGGGGTCGTCGCTGGTCGACCCCGCGCATGCTTTGCTCTGCGTCCGGACCGAGTTCGTCGAGGCCGAGGGCCGGCTTGCCGCGGCCGATGCGGAGATCCGCCGCCGCACCGACGAACTGCCAGGACTGAACGAACACGTGCGGCAGGTCGAGATCCGGGTACGGGCCGCCGAGCAGCGGGTGCATGATGCCGAACGGGCACCGGCAGACGACGGGCAGGCGTTGGCCGATGCCCAGGCGGCGCTCGGCGAGGTACGGCAGGAACTGACCGACGCCGGGGCGGCTGTCAAGAACGCGGAAGACGCCCGTGACGAGGCCCGGAACACCCGCCGCCAGCTCGTCGACGTAACACTGCCGGACCTGCGCCCGCAGGTGGAGAGCGCGCGGGAGGTGCGCGACGCCCGCGAGGTCGCGGCCCAGGCGCACGCCCACGCTGTCCAGGTGCTCGACACGGAGATGGCGGCCCGCGAGGCGGCCCTCGACAGCGCACTATCCCAGGTCGACCAGTTGAAGTTGCCGGATCCGCTGGCCCGACCCGGCGCGGCCGTCACGAATGTGGACGCGGTGCTGGCCGACCTCGCCCAGCAGCACTACGGTCCTTCCGAGGCAGCCGTCGAGCTGAGCCGCACGCTGCGCGAGCAGCACGGCGGCACCCCTCCGGCCCGGGTGGTGCTGACCACCGTCCTGACCCGGCCGGTGCCCGACGGAACCTCCGTCCCCGCGGGGGACCCGGCAATGCCGGACCTCGACCGCGTCCAGCTGGCCGGCGACCTCGCCCGCAGCCTCGACACCCTGGTCGAGCTGAGGGTCGGCGACGGTACGACACCCCGCCGCGCGCCGTACCTCGCCTACCCCGACGGGGCTCTGGTGCGGCTGGACGTCACCGGCCGCCCCGAGACCGTGGATGACGCCGTCCGGCGGCTGCCGCAGCACATCCAGAACGAGCTGGGTCCGTATCGGCACCAGCCCGACGTCCGGACCCGGCTGGAGATCCTGCACGAAGCGGAGATCGAGTTCCGACACGACTTCGACGCCGGCGTGGCTTCAGTGGTGGCGAACCTGAACCGGTACCAGGGCCACCTCGCGTACCAGTGGATCACTCAGCCCGACCCGCCGGTGGACGCCCCCGCGTCCGCCCGTTGACCCCGGGCCTGAACGAGACCTGGCCGGTACCCGCCGATACGCAGCCGGGCGGGCCGGTCGACGCGGCCCGCCCCGACGACGTGGCCCGGGCCTGGTTGACGGCCAATCCGCGGCAGCGGGCCGACCTTCTGGCTGACCTGCTGGGCGCGCCCCCTGGGTTCGGCTTCACCGTGCAGCCGCCGACCCGGGAACGACCGTCCGCTCCGCCGCCGGGCGCCCGGGTGGTCGTCGTCGCGGGATCCACCGCCGCCGCCGCAGTGGTGCTTCCCACGACGGCGCTGCGTTGGTACGAGCCGGCCCGCAACCAGATCCACTCGGGCAGCATGCGGATGCTGGGTACCTGGGCCGCGGGCCGGGCCGGCGATGGTGCGGGGCCGGACGGCATCTGGTACATCGTGCTGCTGCCCGCCGTGCCCGGCGGCTCGCGCTAGCGGTGACCCGCCGGGCGCGGTCAGGCATGGCAGTTTGCGAGCTGCCGGTCACGGCAGTGGAGTGGTGCGATCTGCCGTGCTGGCTTCGGAGCGTGTGGCGGCGACGCGGGCGGACGCGATGCGGTAGCCGCGCTTCATCACGGTCTGGACGAGGTCGACGCCCTGTAGGGGAGTGCCGTCGAAGGCGCGGCGTAGCCGGGATACCGCCATCTCGACCGCGTGGTCGTCGACATCGGACCAGGTGGGTGAGTCGTTGCGGATCTCGGCCGGGGACAGCACCCGGCCGGGTCGGCGGGCGAGTGCCCGCAGGACGGCGATCGGGCCGGGCTGTACCGGGATCGCCCGGTGGTCGATCACGACCGCTTGGCTGCGGACGCCGAGCCGGTGACCGGCCACCGTCAGTTCGATCGTCCGCCTGGGCAGGTACGCGGAGAGGGCATTCACGAGGTCGGTCAGGGCCGGTGCGCGCGCTACGTACGGCGTGAGGCCGTGTGCGCGCAGGGGTTCCGCGGCGAGATGCCCGAGGCAGACCGGTGTGACGTCCGTGGCGAGTGTGTTGAGGACTTCGTCGAGAACTCCGTCGGCCGTGGCCTGCCGGAGCAGGTTCTCGCTGCTACTGGGCCCGGTCAGGGCGAGGGCGTCGACCTGGCGGCGGATGACGAGTGTGCCCAGCCGCCGGAGGACATCGGTGCGCAGCGGGGGCAGAAATCGGCTGGTCGCGACCTCGACCACGACGGCGCCGTGGCGGCGCAGCGCCTCGCAGTACTCGCGGTGGCGTTCGGATTCCACTTGCGCCACCACCCGGCGGCCGGTCATCGGTTGGGCCGACAGGTAGCGGAACAGGTCCTCCACGCTGGCGGAGGCGGTGGCCCAGATCTGGCTCAGGCCGAGGTCCCGCAGAGTGTCCGCGGCGTGTGCGTCGCGGGCCAGCAGGCGGGCGTGACTGAGTCGGGCGACGAGTGCGTCGAGGTGGCCGTTCTGCTCGGCGATCCGCAGCCATGCCCGTAGACCGAAACCGGAGGAGACGATGACCTCGTGCACCGGCCGCTCGATGCACCGGCGAGTGGCGGCGGCGACGTGCTCGGCGATGGGCTGAGCCACGGAGCGGACCGCCTGGATGTTGACCGGACGGGCGGCGGTGGCTTCCAGCAGGTCGGTGAGGTCGTGCCGGCGTCGTTCCGAGACGACCGCGATCGTGCAGCCAGCCAGCTCCTGCACATCGGCCTCCCCGCGCGTAGTGTCGTCGTGGTTACCACGGCTGCGGGCCGGTGGCGGCTCAATCCACAGCGCATCCCTTTTCGTTGGCAAGAAGTCTTGCCGTAACGGCCCGGATGCCACAGCGCAATCCAATCTCGAAACCGTGACGGTTCGTTCACCGGGTTCACCGCCCGAGCTTTCGCCGAAATGCGCAGGGGTGAATGGACAAACCGCAGCTCATCTGGCCTGTCGCGTTGCGCGCTTGTGGTTTGGTAGCGCTTTCTGGTGGGTGGATCTTGTGAGGTGTTCGGCTTTTTCGTTACGTAGCGACGCCGACACTTCCCGGGAACATGACCGTGTTGAAGACTCGCACCAGTCGCCGGCCCTCGAACGGAACAGACCGGCCAACGTCGATCTGCGGGGCCGTGCCGGCAACTAGCCCACAGCGGCGCACCTCCCGCACACACGTCCACCACTGGAGGCTTGATGACACGACGACTGGTAGCACTCGCGGCCACTGCGGTCGTCCTCGTGACCGCGGGTTGCGGAGGCGATGCTGATCCTGGATCCGACCCGGCGCGGTCAGATCTGTCCGGCAAGACCGTCGAGGTTGCGGCCGCCTGGTCCGGCACGGAGCAGGAGAACTTCCAGGCCGTGCTCGACGCCTTCGCGGCCAAGACCGGCGCGACGGTCAAGTACACCACCGGCGGCAACGACCTGGCTGTCCTGCTCAACAGTCGGATCGCCGGCGGTTCTCCGCCCGATGTGGCGCTGATCCCGCAGCCGGGTGTGGTGTCCGAGTTCGTCAAACGGGGCGCGGTCAAGCCGCTGACCGGTGCGGCGGCCGAGGCAATCAGGGCGAACTACAGCCCGGCTTGGCAGGAACTCGGCACCGTCGACGGGCAGCTCTACGGCGTGTACTTCAAGGTCGCCAACAAGTCGGTGATCTGGTACCGCACGGACAGCTTCGCGGACGCTGGTGTGGAGCCGCCGACGACCTGGGAGCAGCTCCGGGCGGTGTCCACCGCGCTCGCCGATTCGGGGGTGGCGCCGATGGTGGCCGCCGGCGGGGACGGCTGGGTGTTGACCGACTGGTTCGAGAATGTCTACCTGCGGGTCGGCGGCCCGGAGAACTACGACAAGCTGGCCCGCCACGAGATTTCCTGGACCGACCCCACCGTGGTGAAGAGCCTGACCCTGCTGGCCGAGTACTGGCGCAATCCCAGGTTCCTGGCCGGTGGACCGCGCGGCGCGGTACAAACCACGTTCACCCAGTCCATCGCCGACGTGTTCGGCAAGTCACCAAAGGCGGCGATGCTGTTCGAAGGTGACTTCGTCGCCTCCGAAATCACCAAGCTGGGCGAGCTGACGGTCGGCGAGACGGCCAAGTTCTTCAACTGGCCGGCCATCGACGGCTCGAAGCCCGCCGTGGTCACCGCGGGCGACCAGGCCGTCGCCTTCAAGGACACACCGGAGGCGAATGCGCTGATGGCGTTCCTCGCCTCACCCGAGGCGGCCCGGATCATGGCGGCCAAGGGCGGGTTCATCTCGGCGAACTCGGGACTGGACACCGCGGCCTACCCGGACCCGACGACCCGCGAGCTCGCCGAGGCGGTGGTGAACGCGGAGTTGCTGCGCTTCGACCTGTCGGACCTCACCCCGCAGGCCTTCGGCGGCGGGACCAGCGCCACCCTCTGGGTGCAGCTGCAGGACTTCCTGGCCGGATCGGTCACCCCTGAGAATCTGGCCCAGCACCTGGAAGACGCCGCGAAGAGGGAATTCGGAGGGAACTGATGACCATCACACCCGATCCGGCCCAGGACCTCCGTCCAACCAGCGACGAGCGGGTGATCGGCCGGGCGAGTGTGGCCGGCGGCCCGGGCGACCGACACCGTACGGTGCGCCCGGCCCCCCGGCGTTCGCGGGACGCCCGGCTGATCGCCGCGCTCTTCCTCGGACCCGCCCTGCTGATGCTGTTGGTCCTGGTGTGCTACCCGATCGTCTACACGGTGTGGCTCAGTTTCCGCAGTGGTGACGGCACGAGGTTCGTCGGGTGGGACAACTACGCCACCATGCTCACGTCGTCCAACACGAGGCGGGCGATCCTCAACAACCTGATCTGGGTGGTCGTGGCACCCACCGTGGTCACCGTCGTGGGGCTGATCTTCGCGGTGCTCACCGAGCGGCTGCGTCGGGCGTCGGCGCTCAAGGCGATCCTGTTCATGCCGATGGCCATTTCCTTCCTGGCGGCCGGTGTCACCTTCCGGCTGGTCTACGACGAGGACCCGAACCGGGGAGTCGTGAACGCGGCGGCCGTGACGGTGCACGATGTGTTCGTCGACCCGTCGCGCTACCACGGTATGGACGTCCGTGACAACCGTGAAGTGGTTTCGGTGGCAGACGGCTTCGAAACCAGGGGGCCGGTGGCGTCGGGCCAGGTGATCCAACTGCCGCTGGTGGGTCTGCCCCCGAACCGGATTCCGGCCGACGCCGTCGCGGCTTCACCTCCGCCGGCAGGGCCGGGACTGCAGGGTGTGGTGTGGCTCGACTTCACCCGGGGCGGCAGCGGCCAGCCCGGAGTGATCGACTCTGCGGAGGTGGGACTACCCCAGATGACCGTCGAGGCCCTCGCCGCCGGCGGCGAAGTGGTGGCCACCACGCACACCGACGTGGCAGGCCGGTTCGCGTTTCCCGAACTCACCGGCGGCCCGTACGTCGTCCGGTTACCCGCCGACAACTTCGCCGAGCCGTTCAACGGCATCACCTGGCTCGGCCCGTCACTGATCACACCTGCCGTGATCGGCGCGTACATCTGGATCTGGGCCGGCTTCGCGATGGTGCTGGTGTCGGCCGGCCTGGCGGCCCTGCCCCGCGAGGCACTCGAAGCGGCACGGATGGACGGAGCGAGCGAGTGGCAGACGTTCCGCCACGTCACGGTGCCCCTGGTACGGCCGGTGCTGATCGTCGTTATGGTCACCCTGACCATCAACGTCCTGAAGATCTTCGACCTCGTGTACGTGCTCGCCCCCGAGGCCTCGCAGAGCCACGCGACCGTGGTGGCCCTGGAGATGTACCGGGTGTCCTTCGGCGGCGGGCTCGACTACGGACTCGGTAGTGCGCTCGCGGTCCTGCTGTTCGCGCTCGTGCTACCCGCGATGCTGTTCAATATCCGGCGCCTCAAGGGAGACCGCTGATGAGTAACTCGACGCTGGAAGCGGTCCCGGTGCTGCAGCCGGCGGGCACCGCGCGGGACAGCCGGCCTCGGCACAGCCTGTGGACCCGCTTCGTGATGCGGTTCGGCGGCGCGGTGGTACGCGGGCTCGTTCTGATCATCGGGGCGTTCTGGCTGCTGCCGACCGTCGGGCTCGCCGTGGCCAGCCTGCGCACCAGCGCCGACAACAGCGCAAGCGGATGGTGGACGGTCCTGACCGCACCGGCGCAGTTGACCCTCGACAACTACGCGCAGGTGCTGCAGAACGAACGCATCATCGGTTCGCTGTGGAACACGGTTCTGATCACCGTTCCCTCGACGCTGCTCGTGGTGCTGATCGGCGCCCTCGGCGCGTACGCGCTGGCCTGGCTGGATTTCCCGGGCCGCGACGCCATGTTCGTCGTGGTCGTGGCGCTGATCGTGGTGCCGGTCCAAGTGGCGATCGTGCCTGCCGCCCGGATCTTCCGCGCATTGGGCATCTACGGCGAGATTCCGGCGGTGGTCGCGTTCCACGTCGCCTTCGGGCTGCCCTTCGCGATCTTCCTGCTCCGCAACTTCTTCCTCAACATCCCGCGTGATCTGCTGGAGGCGGCGCGGCTCGACGGCGCCGGCGAACTCATGATCTTCGCCCGGGTGGTGCTGCCCATCGGCTGGCCGGCCATCGCATCGCTGGCCATCTTCCAGTTCCTGTGGGTCTGGAACGACCTACTCGTCGCCCTGGTCTTCGCCACCAGCGAGAACGCACCCATCACCTACGCGCTACGCGAGCAGATGCGTTCGTTCTCCTCCAACCTCGACACGATCGGCCCCGGCGCCTTCCTGTCGATGCTGGTGCCCCTCGTGGTGTTCTTCGCCTTCCAGCGCTACTTCGTCCGCGGAGTGCTTGCCGGGTCCGTCAAGTAAGAGCGACCGGCAATAGGGCGGTGGAGGCGAGGCGGGTCCTGGCCGAGGATGGCAAGGCGGAGGAGGAGGCCATGCCGGTGTTGCATGGCCGACGACGACAACGCCGCCAGCCGAAGTGCCAGGGCGCGCCGCAGCCCCGCCAGTCCTATTGCCGGTCGCTCTAACGATGGCGGGGGAGTGGTACGACGACTCCGGTTGAAGGCGGCGGTGAGTTGTCCGGCCCAGGGCCAGCTGATCGGGAGCGGCTTCCCGTTTCTGAGCACGGCTACTCAGGCGCGGCACCGTCCCGCAATGTGATGGTGGTGGCATGCGTCGACCGTGGCTGCTGCTGATCGTGCCTGCCATCGCCGTTTCCCTGGGCTGCGCCCTTCCGAGCGCCGAGCCGAACGGTCCGGATCGATCGGCCGATTCGGACGGTCCGGCTCGCTCGGCCGAGCAGACGGCCCCCGCCGAACTCCTTGCCGACGGCAGCGTGCCGTGGGCCGATCTGGAGATCACCGGCGAAGATCTCAACGGGCGACCGCCCGAGCCACGGTCGCCGGCAGCCGGAAGCAAGCCGTGTCGGGCGGAGCAGCTGTCCGGGCGGCTCACCGACTGGAGGCGTCCCGACCACGGCGGTGAGAAACCCCGCGGCATGGACGCCGCCATCGACAATCTCATCGGTGAAGTCGACGTGCAGAACACATCGACCGTCGAGTGCACCTTGCAGGGCGAGGTACCCACCACCATGCGCGCCGGCGGCCGCGAGATCCCCATGCTGTATTCGCACGGCATCAACGAAGAGGGCCGGGCCCGGGTGGTCGCCGTACCGGCCGGCGGCCACGCCAGCCTGCGCCTGGACTGGTCCGGGCCGTTCTGCCAACCGGTGGACGGACAGCTGGAACTCGCGATCGAAGTACCGAACGGCGGGGGTACGCTTCGCGCACCGATCACCGCAGACGACCACCCAACCTGCCAGCAGCGCGAGGGAATCAATCCCAACGCCCGGGCGTCCCTGTACGCGAGCGGGTTCACCGAGCCGGTCGTGGAATCGGCACCCCCCTCCTCGGCGCTCACCCGACTCACCGTCACTGTCGCGGGGCCACCGACCGCCGCGGCCGGATCGCGGCTCACCTTCCGCGTGACGCTGGGAAACCCGACCGGCGGCCCGCTCACGCTGGACCCCTGCCCGGGCTACTCGATCGAACGCTTCTCCCTCGGTGACGCGACGAACGAGCCAGTGAACACATTCCAGCTGTACCGGCTGAACTGCCGCCCGCTGACGCAGATCCCGGCCGGCGGCACCGCCGTGTACGAAATGGTCACCGAGGTGCCGGCCTCGATGCGTGCAGGGCGCGAGCTGTCGATCACATGGAAGCTCTACCTGCCCCACTACGTGCAGGGCCGCGGCCAGTTCGGCGTCTTCACCGCCAAGATCACCTAACCGCCGGCGAACCTACGACCGGGAGCGCGTTCGTGGACGGCGGAGCATCGGCACCCGCCACCTGCGCCTCCGCTCACCGGCTACTCGGGATGCCCGAGCAGCGCGAGGCGCTGGCCATCTGCAGTGAGGGCCGACGCGCAGGCGGGCGAAGGTTCCGCTAGCGGCCGATCTTGTCCAGCTCGGCGAGGTCGTCGTTGGAGACGGAGAGTCCCGCGCCCGCGATGTTCTCGCGCAGGTGTGTCGTGGACGAGGTGCCGGGGATCAGCAGGATGTTCGGCGAGCGCTGTAGCAGCCAGGCCAGGGCGACGGACATCGGTGCCGCCTCCAGCCGGGCGGCTACCGTCGAGAGCACTGAGGACTGTAGCGGGCTGAAGCCGCCGAGCGGAAAGAACGGCACGTAGGCGATGCCTTGGTCGGCGAGGGCGTCGATCAGCTTGTCGTCCTGGCGGTGCGCGAGGTTGTACATGTTCTGCACGCACACGATCGGCGCGATCGTCTGCGCCTCGGCGACCTGTTCCGGCGTCGCGTTACTCAGTCCGAGGTGCCGGATCAGGCCCTGCTGCTGGAGTTCGACGAGCGTCTCGAACGCCTCGGCGACCGAACCGGGCTGGGGTCCCTCGGCATTGCCGAGCCGGAGGTTGACTAGGCCGAGCACGTCGAGACCGAGGTTCTCGAGGTTCTCGTGCACAGACCGGCGCAGGCTTTCCGGGTCCCGGGCCGGGGGCCAGCCGCCCTGCTGGTCGCGGTTCGCGCCGACCTTGGTCACGATGTGCAGCGAGGCGGGGTACGGGTGCAGCGCCTCCCGGATCAGAAGGTTGGTGACATGCGGCCCGTAGGCGTCAGCGGTGTCGATGTGGGTGATGCCGAGCTCGACGGCCTCGCGGAGGACGGCGAGTGCGCCATCGTGATCGGCCGGTGGTCCCATGACCCAGGGGCCGGCGAGCTGCATGGCGCCGTAGCCGAACCGGGTGACGGTCAGGTCTCCCAGCGTCCAGGTGCCGCCGGGAAGGGAAGTGGAGGCCATGCTCAAACCTCTGGCTTTCGTGTCGCGCTGAGCGGTACTGCTGTACCGCGGATGCCTGCTCCACTATCAGCGGGTAACTTTCTCACGGGTAGTAGGCACCTAGAGGTGCGTAACGCACCCTGCTGGGGAAGGAGCGGTTCGATGGCGACGACGACAGCGGCGCAGAAGAGGGCGCAGGCCAGGGCCGAATATGATGCTTTCCTGGCACAATGCCCCAGTCGCAAGCTGCTCGACCAGATCGCGAACAAGTGGGTCATATTGGTCCTGGCCGCGCTACGCAGCGACGGCTCGCATCAGTTCGGCGCCGACTGCGCCGGTGAGCCCCGTTCGATGCGGTACTCGGAATTGTCGCGCCTGCTGGCGGGCGTCAGCCAGAAGATGCTGACTCAGACGCTGCGCTCCCTGGAACGCGACGGTCTGATCACCCGCACGGTGGTGCCGACGGTGCCCGTCACGGTCACCTACGAGCTGACCGACCTCGGCCTGTCCCTGCACCAGTCGATACGCGGCTTGAAGGCCTGGGCCGAGATGCACATGGACGACGTGCTCGCCAACCGCGCGACGTACGACAACCACGTCGCCTGAGCCCGACGATTCAGGCAGCGTCGAACCATGGCTTGCCGGCGGCCCAGTGCCGAACCCACCCGGCGAACCCCGACGCCCCGGTGGTGTGGCCGAACTCCGCTCCGAAGGGCACCGCGCCCTCACCGCTGATGTTCCAGATGTGCCCGCGGTGCGGGCCGGTCACGATGAGATGCCAGTACATCCCACAGCCATCCGTGCCGAGCACGATCGATCCATGGTCGAAGACGGGATCGAGCAGCGGCTCGATCTCCTCCGACGGCCGGGAGTCCTCCTCCCCACAGCCACGCCTCGGTCAGCGGAAACGAGGCCGCCAACTCGCGCACCGGGCGGTCGTCGCCCCAGTCATCGGGCATCTCGTTGATGCCGAGGAGGCCGAAGTCCGGTGGTCCGGCGAACGATCCGTCGGTGATCTCCGCGACGAAGTTCCGGTACGGCTCCGGCAGCACGACCCCGTGCTCCGCTTCGAAGGCGTGCACACCTGGCCAGCCCAGAGCCGATTCACCGGCGTCGTCCACCATGAAGGCAGCGCGAAGCTCGGCGAGGTCGTCTGGGGCGGTGTGCTCGTTCATGACGCGTAGTCGTACCACGTGGGATTGGGCGGCGAGCGGTTGGTCCAGCCCCACCGAGCAACGCGCTGGCCCGTCGCGGAGACCCTGCGACAACGCGGATTCGACGCCGACTGGTTCCGTGAGATGGACATCCGGCGTACGCGCCCAACTCGACGCCCACGTCACCCCAACCGAGATCGACAATGTGGTCACCGCGATCCTCGACGGCCGACCCCCCTACGAGTAGGCCCTCACAACCCGCACCAACGACGCGCGGTCTGCGGCAGGTGCGGATGCTCGGTTCTATATCGGGCTGTACCGTCTCGTCCGTGATCGATCAGGGGTTCGTGTGCCACAACTGTGGCCAGCGCCATGAGGGCCTGCCGTTCTCGTACGGGGCCCCAGCCCCGGCCTACTGGCGAGACGATCTCAACAGCGACGAACGCAGTGTGCTTGAGGACGAGATCTGCATCATCCAGGCCCAGCACTACTTCGTCCGTGCGCGCTTGGTCATACCTGTCCTTGACGCCGATGCCGACTTCGAATGGGGCGTGTGGGTGTCGCTCAGCGGCACGAACTTCAGCCGGATGCTGGATCTCTGGACGGCTCCTGGGCGAGAGCAGGAGCCGGCGTATTTCGGCTGGCTGTCCACCGAGCTCACGGCCTACCCGATCGAGACGCTGAACCTCAAGACCGAGGTGCATACCGAGCAGGTCGGCACCCGACCACATATCGTCATCGAGCCGACTGACCACCCACTGGCAGTAGAGCAACGCAGCGGCATCAGCGTAAAACGAGTACAGGAGATCGCGGAGCTTCTGCTCCACCCCGAGAACTGATCTTGCCGACGTCACGAGACATCGACGCATCGGCCCGACCGATCAGCGGCGCCGGCAGCGCGCCGTCTGCGGCAGATGCATGCGTTCGTCGTCCACGAAGGTGCGGTGCGGGGGCCACTTCAGGGAAGATCGGGATCGGGGTGCTCGGCCACGAACCGCTCGCCCGTCTCGTCGTCGAGCAGCGAGTTGTCGACCAGCCATTCCACAGCCCGCCGCTGTGCGCGCACGTCGCGGAATGCGTACCAGGCTGGCAGTAGGTCCGGATACTCGTCGTGCAGCTCGTTTCTGAACCGGCGGAAGGCGCCCTTGCCCTGGATGGCTCGCGCGAGTCTACGGCCGGCCGTCGCGTCGCTGATCTTCTCGGCGAAGTCGGCCATGTCCTGGTACCAGACGTAGGACGGCAGCGGATCAATACCGACCAGGTCGAGGTCGTCAAGGTCGACGGGCGCGTGTCCGTCGATGCCACCGTCCGTTGTCCAGAACGCGATCTCGCCGGTCTGCGGGTTGATCAGCCATCGGTGCTCGTAGTCGGTCTGGTCCTCGAGCGCGGTAGCAATCTCCTCCAGGTTCAGTCTGCTCAGGTCAAGCATCCGGCCACCATAAACCGGCTCCTCCGCGCTTCGCCTCACGACCAGCGGCAGGCCCGTAGGTCAAGATCGTTTGTATTGTCCGCACACAGCCTGTCGGGGCCGCCTGGTGGTCAACGGTCCGGCGCCCGTAATTCCTCGATCAACGCCACGATCACGGGATCCACCGGCGCTCGTACGTCCGTAGGTCGCGTGACCTCGTCGTCCTGAGGGTCGTAGATGGTGAGGTGGAACCGGCGGGCGAGTTGGTCAATCAACTGCAACGCGGGCGTGCTGCGTTCGCTGAAGCTCAGATGCATGCTGACGTGGTCGATGCCGACATCCAGCGGCATGGCCATCCACGGGGAGTCGTGATCGTACGGCGGGAAGTCCGGGTAGTGGGCGCGGAGGTTCTCGTAGAACCCGACGATGCGTTCGTCCAGCTCGCCCTCGGGGTGATGCAGGCTTTGACACTGCTCCGCCATAGCCCGTACCGCGACATCGGTCGCGTCCCGGTCGACAGCAAGCACGACGAGACCGAAGCTCATGGTCATATGGTGCTTGCACCGTCACCATCGACATTGGGCGGAAGTCCTCGTCTTCCCAGTCCAGCAGATCACCCGGTTGGCTCCGGTTCTGGCGCACCTCGATCAACCATCCATGCGCCCCCTTGGCACCCGTTTGGCGCGAAGGACCATGTCTTCCTCATCGGAGCTGGCGGCTCAGTTTTGGCACCTCACACGGTTTCGACTGCGACTCTCGTTCGCTCTCAGAGTGCCACCGCTGATCGATGGGTCTGCTCTTGAACCTGCTGATTGGAAGCGGCATCGATGGATGCGCCTGTGGCTGCTGCGGCCAGCATCACCGACCTGTTTGCCGCCTGCCGACTGATCATGACCGCCGA
Source organism: Micromonospora craterilacus (assembly GCF_003236315.1). Lineage (GTDB taxonomy): Bacteria > Actinomycetota > Actinomycetes > Mycobacteriales > Micromonosporaceae > Micromonospora > Micromonospora craterilacus. The sequence goes on from NZ_POTY01000006.1 coordinate 16,401, forward strand.
CACCTGCGCCGTCGTCGTCGCCAGCTCCGCGGCACCCGGCGAACCCGGCACGACATCCGCCAACCTCCTCGACGAGATGCCGCCTGCCGCCCGCGCCGTGGGCCTGACCCACGTCCTGCGGATCGTCGCGGTCACCGCCCCCGGCGGCAGCGACGAGGTCCTCTACCTACGCCACCCGAGCCGAAGCCGAGGCGGCACGGCAGGGCCTGCCAGCCGGCGGCAACGGGCCCGAGCTGCAGCGTCGACCTCCCGGTGTTCGCAACCGGAGTCGCAATGACTGACCGCGGCTCGGGACAGGGCGGGGGTGACACATCGCGGCGCGCCACCCCGGCACCGGGGGTTGCCCGGCCTGCGGCGAGCATCGGGCGGCCAGGTGGGTACGGTCCCAGCGTGCCTGTGGGACACTATCTGGGCCTGTCGCCCGAAGCGGTCAAATGCTCACCAAGAGGCATGTAGCACTGCGCGTATCGGTACCGTCCCGGCTATGACCGAGCCAAGCCGGACCGGAGCCGCCGGCGCAGGGGCGCACCGGTCGCCACACCCGGGAGCCGACCCGAAATGGTGGACTCTCACGGCGGTCTGCGTGGGCACGTTCATGCTGTTGATCGACCTGACGATCGTGAACGTGGCACTGCCCGACATCCAGGCGTCGCTGCGGGCGTCCTTCTCCGACGTGCAGTGGGTCGTCGACGCGTACGCGCTCACCCTGGCCGCTCTCCTGCTGACCGCGGGGTCGCTGGCGGACCTGTACGGCCGCCGCCGCGTCTACCTGGTCGGCCTGGTCGTCTTCACCGCCGCGTCCGCGCTCTGCGGCCTCGCGCAGTCCCCGCTCATGCTCGAACTGTCCCGTGGCCTGCAGGGCATCGGTGGCGCCATCATGTTCTCCGTCTCACTGGCCCTGCTGGCCAACGCGTTCCGGGGCGCCGAGCGCGGCGTCGCCTTCGGCGTCTGGGGCGCTCTGGCCGGGCTCGCCGCTGCCGTCGGTCCCATCATCGGCGGCGCGCTGGTGTCGGGCCTGTCGTGGCGGTGGATCTTCTTCGTCAACGTGCCCGTGGGTGTCGTCGCGCTGGCCCTGACCATGCTGAAGGTTGTCGAGTCGCGCGACGAGCAGGCCGCGCGCCCGGACTGGCTGGGCTTTGTGACCTTCTCCGGGGCACTGGCCGCCTTGATCTACGCCCTCATCGAAGCGGGACGCAGCAGTTTCACGGCGATCGTTGTCATCGCATGCTTCGCCGCGGCCGCAGTGCTGCTCATCGCCTTCCTGCTGATCGAGATCCGCAGTTCGCACCCGATGTTCGAGCTACGGCTGTTCCGGGTGCCCACCTTTGTCGGTGGCGACATCGCTGCGTTCGGCCTTTCCTTCAGCATCTTCGCCATGCTCCTCTACGTGGTTCTCTACCTGCAGAACGTGCTCGGTTACACCGCACTGCAGACCGGCGTGCGGCTGCTCGTCCTCTCCGGCGGCGTCCTGGTCGCCAGCCTCGTGGCGGGGTGGCTGAGCGAGAAGGTGCCGATCCGCGCCATCGTCGGCCCAGGGTTGGTGCTGGTGGGCGTCGGGCTGCTGCTCATGCGCGGCCTGACCGCAGCCTCGTCGTGGACACACCTGATCCCGGGGCTGATCTTGGCCGGCGTGGGCGTCGGGTTCGTCAACCCACCGCTAGCCTCCACCGCGGTCGGGGTGGTGGAGCCACGGCGATCGGGGATGGCCTCGGGGATCAACCTGACGTTCCGGCAGGTCGGTCTTGCCACCGGTGTCGCGCTCCTGGGCACCCTGTTCGCCAACCGACTGACCACCGTGGTGCAGACCCAGGCCGCGGGAACGCCGTTGGCTGGGCACAGCGCCGAGATCGCGGCGGCCCTCCGTAGCGGCAGCGTGAGCCGATTGTTCGCCACCGTCCCGCCACAGCAGCGCGGTCAGCTCGTCGAGATCGCACGCGGCAGTTTTGCCAGCGCCTTGAATGAGATCCTGTTACTCGCGGCGATCGTCACCATCGTCGCCGGGGTGCTGTCCTTCCTCATGATCCGCTCCAAGGACTTCGTCTCGCCTCCACATGGGTGATCCGCCGGCCCTTTCGCCCTTTACCGGCAGTGGCGCCAACGGGGATGACAGTCTCGGTCGCCCGCCCGGTCGGCGCGTTGGGCTGGTTGATCCTGGGTACGGCGGCAGCCCAGACCCTCGGCCCTTGACGCACCTCAGCGGCCGGCGGCGAGGCGGCGCACAGCTGAAAAATACCGGCTAGTGATCACTTCCTGCACCGCATGGGTCAGCGGACCACCGAGCCGCGCGGCCAGGCGCTGCGGCCGGGAAAACGCAGCAATTGAGAAGGTGACCCGACCGTCGTCGCCGAGGTGGATGAGGAATGCCTCCTCGCCGGTCTCCGGGTGTCCCGCCAGGGTGCCGTACGCGAAACCGCGGCGGTTGGGCTCCTGAATGGCGTAGACCACCCGGCAGGCGGCGCTCACCTGCAGCCGCCGAGTGCCGAGAAGCAGGACAGCGTCCACTCCGGGCTGGTTGGCCGGCCCGCTCGCCAACACCCGGAGCCCCGCCGCCCGGTGCACCGTCCAGTGATCGAGCGCTTCGCCAGCGCGTTGGAACGTGTCGGCGCCGGTGCCGATGATCTCCGTTCGCTGGATGTGCCGGTATCCCGGGGGCAAGGCGTGGCGCGTCGCGCCGACCTCGGCGTACGTCAGGGGTCGGGCCGCCACCTCGGCGAGCCAGCCCTCGGCGGCTGTCACGGTTGTCTGCCCTTCCTACCGCAGCCGTGCGGGCCCTCGATCGGGGCGAGGTGCCGCCAACTGTGCTCCTTCGAGCCGTATAACTACCCCGAGTTCTCGAGAATACGACCGATCGGAGGGGTGGGCCGTCGAGTGCCGAGGGTGCGCCTCGGCTGGGTCGGATCCGCGCCTCAGCGTGTCTGGCGCGTACGGCCGGAGCGTCGTGCTCCGCTGTCTCAGCTTGCTCTCAGCCCGGCCGACTACCCTCTGCAGCCTTATGGATGATCTTCCACACCATAGTCCGTGGCCCCTAGTCGTCCCGGCCGTCCGTACGGCCGCCGTCGCGCGACAGGGGCCGACCGATGTCTGAATGGATCCTGCTGGGGATCGGGCTGCTCCTCACCGTGGGCACCGGCATGTTCGTGGCCTCCGAGTTCGCGTTGGTCAACCTTGATCGCGGCGAACTCGAAGCACGCCAATCCCGTGGCGAGAAGCGGCTCGGACCCACGATCGCCGCACTGAAGATCACTTCAACGCACCTGTCGAGCGCGCAGCTCGGCATCTCGTTGACCACACTGCTCACCGGTTACACCTTCGAACCGGCCGTCAGCGCGTTGTTGGCCAATCCGCTGGACGCGGCCGGCGTACCGGAATCGGCGGTGCCCGCGGTCGGCGCGCTCGTCGGCATCCTGCTGGCGACGCTGTTCTCGATGGTGATCGGCGAACTCGTACCGAAGAACTTCGCGCTGGCGGTGCCGCTGCAGACCGCGAAGTTCGTGGTGCCCTTCCAGGCACTGTTCACCACCGTGCTGAAGCCGGTGATCCTGCTGTTCAACAACACCGCCAACGCGGTGATCCGGGCGTTCGGCATCGAGCCGAAGGAGGAGCTGTCCGGCGCCCGTAGCGCCGAGGAACTCAGCTCACTGCTGCGGCACTCGGCCCGGGCCGGCGTCCTCGACCCGGACCATGCCACGCTGCTGGACCGCACCCTGCGGTTCTCCGGGCACGACGCCTCCGATGTGATGACCCCGCGGGTCAGAATGGCGGCGGTCGACTCCTCGGCCACCGCCACCGAGATCATCGAACGGGCCACCGCCGCCGGGCTGTCCCGATTCCCGGTCATCGGTCGGGACGTCGACGACATCATCGGCGTCCTGCACGTCAAGCACGCCTTCGCGATCCCGCTGCCCGAGCGCGGCGGGGTGCGGGCGCGTGATCTCGTCATCGAGCCGGCGCGGGTACCGGAGACAATGCACCTCGACGTGCTGCTGCCGACGCTGCGCGGCGGTGGCCTACAGTTCGCGGTCGTCTACGACGAGCACGGCGGCACCGCCGGGATCGTCACCCTGGAGGACCTGGTCGAGGAGATCATCGGCGATCTTGAGGACGAGCACGACCGGGCCCGCACCGTGATGTTGCGCCGGGGCCGGTCGGTCTACTTCGACGCCTCGCTGCGCCCCGACGAACTGTTCGAACGAGCCAGGATCGTGGTTCCCGAGGACGACCAGTACGACACGGTCGCCGGGTTCGTCACCGCCCGCCTCAGCCGCTTTCCGAAGGTCGGTGACGAGGTGGCCATCGATGGCGGGCTGCTGCGCGTCGAACACCTCAACGGAATCCAGGCCGACCGGCTGCGGTTCGTTCCCACCGAGGCAACCGGCAGTTCCGCTGCCGACCCTAGCGCCCACGACCGTCAGGAAGAGACGATCCGGTGAGCGAATACCTATCAGGCATCATCTGGCTCGTCGTCCTGCTGGTCGTCAACGCCTTCTTCGTCGGCGCGGAGTTCGCGGTGATCTCCGCCCGCCGGTCTCAGATCGAGCCGAAGGCACAGGCAGGCAGCCGCGCCGCCCAGACCACGCTCTGGGCGATGGAGCACGCCACCCTGATGCTGGCCACCAGCCAGCTCGGCATCACCGTGTGCTCGCTGCTCATCCTGAACGTCTCCGAACCGGCGATCCACCACCTGCTGGAGATCCCGCTGGCGAACACACCGCTGTCGCCGAACGCGGTCACCGTGCTGGCCTTCGTCGTCGCGCTCGTGCTGGTCACGTTCCTGCACGTGGTGTTCGGTGAAATGGTGCCGAAGAACATCTCGTTCTCGGTACCGACCCGGGCGGCGCTGATCCTCGCCCCGCCGCTGGTGTTCGTCGCCCGGATCTTCAAGCCGATCATCTGGAGCCTGAACGGGATTGCCAACGGCATCCTGCGGCTGTTCCGGGTAACACCCAAGGACGAGGCCACCAGCACCTACACGCTGGACGAGGTCGCCACCATCGTGGCGCAGTCGACCCGCGAAGGGGTGCTTGTCGACGGCACCGGCACCCTCACCGCCGCCGTCGAGTTCACCGCGAAGACCGCCGGCGACGTGGAGGTGCCCCTCGGCGATCTGGTCGTGCTGCCGGCGACCGTGACGCCGGCCGAGATTCAGCGGGCCGTCGCCGCGCACGGCTACTCCCGCTACCTGCTCACCGACAACGGTGAACCGAGCGGATATCTGCATATCAAGGACGTCATGGACCTGACCGGCGACCGCTACACCAGCCCGGTACCGACCAAACGCATCCGCCGGCTCGCGGTCGTACGCCGCGACAGCGAACTGGAGGACGCCTTGGCCATGATCCGCAGGAGCGGCGCCCACGTCGCCCGGGTCCTCGACGAGAATGCCGGCACCACCGGCGTCATCTTCCTTGAAGACATCGTCGAAGAGCTCATCGGCGAGGTCCAGGACGCCACCACCCGCTGACCCACCGATCGCCTGTGCGGGGGCCACTTGCTGCCCCCGCACAGGAAGACCCGGCGCTTCATCGCCAGCATGGTGCACCACCGGGCCAAACTGGACCCGGTGACGAGGTGTTCACCGTCGGGTCGGCCAACGCCCGCCCCGAAACCGCTGGGGCGGGCGCTCACCCGGTAGTGCGTGCGCAAGCCCGCCGACCAGCTCGCCGCCCACGCCACGGAATCGTCACTGCGTCAACAGGCGGTAGACGATCGCGCCCGCGAAGAGTACGAACAGGGCTACCAGCACCCACCAATCGCAGAATCGGGCGCGGCTGTGTTCCGGCCCGTCGGCGGTCTGCCTCTCGGTGACTATCGCGCCGAGACGGTCGACGAGTTTCTGGCCCTTGGGGCCCCCAGTGTTCATCAAAGAGTCGGACAGTCCCCAGACCCGAATTCGCCTGCCTGAGGCCAGTGTGATGCGTACGGAGAGCAGATCCAGGTCGATGGACGCCACGTCGCGATAGGTGATGCGTTCGTCGGTCAGCAGGTTGGCCAACTCAAAGTGGTCGGATCGGGCCGTCAGTTGAGTGCGAAAGCCCACCCGGAAGCAGAGCCAGCCCAAGGTCGCGAAGAACGCCGCGGCACCGAATTCGAACGGCAGTCCGGCCAGACCTGGTCCAGACATTTCCCGCGGAACAGCCACCACAACGAACAACAGGATGAGCCGCCCGGCCCAGCGGTCGGCGACGCCGTAGAAGACGCGGTCGTTACCGCCGCGCCTGGTGAAGTCCGCGTTCACGTTCCGCCTCGCCCGTCTCCTGGTGGGCCGTCTGCCGTGCCCATGCTCCGCCAGTAGTCCGGGCACAGCAACAGCCGCCAGCGGCACAGGTGCGCGGGGCAAGGCCGGTGGCTGGCTCCTGGTTGCCGCGGCTCTGCTTCAGGCGCGGCGGCCTCCGGGCCGCGACATGGGCGGCCCGATCATGGTGCTGGGCGCCGCTCGCGGGCGGCCGCGGCCAGGATCGCCTTCGCTGTGTTGTCGCCCGTGGCTATCGCTTTCCAGCCGGGCGTTCGAACACCTCGCGGTACTCGCCGTAGCCCTCGTGCTCCAGGTCGTCGCGCCGGACGAACCGAAGCGCCGCCGAGTTCATGCAGTAACGCAGTCCGCCGGTCTCGATCGGACCGTCGTCGAACACGTGCCCGAGGTGGCTGTCCGCGTGCGCCGACCGGACCTCGGTACGCGTGGCGCCGAGGCTTGTGTCGGGGACCTCGACCACGTTCGTCGGTGCGATGGGCTTGCTGAATGTCGGCCAGCCGGTACCGCTGTCGTACTTGTCGACAGAGGCGAACAGGGGCTCGCCAGACACGATGTCGACGTAGAGGCCCGGTTCCTCGTTGTCCCAGTACTCATTGTTGAAAGGCGACTCGGTCGAGGCTTCCTGGGTGACCCGGTACTGCTCAGGCGACAGTCGCGAAATCACCTCGGGGCTCTTGCGATAATCCTGTGAAACCATCTTTTCCTCCCGGCCGGACCGTCGGGTACGAAGGGGTCGGGATTCCGGCCCACATGCGTCGCGACCGGGTACCCCGCCTGCGGTTGACTACACCCGCTCGCGGATGCAGAGCCGCCCCTGTTCGCACACGCTCTGCGCCTGCATCAGCAACATCCGGACTCTCCCCAACCACGTGATAGGCCGGTTCCGAGGGTCGGTCCTGGCCGACGCTGCGCGCAGTGGCCGGCGTTTCGGTCCGCCCCGCCGGCAGTGGCTGACCCCACGGGCGATCGCGCTGCTCGCCGGGCCAGACGAGGATGGCGACCTCGACGGACGGTGACGTCCCGCGTACCGATTGAAGGTCTCGGGCTTGACTGATATGTCGATCATCTGCTTATGTTGATGACATGACTAGGCCCTCCGCGTCGATGCGCGAACCCACGTACTTCATCCTCGCCGCCTTGCAGGACGAACCGTTGCATGGCTACGCCATCGTCAAGCGCGCGCAGGAGCTGTCCGACGGGCGAGTGCGATTGACGACAGGCACCCTGTACGCCGCACTGGACCGGCTTACCAGCGAGGAGATGGTGCAAGTGGCCGAGGAGGCGGTGGTCAACGGCCGCGCCCGCCGCACCTACGAGCTGACCGAGCGTGGGTTGTCCGCACTACATGAGGAGGCGGCGCGGATGATTGCCGCCGCTCGGGTCGTGCGAGACCGTTCCGTGCAGTCGGTGGCTGCGACGGCTGCGACGGCCGCGACGGTTCGGGCGGTGCCGGCATGACCGGCCTGGAGCGCCGCTACCGGTGGCTGCTGCGCGCATACCCTCGGGCCTATCGGCGGTACCGCGCCGACGAGATGCTGGAAACGCTGCGGGTCGTGGGCGAGACGGACCGGAGGCACATCAGCCTTCGGGAGTCCCTGGCGCTCGTGGTGGGAGGTCTGCGGGTCCGCTCCGGTGTGGACCGGCTCGGCTCCCGGGACACCTTGCGATACTCCGCGCTGCGATTGACCGCGCTGTCGCTGCTCGTGTGCGGCATTGCCCTTACGGCCCTGCCCCTCATATGGCGCCTATGGCTGCTGTTGCCGGGTAACTCCGCCAACATTCTGTACGGGGGAAGCCTGGTCACGCCCGCATTGTTGCTACTCGCCTTGGCCACGGCGGCATGGGCTCGCTACCGCCTCGCACTCGCCCTGACCATCGGCGCCTTCGGTGCCGAGATCTGGTACGCCGCGGCGAACGACCTGTGGTACACGGCGGATCCATGGGGAGGGCTCAACGCGATGCCGGGGGAGCTCCAGAATGCGCTCTACCTGGCCACGCAACTCTCTACCTGGGCGTGCGTGTTGGCCGCTCTGACGATGGTGCCGCTGCTTCGAGCGCATGAATCACGGGTGGCGCGGCCATGGGCCTGGCTTGTCGGCGCGGCAATGACCATGGCTGTCATAACGCCGAATCCGCTCACCGGCTGGACCGAACTGTTGACCCTGCCGGTCATCGTGGCCGCCGGGCTGGTGGCGGCTCTCGTGGGCGCGGCGCTCGATGTGCGGGTGTCCATCGCGGCCAGCGCAGTCCTGCTGGCGCTGACCCTGCCCATGCTGGCCTATGAACCAACCAATTGGATGGTCGGCGGTTGGGGCTGGGGACCTCGAGACGTGTTCCTCGGAGCTGTGATCGGAAGTCTTGCTATCAACGTCGCGGTCAGCAGAAGGGCCGCCCGCCGGCAAGTCGCCCTATGAGCAGCGTGGCCGATGCCGCGGCGCAAGGTCGGGTCCCAAGGGAGCGGTGTGCCATCTGCCCGTGATGGGCGCATTGTTTAGATGGGAGACGGCCATCGCGTCGATCCTTCAAGACAGCCAGGTCAGAGAAGGAAAGAGAACGCGATGGCCGCTTCCCATCAACCGATCGCGATGGCGACGCCGGCATCAGTACCGAGCGAAAGTGCCGACGGACTGAGGCTCTCCTGGCGTTCGCCTGCGGTGCTCGGTGTTTACGAGCTGGCGACGACGTGCGACCAGCGCGACTATCCTGCCCGGTTCAGTCGTTCCGGTGCTTCACCGTCGGGCACTGCCAGCGAAGGCGGTTCGTCGCGGGGAAACTCTGTTCCCTCGGGATGGCGGCCGAGCGTGCCGCCGAGGTAGAAAGGCAGGTCCTCGAGGGAACGGCCCATGGACCGACGGATCGTGTTCAGCAGCGCGAGGTGCGCCGCGGCGGCCGGTCGGGACGCCTCGGTCAGGATCTCTTCGTCGACTGGATTCGCGACGGGATCCCGGGTTGAGACGGCGTCGAGGAAGACGCTGACGGCGCGGCCGAAGGCGTCGATCGCCCGAGCTACGGCAAGCGGGGCCACCAGGCTCGCGGAGGTAAGCGAGACGCTCCAGGCGCCCCAGTCGACGTCGACCGGCGTCCGGCTCAGGTGCGCCTGCCGCAGCATCATCATGAACCGGGCGTACTGCGAGAACAGTTCCTCGTACGCGCGCAATTGCTTGTCGCGTAACCAGTGTCGTTCCTGAACCCGGCGAGTGACCATACCGCCCACAAGAACGCCCAGCGTCGCCGAGAGCGCGCCGCCGAAGGCCGTGATGATCACTGTCGCCGTATCCACGACACATCAGTCTGGCAGCGACGGATAGAGAAGACCAGATCAATGTGTGGCGACCCGCCAGGACAGCAGCCGGTGACCCCCAGAAGTGGGGCTTGTAGTCGCGCCAGAAGTCGTACCCGGCGCTGACGGCGACCGGGCATTGGGCATCGTGGCGGTCAGCAGGAGGTCACTCTATCGATCAAGATCATCAGGCTGGCGCTGAAGGCCAGCCCCAGCAGGGAAACGACCAGGAACGGCCAGGCGCTTCGGCGAGGGTTCGACACTCCCAACCAAGCGACGGCGATGGACAGCACCGCCGTCAGGATCATCAACGCGCAGAGCAGGATCGCGATGGGCAGCCACCAGCGTTCCCAGTCCGCGGGGTCGCCGGGACACGGCTCCGAGGGCATCACGGACACCAGGCCGAACCAGCAGCCGAGAAGCGCGAACGAGGCCAGCGGCACGGTCACCACCGTCGCCGCGAGCTCACGCCAGGACCGCATGAACCGGAAGGTTACGTATCCGCGGTCACGGAAACAGCACGACCCGGTGACAGGCGCCGGTGTGGACATCCCGGATGTGAACGCCGACCACGACGCCATCGTCGCCGAGGATTTCCTCGACAACGCTGTTCCACTCGACCCGGATCTTGTCATGGGCTGGCGGGCGACAACGCGGGCGATGTCAGGCGGTGGGGCGTAGCTCGGTGAGGAGCTTCTCGACCCGGGTGCGGATCTCGTCGCGGATGGGGCGTACGGCGTCGACGCCTTTGCCGGCGGGGTCTTCGAGTTTCCAGTCCTCGTAGCGCTTGCCAGGGAAGACGGGGCAGGCGTCGCCGCAGCCCATGGTGACGATGACGTCGGAGGATTCGGCGGTTTCGTACTCGAAAAGCTTGGGGGTTTGGTTAGTGATGTCGATGCCGACCTCGCGCATGGCTTCGACGGCGGCGGGGTTGATCTGGTGTGCGGGGGCGGAGCCGGCGGAGCGGACCTCGACGGCGTCGCCGGCGAGGTGGCGTAGCCAGCCGGCGGCCATCTGGGAGCGGCCGGCGTTGTGGACGCAGACGAACAGGACGCTGGGCTTGTCGCTCATCAGGTGCCTTCTTGCAGTACGAGTCGTGGGGCCGGTTGACCGGCGCGTCGTCGACGCTGTCGGACGGGAACTGGTCGGGGATGCTGTTGCGGTCGACCGTCCGGTAGCGGCCGGGACCGTATCGCCGGTTGACGAAGCCGGGAGAAGGCCCAGCCGTGCCGGTGTCGCGTGGGTGCGGTGTCACGACCGGCGGCCGATGGCGGCGGTTTCGTCGGTGGGGACGACGACCTGGTCGGCGGCGGCGCCCGCGTCGGGGTAGAGGGCGGCGAGCAGGCCGACGCCGACGGCGAGGCCGGCGATCTGGGCCAGGACGAACCCGGGTACCGAGGTGGCGGCGATGCCGGCGAAGGTGTCGGTGAACGCGCGGCCGATGGTGACCGCCGGGTTGGCGAACGACGTGGACGACGTGAACCAGTACGCGGCGCCGATGTAGGCGCCGACGGCGGCGGGGGCGACGGTGGTGCGGCCGGAGCGGGCGAGGGCGAAGATCAGCAGGATCAGACCGGTCGTGGCGATGACCTCGCCCAGCCACAGGTGGCCGCCGGAGCGGTCCTTGCCGGAGAAGTCGACGGCGGCGAGGTCGAACATCAGGTTCGCCAGCACCGATCCGGCGATTGCGCCCATCACCTGAGCCACCACGTAGCCGCCCAGGTCGCGGGCGGTCAGACCGGTGCCGGTGCGCCGGCCGAGGAACCAGTCGGCGGCGGACACGACCGGGTTGAAATGGGCTCCCGAGATCGGGCCGAAGATCAGGATCAGCGTGCCGAGGGCGAAGGCGGTGGCGATCGAGTTTTCCAGCAACTGGAGGCCGACGTCGCCGGGGGAGAGGGCGGTGGCCATGATGCCGGAGCCGACCACGGCGGTGACCAGCAGGGCGGTGCCGAGGAACTCGGCCAGCAGGCGCCGCCGAAGTGCGATGGTCATCAGGCTGTTCTCTCCCATGATCTGAACGGCCCGGCTCGCCGGGTGGTGGGTTACCAGGTGGGGATGACGGTCAACTCGTCGAGGATCCGGCGGATCCGGCGTTCGAGCTGCTGGTCAACGGTTAGGTTCTGGCGAAGGTACGGCCTGGTGCCGGTCATCGGGTGCCTCCCGGGGTGGTGGCGGGGGCGAGCCGGTCGACGCGGTCGGCAAGGTCGGCGTACGCGGCCTCGAACGCTTCATCGGTGTCGACACGGGCCGGGTCCGGCACGGACCAGTGAAGCTGGGGGCGCACCTGTCCGGTGAGGTCTTCGTGGGCGTTGTCGCAAACGGCGATGACCAGGTCGTCGTCGCGGACGACGTCGCTGACGTGCGCGGTGCCGGTTGGGTTCAGGGAGAGGTCGTGGCGGTGGGCCACGGCAATCGCCCGGGGATGCATGCGGGCCGCCGGTTTGGTGCCGGCCGAGGCGGCGGCCCCGTGGGTGCGGCGCTGCCACAGCGCGGCGGCCAGCTGGGAGCGGGCGGAGTTGTGGGTGCACACGAACACCACCCGTCCCACGTTGGCCAGCGGGGCCGGGGTGAGGACGGCCAGGGCGGCCGGTTGGAGTCGCAGGTAGGTGCGCCGCCGGTCGCCCTCGGACCGGCCGCGCAGGACGAGGCCGGCTTCGGTGAGCACCTTGACGTGGTGGGCGACGAGGTTGGTCGGCATGTCGAGGGTGTGGGCGATCTCCCCGGGGGAGGCGTCGCCCAGGGTGAGCGTGTCCACGATCGCCAGGCGTGCGGGGTCGCCGAGGGCGGCGTGGATCCGTGCGCGCCCGGCCAGGGAAGCAAGCTCAATGTCCATTGACTCAATTATCGTTGAGCAATCGACTTCGTGTCAAGGCTGTGCCGGCGGCGGCGGAATGTCGGGCGTCCGGCGCGCGTGCGGGAGGCGGCGAGGCGCTGAACCGTCGAGTGCCCGCCGGCACGGCATCGGGCGGCGGTGGCGGGGTGGCGGTTTACGGCTGCGCCGCGGGGGCGGGCTCGACCGACAGCAGTGCGGCGAGTTGCCGCAGGATCTGTGGGCGGGCCCGGTAGTAGACCCAGGTGCCCCGCCGCTCGGCGTCCACCAGGCCCGACTCGCGCAGCGTCTTGAGGTGGTGGGAGATCGTCGGGCCGGTCAGGTCGAACGCCGGGGTCAGGTCGCACACGCACACCTCTCCGCCCTCGGCGGAGGCGATCATCGACATCAGCTGCAGCCGCACCGGGTCGCCGAGGGCCTTGAGCGCGGGCGCGAGGACCGCGGCCGTCTCGGCGGGGATCCGACGCTGCGCCAGCGGTGGGCAGCACGGTGCGTCGGCGTTGAGGTCGACGACCGGAAGCGAGGCTTGCTGCTTCGACATGCCTCTAGGTTGACATCTCTCTAATCAGCGTGCAACTGTCTGCTTAGACAGACGTCAAGACAGGCGTCCCTGGGGGATGGGAAGAGCGTGTTCGACACCACCCGCACCGCCGTCTATGCACTGATCAGTCCCCGCTGAGGAAAGGACCTGACATGAGCCAGAACACGACCCACGTCGGCGGGTTCACCGGCGACCCCGCTGCCGCGCTGCGGATCACCGGCTCCGGCGCCTGCTGCGGCAGTCCCGCCCAGGACGTCGGCGGGATCCTCCCGCCGGCTGGCGAGGTCACGAGCGCCGACCCGTGCTGCGGCACCCGGCCGGCCGCCCAGGCTGTCGACTCGTGCTGCGGCGCCCAGGCCCGGACCGAGGCCATCGCCGCCGGACAGGGGTGCTGCTCATGACCAGCTCAAGGCAGCTCGCTGAGCTGCTCGACCGGGTCAGCGTCGACCGGATGACCACCGCCATCGCCACTCTCGCCTCCGACCCCTTCGCGGGCAGGCGAGTCGGTTCAGCGGGCGGCGCGGCAGCCCGCGCCTGGCTCGTCGACCAGCTCGCCGCCATCAGTGCCGACGTCCGCACCGAGGAGTTCCCCGTCCGGGCCGTGCCGCAGGTGTACGAAACGCCAACGGTCACCTGGGGCGACCGGCACGGCGCGGTCGAGTTGGTGTTCGGCCGGCAGGTCGCGATCCACACCGCCTCCGCCGACACCGTCCACCCTCGCCGCGGCGCACTCGCTGTCGCCGGCAAGCAGGACCCGGCGGGCCGGTGGCTCGTGGTGCCGGCCGAGATGAGCTTGTTCGACGCCTACCGCGACACCCGCGGCGCGGCGGGGCTGCTGGTCCGTCGCCCGGTCGACGCCGAGGGCTGGCAGTTCACCATGCTCGCCGGCCCGGATCCCGGGCCGCTGCCGGTGTTGACCCTCGACCCGGACACCCACCACGGCGTCCTCGCCGCCGCAGCCGCAGGCGACGGTTGGCTGGACGGGACGACGCCACTGCGCCGCGACGACGTCACCGGCACCAACATCCACGCCCGGCTCCGGCAGCCCGCCTCCGGCGGTGTCGAGCTGCTCCTGACCGCCCACTACGACGGTGTCGGCGATCACCCCGGGCTGCGCCTGCCCGGCGCGTCGGACAATGCCACCGGCGTTGCCGTGGTTCTCGAAGCCGCCCGTATCCTCGCCAGCGGGCTCGCCGACGGTGTCGGGTTGTCCATAGCGCTGCTCGACGGGGAAGAGGTCGGCGCGCTCGGCTCCGCCCACCACGCCGCTCAACTCCACGCCGCAGGCGTCTCACCGCTGGTCATCAACGTCGACGGAGCCGGCCGCCTGGATGGGGCGGCGGCGGTGGAGGCCGGCGGCCCCGCCCAGCGGCTCCTGGCCTTGCTCGACCAGGCCGGCCGGCACACCGGCGTCCCGCTCACCGCAGGCCCGGTGGCGTCGGACAACCGCCGCTACGGCGGTGCCGGCTTCGCTGCGGTCGGGATCGGTGCCGGGATGGGCGGCTACCACAGCCCCGCCGACACCCCCGACCAGGTCGATCCCGCCACGCTGGCCGCGGTCGTCCGCCTTGTTCTCGCGACCGCCCACCTTGCCGCGACCGCCCCCGCTACACTTTCATCGCCAATCGGCGATAAACGATAGAAGGAGTGATGGTGGGCGACCTACTCGACCGGGCGACCGCGCAGACGTACGCCTCGTGGTTCCGGGCCCTCGCGGACCCGACGCGGGTGCAGATCGTGGAGTACCTCGCCCGGCACGCCCGACCGATGAGCGTGGGGGAGGTCGTCGCCGCCGTCGGGCTGGCCCAGTCCACCGTCTCCCAACACCTGAAGATCCTCACCGAGGTGCGATTCGTGCTCGTCGAACCGGTCGGCACCGCCCGCCACTACCGCATCAACGACGCCTGCGTCGGCTGCTTCCCGTCGGCCGCCGACGTCGTCATGGGCCGGCCGGCCCCCAACCCGATCGGAGCCTGCTGACCGCCGGCCTCGCCCTGCACCTGAACCCCTTCGGCACCACCCACCGCAGCACAACTGCACATTCTTGATTCGACAGTTATCGACACAGAGGAGTTTCCTGATGAGCGCCCTGGACCAGCTGCCCGTCGTGGTGATCGGCGCAGGCCCGGTGGGTCTGGCCGCCGCCGCCCACCTGCACGAGCGCGGTCTGCCCTTCCTCGTCCTGGAAGCCGGCGACACCGCTGGCGCGGCGGTACGGCAGTGGGGACACGTCCGCCTGTTCTCACCATGGCGGTACAACATCGACACCGCAGCCCGCCGCCTGCTCGACGAGGCCGGCTGGGCCGCCCCCGACCTCGACGCCCTGCCCACCGGCGCCGAGCTCGCCGGCGACTACCTTCAGCCTCTGGCCGAGCTGCCGCAGCTCAAGCCCCACCTGCGCTACGGCGCACGGGTCGAGGCCATCAGCCGCCTCGGCCACGACCGGCTGCGTACCGCCGGCCGCGAGCACACGCCGTTTCTGATCCGCCTCGCCGACGGTGACGACCTGCTGGCCCGTGCAGTCATCGACGCCTCCGGCACCTGGGGCACCCCCAACGTCCTCGGCGCTTCCGGCCTGCCCGCCCGAGGCGAGAACGAGGTGACCGCGCACCTGGAGCACGCGTTGCCGGACGTGCTCGGCACGGAACGGGACCGGTTCGCCGGCCGACACACCCTGGTCGTCGGCGCCGGCCACTCCGCGGCCAACACGCTGCTCGTCCTGGCCGAACTCGCCGCCGAGGCGCCGGGAACGCAGGTGACCTGGGCGATCCGCACCAACAGTCCGGCGCGCACCTACGGCGGGGGTGACGCCGACGCTCTCCCCGCCCGCGGTGCGCTCGGCACCCGACTGCGGGTGCACGTGGACACCGGTCGGATCCGGCTGCTCACCGGCTTCTCCGTCCACGCCCTCACCCCGACCGACGGCCGCGTCGCCGTGGTCGTACGGCACGCCGACGGTAGCGAGGAGCAGGTGCTCGTCGACCGGATCGTTGCCGCGACCGGCTTCCGCCCGGACCACACGATCGCCGCCGAGTTGCGCCTCGACCTGGACCCGATCATGGGCGCCACCCGGGCTCTCGCCCCACTGATCGACCCGAACGAGCACTCCTGCGGCACCGTCCCCCCGCACGGCGTCGACGAACTGGCTCACCCCGAGGCCGGCTACTACGCCGTCGGCATGAAGAGCTACGGCCGCGCACCCACCTTCCTCATGGCCACCGGCTACGAGCAGGTCCGCTCCGTCAGCGCCGCCCTCGCCGGCGACTGGCAGGCAGCCCACGACGTCCAGCTCGACCTGCCCGAAACCGGCGTGTGCAACAGCAACCCCGTCGACTCCACCGGCACCGACAGCTGCTGCGGCCCCGCCCCCGCTGCCGCGGGCCGAGGTCTGGCCACCGGCGTCTCCGGTGGGCTGCTGTCCGCGCCACTGACCCTGATCACCCCCGACGCCGCCACCGAAAGCCAGACCGGCGGCTGCTGCGGCAGCTGATGCCCACCACCACCGCCACGGTGCCCGCCGACCCCAAGGCCGCCGTACCTCCGCTCGCCGCCATGGCCGTCAACCACGGCGGGTACCGCTGGCAGCCGTCACCGCCGCACGCCTCCTCGCCGCCGCCGGCATGCCGGCGACGGCGACACGTAGCGGCGGCAAGCCCGGTGAGCAGACCTGCTGAGCGCTCCGCTCAGCGGGCCTTCTTGGTTGCCCGCTTGCGCGGCGGCGTCAACAGCTCGGCGACCGCCGCGATCGCGGACGGCACCAGGCGGTAGTACGCCCAGACGCCCCGCTTATCGCGTTCGAGCAGACCGGCCTCGGTGAGGATCCGGAGGTGATGACTCACGGTCGGCTGGGAGAGACCGAGCGGCGCGGTGAGGTCACTCACGGACGCCTCGCCGTCGGGGGCGGACTGGATCAGGCTGAGCAGTCTCAGCCGGGCCGGGTCGGCGAATGCCTTCAGCACTCCCGCGAGCCGTTCGGCATCGGCACGTTTGATTGGCTCGCCGGCCAGCGGCGAGACGGCCGGTGTAGCTGTTTTCGCAGTTCCCACGTCTGCCATGGTCCCACCAAAGCCATCGACAGGTCGGTAGAACCGCGCTGGTAGTGGATGTCGGCTTGGGCCCGGTCCTGGGATGTCCGTCGCAAGGTCCGACCGGCCGCAAGCCGACAGCCAGCGGTTCCAGTGACTTTCCAGTGGCTCACGCGAGGCTCGTGAGCGGCCGGATGCCATCGCGTCCGGCCGTCACCATGCACGCAGCAAGGGAGAGCAAGTGCGACAGGAAAGTAGAGGCGGCGTCCACCGACGCGCCTCGGTATCGGCCGGCCGGATCCGCCGGATACTCACCGGCCTGCTGGCCGGGGCGGTGCTGGCCAGCCTGCCCCAAGTGGTCGCCCCCGGGCCGGCGAGCGCGGCCGAGCCCATGAAGATCGACGAGACGGCGCTGGACCGCCAACTCTTCGTCACCCACGTCGGCCTGCGGTACGCAGACCCGGTTCTCGCCCAGCGCGACGCGGTGCTCAGCGCCGAGCTGGTCGGCTGGCGCGAACGCAACCCGACGGCGGACGCCGCCGCGATCACCGCGCATGCCGACCTCATGGCCAGCCGGATGGCGGCCAAGCTCACCGAGGACGACAAGCGGCGCTCCGCCTGGGAGCTGACCCTCCGCCTGATCGAGATCCTCAACGACACCACCAACGACACCACCCGTACCCCGGCGGCGATGGCCTCGCCGACCATGCTCGCCGTCACCCAGGAACTCGTCGGTGTCGGCCGACCCAACCTCGGCTCGGTGCGGGACGTCGTCACCAACCTGCGCCGCTCCTCCTCCGACGAGGACCGGGTGACCGCCGTCCGGCGAATCGCCTGGTCGGCGGTGCGGGTCCGGGCGCTGGAGGACGCGACCTTCGCCGAGGTGTGGCGGATCCGCTACGGCGCCCCCCGTGGCATCCGGCCCACCATCGGATCGGCAAACCTGAGTAAAGATCCGCTGCTCAAGGGACGTTTCGACGTGTCGGCCCTGCTGGCGGCAGCGGAGGACGGGAACGCCACGGAACTGCTGGCCGAGGCGGGCCAGCAGTTCGACCGGATGCTGGCTGACCTGCGCACGCAGACCGGCCAGGCGATCGCCAAGGCCGAGCAGCTTGATGCGGCCTACGGCGCCAAGACCGACGGACCCACGCCCAGCGAGGCGGTCCGGACCGAGGCGGAGGCCGACGCCAAGGGGCGCAAGAAGTACATCGACGACAGCAAGGAGATGATCACCGGCCTGGCCCAGATCGTCACCTTCGTCGACAAGGACGCCGGCAAGCGGGTCAAGGGCATCGGCGACGCGGCGGTGAAGGTCGCCACGGCGATCAACGAGTACCTGCCGAAGATCGCCGGACTCGGCGCGAAGGAGGCCATCTTCTCGCTCGGCACCGCCGCGCTGGCCGGAAACATCATCGGCGTGGTCGGCGCCCTCGTGCCGCTCTTCACCGGGCCGAGCATGGAACAGCAGATGATGGACCAGCTCGCGGGCATCCGCGACGACATCAAAAAGCTCTCCGAAAAGATGGACACCCGCTTCGACGCGATCGACGCGAAACTCGCCCAACTTCTCGAGAACACCGAGGCACGTTTCGACGAGTTGCTGGAGCGCCAGAACCACACCATCGAGAAGCTGGTCGGAATCGAACAGGCCCTGTTCCAGCTCTCCGTGCAACTCGACACCTGGGGAGCCGAGATCCTCGCCGCGCAGCGCACCAGCCAGATGACGCCGCTGCTCAACACGATCGACGGCGCCGTGCACCACGCGGACAAGTACGACGGCGCGGTGCTGTCCTGGGACGACTTCTGGCGGGCGGAGCGGGATCTGCACGTCGGCGCGACGGTCACCATGCGTGCCGAACCGTTCGTCGGGCCGAGCCCCGGCTCCTATGCCAACGCCGACGTCATCTCGGTGATCAACCGGGGTGGGGACGACGTGTTCGGTCCGAACGGTGCGATCGCATACCTGGACTGGTACGCCGCCACGACGTACGGTCACCCCGGGTCCGGCCGGCAGGTCGCCGATGTGGCCAACTGGAACGTGCTCACCGGTGCCTACGAACTGATGTCGGCGGAGAACCCGCACCACATCCGGCGGGTGGTCGCGGACCGCATCACCGGCCTGGTCAACGACGGCGAGTCGCTGCTCGACGCGCACCGGCACTTCAGCGAGCCACTGGACCAGACGGTGAACGGCAACTGGACCAACAACCTCTTCACCAAGCTGGTCGAGGGCTACGAGAAGGCCACCAAGGAGCTCAACGGTCTGCTGATCGCGGAGCGTGACGCCATCCGAGGCGACCGCCGGCACGACATGTTCGGTGGTGTCGCGCAGCAGGCCCCGGCCGAGGGGCGGACGGTCGACCCGACCCGCGTGCCGGCCTGCCAGCCGGGTTCCACTCAGCAGCTCACCCGCCCGACCCAGGTGACCATCGCGAAGACGCCGGAGATCGCCCACCTGGCCCGGCACGTCCTGCCCGCCGGGCCGGTGATCCGGCTCTGCCACGAGGCACAGCTCGTCAATCGGGAGATCGAATCGCAGGGCCCGTGGGACGTCGAGCGGGCCGACATCCAGGTGACGATGGCACTCCAGGTGGTCTGGGGCGATCAGACCCAGCGCTTCACGGACTGGTCGGCCGTCATGCCGGCCGGCGAGGTGTGCCGCCGCAACCGCAACACCGGCGTGGTCGGCGCGTGCTACGACGTGGGGCACTTCCTGGGCCAGTGGGACGCCCGCTTCCGCACCCAGTTCCAGTCCACCGCGCAGCAGGGCCGCGAGAACGGCGAGGTCAAGACGCGAGCCCAGAAGGAAGTGAAGGACCGGCTGGACGTGGACATTCAGCGGTACTACGACAACGTCCACGCGCAGATCAGCAACGCCACCACGCCGCTGGGCAAGGCCAACGTCGAGGTGACCAAGGCCGTCCAGTTGCTCCAGGCCTACTCCAAGCTCGGCTGGGCGCGGGCGTTGGAGCACGACGAGTTGCTGGCCATGGTCCTCTTCGGCGGAGAGCAGTTGCCGGCGGACCTGCCCAACCGGTCGCCGGTGGTGACCGCGAGCCTGCTCGCGGCGCGCAACAACGTCCGGGACGGCAAGGCACCAGCTGACGGGCTGGCGTACGCCGGCGACTGCGACGTGTCGGACGTGCCGGCGGCCGAGCGGGTCGACCCGGTGAGCGACTGCCTGCGCAGCCTCGCCCTGCACCGTACGGCGGTCCTCGCCGACCGGTACAAGGTCAACTCGGCGCGGCTGAAGCACGGCGAGTACGTCGAGGGCCCGCCGCTGATCGTGGAGCGGGTCCAGAAACTGCGGATGGTCCGCGACTCGACTCGCTGACCGGAGCGCGTACACCGAGCGGATCCACCGGCGGGTGCCGCCGCGTCGTTCCGACGCGGCGGCACCCGCTACCCCGCGGATCGGTCAGGCCTATCCGTATTCCGGTGCGGCCGAGGGGGCGCATACGCATGTGCTTTTCCTTCGCGGGACGGGGCGGTCCGGGGCGGCCTGGCTCGGCAGCCCCGGACCGGACGGGTGTGGTGGGTCAGCCAGCGTAGGCAACGGCGACGTCGAGGATCCAGGTGACGCCGAAGCGGTCGGTGAGCATCCCGAAGCCCGGCGCCCACTGCGAGGGGCCGAACTTCTCGATGATCTCGGCGCCGTCGGCGAGTTTGTCCCACAGCGCGCTGATCTCTTCGGCGGTCTCGCCGCGCACGGAGACGAAGAACCGCTCGCCGGTCAGGGTCATGCCGTGCTCGCGGGTGGTG
Source organism: Micromonospora craterilacus (assembly GCF_003236315.1). Classification (GTDB taxonomy): domain Bacteria; phylum Actinomycetota; class Actinomycetes; order Mycobacteriales; family Micromonosporaceae; genus Micromonospora; species Micromonospora craterilacus. The sequence goes on from NZ_POTY01000006.1 coordinate 37,092, forward strand.
GCTGCGGTCGGGACGGCGGCGGGGGCCTGGCTGGGCACGTCGTAGGCCATGATGCTGAACCCGTTGTCGGCGGTCACCTGACCGAAGACCACCTTGTCGGCGTCGGGCAGTTCCTTGGGCATGCCGAAGTCCCCGTAGGCGACGACGGTCAGGTGGCCGCCGAACACCGACTGGTAGAACTCCAGCGCTGCCCGGGCGTCGCCGCGGAAGTTCAGGTGCGTGGTGGTGATGATGGCCATGCGGGACTCCTTGGTGGTCGTTCGCGGGCGGGATCGCGCCCGCGATGGGCTGGTTGAACCTCATGTGGGGGAACCAGAGCAGGGGGAACAAGATTCGCAGCAGTAGGTGACAGGTTGTGGCACCTACTGCGGGCAGAATCAGGATCATGCCGAAAACGTCCGCGCGACTGCTGGCCCTGCTGTCGTTGCTGCAGACCCGCCGGGACTGGTCCGGCACCGTGCTGGCCGACCGCCTGGACATCAGCGTGCGCACCGTGCGCCGCGACGTCGACCGGCTGCGCGAGCTCGGCTATCCCATCGCCGCGGTCAAAGGCCCGGAGGGCGGTTACCGGCTCAGTGCGGGCACCGAACTGCCCCCACTGTTGTTCGACGACGATCAGGCGGTCGCTCTCACTGTCGCTCTGCAGATCGCCGCGACCACCCCCGACAGCGGCCTCGCCGAGGCCGCCGAACGGGCGCTGAACACCATCCGCCAGGTGATGCCCTCCCGGCTACGTCACCGCATCACCGCACTCGACGTCACCGCCGTCGAGCGGCCCACCACACGGCCGGCCGAACCGGTCGACACCGACGTGCTCCTGACCATCAGCGCCGCCGTTCGCGCCCGCGAGATCCTGCGCTTCGACTACGGCTCCGACAGCACGACGCCGCCGCGCCGCACCGAACCACACCACGTGATCACCTGGGACGGGCGGTGGTACCTCGTGGCGTGGGACCTCGACCGTGACGGCTGGCGTACCTTCCGCGTCGACCGGATGCGCCTGCGCACCCCCAACGGGCCGCGCTTCACTCACCGTGCGCTGCCCGGCGGAGACGTCGCCGCGTACGTCACCGGCGTCTTCCGTGGTTCCGAGGACGCTTCGGGAAACTGGCCGTGCCAGGGCACGGTGCTCCTCGACCTGCCGGCCGCCACCGTGGCCCTCTACACCCGCGACGGCCTCGTCGAGCAGATCACCCCCGACCGCTGCCGGCTCACACTCGGCTCCTGGTCCTGGCCCAGCCTCGCCGCCGCGATCGCCCGCTACGACGCCGACATCGACGTCGTCGGCCCCGACGAACTCACCGAGGCCTTCGCGCATCTCGCCCGCCGATTCACCCGAACCTCAGCAGGCCACCCCAACCCAGTCCCCTCCGGGTGATGGTGATGCTCACGAGGCCTCCCGGCGGTGAAAACTGTTGCGGGCTGACCGCGCCCTCGTCGTCCCGGCGCCCCTGCCGAACCTCGGTCCTGGCGGCGCTGGCCGATCACGAGGCTCAAGTGTCGCTCAATTTCCGTCGCGGGGTCCTCTCTCGACACCGGGACCGACCTAGGTTCGGCTCACTTCGACGGAACACGGCGACCTGCCTCCCGAGAGGAGCACCATGGCCCCCACTCCGCCTACCGATGCTGAGCTGAACGTCCTGATCCGGGCGCGACTGGCAGTCCTCGGCATAGATCTCGACCAGCTCCCGCCCGGCACCACCGCCGATCCCGAGACCGGTGCGCCCGGCCGGGACTCGGTGCTCGCCTCGCTGCGCTCGTTCATGCGGGGCACCGTCGCCGGGCTGGCCGCTTATCAGCTGCCCGCCGCCGGCACCACCGATCCCCAGGTCGCGGCGGCGTTGTCGCAGCAACGCGTGCCGATCCTGTACCCGGCGAACAGCACAGAATGGCGGAAGGCATGACTGCCGAACCCCTCGACCGTTCGGTCGATCGCCGGGCCTTCCTGGCCCGCGCCGCCGCGTTGGCCGTAGCCTCCACCGCCGGCGCGACCGTCACCGCCCCCTCGATGGCCGCGGCGAGCAGCCCGTTGCACCTGGGTCCGCTGAAGCACGGGGCGTTGGACCAGCCCAACGCCTACGTTCAGCCCCGCCCGGAGGCGGTCGCTGATCCGACCGAGTTGACCATCGCCGAGGCGGCCTGGCTCATCCGGGCCAACAAGCTCACCCCCGAGCAACTGGTCGAGGCGTACCTGGCTCGCGTCTCCGCGTACGACGGCACCTATCGGGCCTTCAACCTGGTGCTGGCCGACGCGGCCGTCGCGGCGGCCCGCGCGGCCGCCCGCGGGCCTCGACGCGGAGCGCTCCACGGAATTCCCCTGGCGATCAAGGACAACTACTACACCGAAGGGGTTCACACCACCGCGAACTCCTTCCTGTTCCAGGACTTCGTGCCGCCGTACGACGCGACCGCCGTGACCCGGCTCAAGGCGGGCGGCGCGATCGTCCTCGGCAAGACGCAGATGGGCCCGCTGGCCACCACCCGGGCCACCACGCCGGCCGGAGTGATCACCACGGTGAACGCGTGGACGCCGACCAACCGCAACACCGACCCGGGCGGGTCGTCCACCGGCACCGCGACCGCGGTGGCGGGCCGCATGGCCACCTCCGGCATCGGCACCCAGACCGGTGGCTCCATCACCTCACCCTCGAACGCCCAGGCCCTGACCGGGCTCAAACCGACCATGGGCCGCGTCTCGGCGGCCGGCATCATCCCGCTCACCTACACCCGGGACCATCCGGGGCCGCTGGCGCGTGACGCCAAGGATGCCGCCATCATGCTGACCGCGATGGCGGGCGAGGACCCGGCGGACCCGCGCAGCCAGGGGCTGCCCAAGGTGCCCAACCTGATCGACGCAGCCACCCCCGTGTACCAGCGGAACCGGGTCAAGCTGCGCTGGAACACCAGGATCGGGGTGTTGCCCGGCTTCACCAACGGCACCTCGGCCACTGCGCTGGCCCGCCAGGCGTACCTGGCGCAGCTCGCCGCGATCCCCGGCGCCACGCTGGTCGACGTGTCACTGCCGGAGGGGTGGAGCCAACTCACCGGCAGCACCTTCAACAACATCCGGCTGCCCGAGCGCAGCGAACCGTTCATGCCCTACCTGCGCAGCGACCTGCGCGGCTTCGGCGTGTCGGTGACCAGTTGGCTGCAGGGCGCGTTGCTGGGCGGCAACGAGTTCCTCACCGGCCAGCGGGCCAAGCTGTTGCTGCTGGAACGGGTACTCGACGACCTGTTCGACACCTGTGACATCGTCGTGCAGACCGACCCGGTGCCCTTCGACATCCTGGGTCTGCCGGAGATCGCCTTCCCGATCGGGTTCACCGGCGCCGGCGTGCCGATCGGCACCATCCTCGGTGCCCTGCCATACGCCGAGGACCGGCTGCTGTCCGTGGTGGCCGCGTACCAGGCGACGACGGACTGGCATCTGCGCCGGCCCGCCGACCCGCCTGCCGCGGCCCGGGCGCGGGCCGAATCCGCGGCCGAGGAGCTGCGCCTGACGGCCGAGCAGGTCGCCGAACTCACCCAGTGACGACGGCGGAGGGCGGGATGTGCCCGCCCTCCGCCCGCTCGTGCGAGCCGGCACGTGGCCGCGGGCTTCGAGCACCAGCCAACCCGATAGCCTGCTGGTCTTTCCCCCGAGCCCGCCGACGTGGAGCAGAGGTAATGAACGAGACGACGCGCGGCTTGGCGCCAGCAGGCACGGGACCGGTCCCGTCGGTCCCGCTGGGCGCGGCCCGTTCGGGGGCCGGACGTCAGCTCCTGCTCATCGCATCGGTGCAGGTGCTGGCGATGGGGACCTGGTTCGCGGCGTCTGCGGCCGCGCCGGCTCTCCGCACGGAGTGGGGGCTCAGCTCGGCCCAGGCCACCCTGCTGACCACTGCCGTGCAGCTCGGCTTCGTCATCGGCGCGCTCGTCTCCGCCGCGCTGAACCTCCCCGACATCGTCCACCCACCGCACCTCGTCACTGCCGGAGCCCTGCTGGCCGCCGGCAGCACGGCCGCGCTGGCGGTCTTCGCCCACGGGGCCACGACAGCGATCATCCTCCGTCTCGTCACGGGAATCGCCCTCGCCGGCGTCTACCCCGTCGGGCTGAAGCTGGCCAGCAGCTGGTTCCTCGAACGCCGTGGCTTCGCCCTCGGTGCGCTCGTCGGTGCCTTGACCCTCGGATCGACCCTGCCGCAGCTCATCGGCGGCTCGCTCGACTCGGCGTGGCGGACGGGTCTGTTCGTCTCCGCCGCGCTCGCCGTCGTCGCCGCCGTGCTCGTGCAACGGGTCTCGGTGGGTCCGTACGTCGCCCGGTCCACCGGCCTGCACCCGCGGGTCGTCCTCTCCCTGCTCAGGGACCGCGGACCGTTGCTGGCGAACCTGGGATATTTCGGCCACATGTGGGAGCTGTACGCCGTCTGGGCCTGGGTGCCCACCTTCCTCGGCGCGAGCGCCGCAGCGTACGGCACCCCGCTGACCGGAACCGCACGAGGCACCTTGTCCTTCATCGCCTTGGGCGTCTGCGGGGCCGCAGGCTGCGTGCTGGCGGGACGCCTCGGCGACCGATGGGGGCGGGCGAGGGTCGCCGCGGGCGCGATGATGGTCAGCGGTTTCTGCTGTCTCGCCGCCGCCTTTGCCTTCGGGCGTTCGCTCTGGCTCATGGTCCCGGTGCTGCTCGTCTGGGGCACCAGCGTCATCGCCGACTCGGCGATGTTCTCGGCCTGCACGACGTCGGTCGTCGACAGCCGCTTCGTCGGCACCGCCCTCACGTTCCAGACTGCCGTGGGCTTCCTCATCACCGCCCTCACCATCCAGGGACTGCCCGTCGTCGCCCACGCGGTGGGCTGGCCGCTCGCCGTCGCTATCCTGGCAGCCGGACCGCTGCTCGGCGCGGTCGCCATGCTCCGGCTCCACCCACTCCTCAGTCGGGGGCCTGGTGCTGGCGGACCACCCGGTCGATTCGGCGGTCCGGTACGACCCACATGATCGCCACGATCACGAAGCACGCCTCGGCGAGCCCAACTCCGACCGGCCCACCGATCAGCAGGGCGCTGAGGATCCCGGCGACGTAGAAGACCGGGGACACTTTGCCCTTCAGGTCGGCGCCGACGGCTTCCCGCAGCGGCGACTCCGCCCCCTGCTGCCGGATGATCACGCTCTGGAGCACGAAGTAGGCGATGGCCGCGCCGAGCAGGTTCAGACCGTAGATCACGACCGGGGTCCGCTCGAATCGTGAATCGTCGACCCAGGCGGTGCTGAAAGGGAACAGCGACAGGCTGAACAGCAGCGCCAGGTTGGCCCACAGCACTCCGCCGCTGACCTGCTTCACCAGGCGGAACATGTGGTGATGGTTGTTCCAGTAGATGCCGACGTAGATGAAGCTGAGCAGGTAGGTCAACAGTCCGATGCCGGTGGTGTGGAGGAGGTCGGAGAGGTGGTGACCCGTCGGGACCTTGAGCCCCAGGACCATGATCGTGATGATGATGGCGAGCACACCGTCGCTGAACGCCTCCAGCCGGTTGGTCGGCACCGCACCACCATCCCTTCTCCCTCAGTCACGCGCCGGTCATAGGGGAACAGCGCAACAGGCGGTGCGCCCTGCCGGACTATCGAGATCCGTTCGCATCACCCGTATACGGCGGGGTCATATATATGGGATGTATACCCGCGGGGTGTGGTCTCGGGACGAGCGTTTCCATGACTCGTCCTGGCCTGCTCGCACGCGAGTCCGACCACGGCTGCGTACGACGCTCGGTCTGCGGCAGACGCGGCTGCTCGGGACCGCCGGTTCCGGCCGTCCCTACGTGGTGAGCAGGCGCGCGATCCGGTCGTACTCGGCGGCCATCTCGGGTTCGGCCAGAAAGTCGCCGAGATCGGCCGAGACCTGGAAATCGACCTGCTCGATGGAGCGGAGGGCAAGCTGGTAGAGCTCGTCGCGCTGGCCCGTCTCCAGGTAGGTCGTCCAGTGTTCGAGTGCGGAGACGGCGGTCAGGAGTTCGGGGTCCATGTCACCGTCGGTGAGGATGCCGTCATCGATGCGCGTCAGCTGCGCGCGTAACTCGGTCGGGCTGGCCGTCAGAAGGTTCTCGCGGGCGAGGGTGAGCGCCGCCAACGCGTCCTCGTCGAGCTCGTCCTCGGTTGCGACGTCAAGCAGCCGTTCGTCGCGCACGAGGCGGGCGACCGTCTCGGCGCCGAAGCGGCGGAGGTTGTCGTCGCCGGCGCCGGCGACCAGGTGGCGAATCGCCGCTTCGAGTTCGTCGTATCTCACCCGCGGCAGCCTATGGATGAGCCTCTGCTGGCCACACACCCGGTGGGCTCCTGTACCTCCGGGGTGGCCGTGCGCACCATTGGTGGACATAGAAGATTACGACTTGACGAACGGCATGTTATCGCTCACAGTCGATACTCAAGGACGACGATGCCTGTGGCTTACCGGGCAAGCCTGCCTCGTTGGACCTTGGATCCAGGCGTGCGCCAGGGCATGCGGGGCCTTGTTAGCGCTGACATTCTCCCCGCATGCGCCCGGTCCACGCGTCGCGGTGCGCCCATCTTCGGCCGCACCGTTCGGCTTCTGGTCATTGGAGGAGGATCATGTCTGCCTTTGGTAGGTCTCCATCGATCGCGCCGCCGTCGCGGCGGCGTAGGTGGTTGCCGCGGGTCGTCGCCGCCGGCGTGACGGCCGTGGTGGTCAGTGGTGTCGCCGCCGCAGTGGTGTCGACGCCCGCCGCCGCGGCGACGGTCGACACGAGCGCGTGGTACGTGTTGTTGAACCGCAACAGTGGCAAGGCGTTGGACGTGTACAACCTCGCCACGAACGACGGGGCGCGGATCACCCAGTGGGCCCGGAACAACGGCAACCAGCAGCAGTGGCAGTTCGTCGACTCCGGCGGCGGCTACTACCGGTTGAAGTCGCGGCTGTCCGGCAAGGTGCTGGACGTCTACAACTGGTCGACCGCCAACGGTGCCAACATCGTGCAGTGGACCGACGGCAACGGGGCCAACCAGCAGTTCCGGCTGGCGGACTCGGCCGGCGGCTACGTCCGGTTGATCAACCGGAACAGTAACAAGGCGGTGGAGGTGCAGGGCGCTTCGACCGCTGACGGCGGCAACATCGTGCAGTACGACGACTGGGGCGGCAACAACCAGCAATGGCAACTCGTCCGCGTCGACGGCGGCACCAACCCCACCACACCGCCGCCCGGCACGTGCGCTCTTCCGTCGACGTACCGCTGGACATCGACGGGCTCGCTGGCGAACCCGAGGTCGGGGTGGGTCTCGCTCAAGGACTTCACCCACGCCCCGTACAACGGCCGGCATCTCGTCTATGCGACGACGCACGACACGGGCACGTCGTGGGGCTCGATGAACTTCGGCCTCTTCACGAACTGGTCCGACATGGCCTCGGCCAGCCAGAACGCGATGCCTTTCTCCGCTGTTGCGCCTACGCTGTTCTACTTCGCCCCGAGGAACATCTGGGTGCTTGCCTACCAGTGGGGTGGGACCGCCTTCTCCTACCGGACGTCGAGCGACCCCACCAACGTGAACAGCTGGTCGTCGCAGCAGGTGCTCTTCTCCGGAAGCATCGCCAATTCCGGTACGGGACCCATCGACCAGGCGCTCATCGGTGACAGCACGAACATGTATCTGTTCTTCGCCGGCGACAACGGCCGGATCTACCGGGCCAGCATGCCCATCGGTAACTTCCCGGGAAGCTTCGGCTCCACCTCGACGATCATTATGACCGACTCGACGAACAACCTGTTCGAAGGGGTTCAGGTCTACAAGATCCAGGGCGAGAACCGATACCTCATGCTGGTCGAGGCGATCGGCGCGCAGGGTCGCTACTTCCGATCGTTCACGGCCACCAGTCTGGGCGGCTCATGGACCCCGCAGGCCGCCACCGAGAGCAATCCCTTCGCCGGCAAGGCCAACAGCGGCGCCACCTGGACCAACGACATCAGCCACGGCGAGCTGATTCGCAGCAACGCCGATCAGACCATGACCATCGATCCCTGCAACCTGCAGTTGCTCTACCAGGGGCGTGCCCCCAACTCCGGCGGCGACTACGGGCTTTTGCCCTATCGGCCCGGTCTGCTGACCCTGCAGCGCTAGTCACGTGACGCATATCCGGCTCAGGTTCCCGACCCTCACCGGCAACGGTGTACGCCGAATCGGTGTGAGGCGTTGCCACGGCTCGTGATCGGGATCGGGTTGATCCGGCGCAGGCGGGCTCGGTGCACAGCCGAGCCCGCCCAGGCCACGTAGGGGGCCAGATCACCCTGCTGTTTCGAACGGTCCGGCGGCGCATCGCGTCATCGGCGCGTGCGCGATGACCGTGCTGGCACCGCTGACCATCCCGCTGCCACCGGTGGCAGCGTTGTTCCTGCTCACCATCCTCGGCGTCGTGTTCGCCCTGATCGAAACGGCGCAAAGCGGCGACCTGCGCACCAGGAAACCGCACATCAGACCGCACCGATAAGGCAAACCACTCTGCCAGCGCGATGATCGCCCTCAAGATGAGAGTAACGGACTGGCGATCAGCGCTACGGTTGCCAATGCCATCGCCGCAGTGCGTTGTCGCGTAACCCTAACCGCCGTTGTTCCTCGTCCCCGACCTTTGACCCGAATCTGCGGGCATAATTTGGCGTCGATGTCATCGGGAAGCCGGCCAGCCGCACGGCTGGGGCTGCCCGTCCGGCCGTGAGCGACCGGTCTCCGACAGAGCGCGGGAATCGCGGTGCGGCCGCCCTACAGTCCCGTCCATGAGCTGGATGGTGCGATTCGCGGCTGGGCTCGCCGTACTGCTGACTGCCCTGGTGGCGGGGGCGGCCAACGCTGCCGCGGCGCCCGCCGACGGCGGCCTCGGCCTGGCCCTGCGCCCGGAGCGGGCGCAGCACCGCTCCGGCGAGCAGGTCCGGCTCGAGTTCACCGTCACCAACACCACCACGTCGGCGTGCGCGCTGGCCACCCAGGCTGCCGGCACCGTCCAGGTGACCGCGGTACGCCGGGACGGGCGGGAGCTGACCCCGGTGCTCGCCCGCAGTTTCCACGACGACGGTATCGCCGCCGTCGCCACCGCCGGCCTGACCACGGTCGAGCCCGGTGCGTCCGCGAGTGTGGTGCTGACCGGCGTACGGGTGCACGACGGTGGCGGGGCCGGCGACGTGGTGCTCCGGTCGGTGGCGGCCACCGCGGACGGCAGCGGCCTGGCCACCCTGTGGCCGGTCGGGGAACCCGGCCGGTACGAGGTCACGGCCGGCTACGTGACGCTGCCCGTAACCGGGGCCGTGAATCTCTGCCCGGGCGCGACCGCCCTGCGGACCGTCACGTTCACCGTCGGCGACGCCGGCCCGCCCGGCCAGCGCCGGGTCTGGCTGGCCGGCGGGGCGCTGCTGGTGCTGCTCGTCGCCGTGCTGGTCGTGCTGCTGCTGGTACGCCGTCGCCGGCCGACCGCCGCAGCCGTGGCGCTGCTGCTCGTCGCGGTCGGTGCCCTGGTCGGGAGTGGACCCCGGCCGGCCCGGGCCGACTACACGGTCGACCCGACCGCCGGCGTTCCGGTCAGCGGCGTCGACTTCCAAGCCGCGGTCGACGGCTGCCTGGCGGGGTTCGCCGCAGCCGGCGGGGACCCGTCCGGCCTGCTGCCCCGACTGCGGGACAAGAAGAGCCCCAAGGTACGGATCATCCCCACGCCGGGCGGCTCCGGCGCCTTCGAGACCCCGGACAGCACCGACGGCAAGGGTTCGTCGACGGTCACCTGGAACCCGACCTCCGTCGAGCCGTACGGCGACGGGGTGGTGCGGGACCCCTGCGCCGCGCTCTACCACGAGCTCAACCACGCCGACGACATCTCCCGCGACGCGGTCCCCCAGGGCGAGTGCGGAAGCACCGGGATCCGGACCGCCGAGGTCAAGGCGACGCTCGCGGAGAACCGCTACCGCGCGGCCAAGGGCCTGCCGCCGCGCACCGAGTACGACGGAAAGCCGCTGCCGAAGAGCCTCGACGAGTGCAAGAAGCCCGCGAAGAAGACGCCGCCCGCGAAGGGGCCGGTCAAGCTCTGCGAGGAGGGGGCTGCCTGCGGCGGCAGCAACGGCGACCCGCACCTGGTCACCTTCGACCGGGTCGCCTACGACTTCCAGGCCGTGGGCGAGTTCGTCCTGGTCGCCTCCACCGGAGGCGACCCGCTGGAGGTGCAGGTCCGCCAGGCGCCGATGACCGGCACCCGCACGGCCTCGGTCAACTCCGCGGTCGCCTTCCGGCTCGGCGCCCACCGCGTCGCGCTCACCCTCACCGACGGCGGCACCCGGGTGCACGTCGACGGGGCGCCGCTGGCCACGCCGGCGCAGCGGACCGACCTCGCCGGTGGCGGCAGTCTCACCCGCCGCCCCTCCGACACCGGCCCCGCCGACGGGTACGACGTGGCGTGGCCGGACGGGTCCGCTGCGGCGGTGGACCAGATCGGCCGCTACGGCTACCGGCTGCTGATCCGGCTGGCCGAGAGCCGAGCCGGAAAGGTACGCGGCCTGCTCGGCGACTTCGACGGCGACCCCGCCGACGACATCGCCCCCGCCACCGGCGCCGCCCTCGCCCAACCCGTGCCCTTCGCACAGCTCTACCCGGCGTACGCGGACAGCTGGCGGATCACCATGGACCGCTCGCTGTTCCACTACGACGACGGGCAGGACACCGGCACCTTCACCGATCGCGCCTTCCCCGAGCGGGAGATGACCGTCGCCGACCTCGACCCCGCCCGCCGTGCGGCCGCCGAACAAGTCTGCCGGTGGGCCGGCGTCACCTCACCCGCCCAACTCGCCGAGTGCGTCTTCGACGTCGGCGTCAGCGGACGCCCCGAGTTCGCCGTCGCCGGCGCCACCACCGAACGGGTCGCCCCACCGGCCGGTACGCCGATCACCGCCGTACCGGCCGCCACCGCCACCCTGACCCCCGGCGGCGCGCCGCTGACCTTCACCGGCCGAGCCGGGGACGCCGTCTTCGTCGACGCCACCGCACCCGGGATCGCCGACCGCTGCTCGCCCTACCAGCTCGTCGAACCGGGCGGGCGGGAAATCGCCAGCGGCTGCAACATCAACGGCGCCGGCTACGTCGACCGCGTCGACCTCACCACCACCGGCACGTACGCGCTGCGGGTCTCGGCCGCCCCCGGCGACACCGGCCGCGCCACCGTCCGGGTCTACACCGCCCGGGACAACGGCGGCACCCTGCAGCCGAACGGCCCGGCGGTGACCGCGACGGTCGACCAACCCGGGGCCCGGGCGCGGTACCGGTTCACCGGGCAGGCGGGGGAGCGGGTCTACGTCGAGGTACCCGAGAGCACCCTGACCGACCAGTGCTCCACACTGCAACTGCGGGACGCCGACGGGCAGCTGCTGCGCAGCGGTTGCGTGGTCAACGGCACCGGCGAGATCGACGGCACACTCCTGCCCGCGGACGGCACGTACACCGTGCTGGTGGACCCCACGGAGCGCACCACCGGCACCGTCACGCTGCGCCTGGTCAGCGGCCGGGACCGAGACGCGACCATCGCCGTCGGCGGACCGCCGGTCGTCGCCGTCGTCGACCGGCCCGGCGCCGTCACCGGATACCGGTTCAACGCCGCCGCGGGTATCTCGGTGACCCTGACCGCGACTGCCTCGACCCTGCCCGACCTGTGCGGCTTGCTGGTGCTGCGTGCCCCGGACGGCGGCACGGTCGCCACCGGCTGCGTGGTCAACGGGACCGGCGGCATCGCGCCGACCACACTGCCGGTCGCCGGCACCTGGACGGTCCTGGTCGACCCGTCGGGCCCGGCGACCGGACAGGTCACCCTGACCTTGCAGCGCTGACCGGGCCAGGGCACCCGCCGGCCGGGACCGGGCAGACGGACCCATCGCGCAGGGGAACGCGAATCTCTACAGATCCCTTGTCGGCGCTCAGGCGACCGGCTCGTCGGCCGGCCGGGCACCGACCGTCGATCCGTAGCCGCGCTCGACCAGCCGACGAGCGGACTCGGCGTACGCGTCCCGACCTTCGGGTGCGAAGGTAGCGAGCCCGTCGACGTACCGGTTGTACATGCAGAACGCGGCGGCGATCAGGACGGTGTCGTGGATTTCCAGGTCGGTGGCACCCTGCGCGCGGGCGTCGGCGACCAGCTCGGCGGTGACGTCGCGGCCACTGACCTGCACCGCGCCGGCGATGCGCAGCAACGCCCGCAGTTTTGCCGAGATCGGAGCGGTGTCGAGGTCCGCGCGCACCTGGTCAACGAGGTCATACCCCTCGTCGAGCCGGGCCGCAGCGACCGCCGAGTGCGACGCGCAGCAGAAATCGCACTCGTTGCGTCCGGACACGTACGCGGCGATCAGTTCCCGCTCGCCGGCCGGGAGCGAGTGAGGGGCGCGCAGCAGCACCTCGGCCAGCTCGTTGAGCGGCTTCGCCGTTTCCGGGCGGTACCGCATCAGGCCGGTGATGCCGGGAAACTGCTTCTCGTCGATCCCGAGATCGATGTGCGTCATGGTTGCGATGCCCTTTCAGCAGCGAGATGCGGCCCGACCGGACGACGTCGCTACCGAGGACGGCTGCCGCGCGGGGCGGCGTGAGTGACGCCGCACAGCCACGATCCCATTTCGCCTGCCGGTCGCGCTTCCTCGCTCGTTGCTCTTTGCCGGTTGGGCCAGATCAGATCCGGCTTCTCGGCAACGTTGCGGTCGATTTGTTGCGCAACCTGCGAACGGCTGTCCCGCACGCGGAATCGGCGACCGGTGTTGCGGGCCCGCTGGGAGCCTGGCGGGCCCGCGACCGGGAGGCGGCGAGTGGGGGATTCTCGCCGATCACCCGCCCGCGCAGCCTCATTGGCGGTACGCGGGCGCGGAGTCAACCTCACGGCACCGGAGCCGACCACCGTCGCGGCAATCGGATCCATCCGGGGCGACGCAATCTCGGGTCTGTGCGACGTGTCCACCATGAACCTCATGCCGTAGACGGGACTGGTCGGCGACCACCGAGGCCAGCCCAGGACGGGCGGCTTCGATGTCCGGCAATAGCGAACCGTCCACGGCAGCGGTCCGGTACTGTCCACCACCCGTCCAATCGCAACCACGTGGTGACGACGGGTAGCCGGACTGGCTAGCGTGATCGATGTCGGCAGGCGATGCCCGGAGGTGCGCGATGGCGGGACGGCGCTACCCCTCGAACCGGCGGCTAGCGTGGGAGAGACTCCAACGCGGTTGGTCCTACGAGGAGGTCACCGAACGCATTCGCACCGAGATGAGCCGCGCCGGTGAGACCGACACCGGGCTCAACGCCAACACCGTCCGTCGGTGGGAGATCGGCGAGCGGTGGCCAGATCCGCGGTACCGCAAACACCTGGTCGCGATCTTCGGTAAGCCGGCCAGCGACCTTGGCCTGCTCACCCCCGACGAGCTGGCCGTACGTCCGGACACGGAAACACTGCACGAGTTCAGGAGGTTGTGGGACATGCTCACTGGAGAGGACAACGGCAACGGTTGGGACCGCGCATCCGTGCTACGCGCACTGGTCGGCGCCAGCATGCTGCCCCTGGTCGCGCCCTTACTGTCCCTTGACCCGGAAGCCGCACACGCCGACAGCAAGACCATCGACCCCGACTCGTACCAGCAGATCGTGAGCTGCCAACGCGAGCTGTACTGGACCAGCCCGGCCCGGCCGCTCTACGAGGCCGCCTACGCCCACACCCAGCTCGGCGTCGGGCTCCTGCGCGCTGCCACCGGTGCCAGCCGGACCACTCTTGCTTCTGCTCTCGCGGAGTCCGCGCTGCTCACCGCCCGGCTCGCCTTCTTCGACCTCAGTCAACCTGCAATTGCCGAACGCTGCTACGACGTCGCCCTCGCCGCCACCCGCGAGGCCGGCGACCACTCCCTGGCCGCCGCTGTCCTCGGCCATATGGCGTTCATTCCTGCCTTCGGCCACCAGCCGGCCAACGCTCGGCCGCTGATCGACGCGGCACTCCAACACACCTGGCACGGCGTCAACCCCATGATCCGGTCATGGCTGCACTGCGTCGCCTCGGAGATCGAAGCCCGCGCCGGAGCCGCCGCCGCTAGCCGCCGCCACATCGACCTCGCCGCAGGCGCGGTCGACGGTGACGGCACCCCACCCGAATGGCTCGACTTCTACGACAACGGCCGCCTGCACTCGTTCGCTGGTTACGCGGCCCTCGCCAGCGGCGACCACAGCGAAGCCGCCGGCCAGCTCAACCAGGCACTCGCCGCGCTCACCGCCACCGGCGCCAAGCAGCGCAGCGTAGTACTCGCCGACCTCGCCACCGCTTACGGCAGTGACGGCGACAGGGCCTCCGACTACCTCAACCAGGCCGTCGACGCCCTGCACACCGACTGGTACGGCGTCGGCCTCGACCGGGTCCGAGCCGTCCGTCCCGTGCTCGGTGACAGCCGACACGGCACCCTGCTCGACGAACGCGTCGTCGCGCTCACCGCCGGCCGGGCAGCCCTTCCAGGCAGTTAGCGAGCCGACTCGTTGTGCTTGCGTACGAGGTCGGGCAGCTCGGCCAGCGAGTCGAGCTGGAACAGGCAACGATCGCTGACCGCCTTGTCACCAAGGATGTGACCCCACGGGCCGCGACGGATCAGGGCGGTCGCGATACCCGCCTCCTGAGCGGGCCGGATGTCGTTGTCCAACCGGTCCCCGACGTAAAGCACCTGGTCAGCCGGGCAACCTGCCTCGGTGACCACTCGGTCGAAGAACGCGGCGGAGGGCTTTTCCACACCCCAGCCGTCCGAGGTGCCGATCACGTCCACAGGCAGGTCGAGGGCATGCAGGATGGTCTCCGCCCGCGCTGTCTGGTTGCCGGCCAGGCCGACTTCTAGCCCTGACTCGCGCAGCGCGGCCAAGCATGGCCGAGCGTCCGGATAGAGGTCCTTCTCGGTGAAGGACTCCGGCTGTCCCGCCGCCGTCCGGCGTTTCCGCTCCTCGGCCAGGTCGAAGCCCGGCCGGAAGACCTGGAACGTCTCCCGGTAGTCGAGGCCGCGAGCGATCACCGCCCCGAAGACCGCCGAGAAAGTGTGGCGCGGCACCCCGAGCCAGTCCGCCCAGGTGCCGTACTCCCGGGACTCGTCGACGATGGTCTCGCCTACATCGAAGAACACGCTCGCGATCACCCGGCGATTGTGCCTGGTGCTCCCAGGTGGATCAACGTGCACCGCGCGGGTCGGGCCAGCGCTGAGGCTGCAGTCCGCGGCGAAGGTGATCGTGTTCGACGATCCGATCGTGACCCTGCAGCAGGCTGTCGCAACCACCTCCGCCGCGAGGCCGTTCTAATTCGGCAGCAACCGGTAGCTCCGCCATGCCTGACCTGCCACGTGCAACACGATCGCGGTTCAGTGCGGCCGACTACCTGTTAGAGGTCGCGGGTCCGTCCTCAGACGCCCGCCACGTCGGGTGGACCACCAAACCCGCCCGGCCTCGTCACGCAGGAGGACGCCGGCGGCTGCGTCCTCACCCCTCAAGGAGAACCGTCATGACCCACGCCCTCGCCGCGCTTCTCGACGCCCCCGCCGGACCGCCTCGCCCTCCTCGGCGTCGACCCGACCCGCGCGGTAGCGTCGATCGACGCGGGGAAGTTCGACAGCCGTCCCACCTGGGACAACAAGGGGAACTTCGACAGCCGCCCCGGCTGGGACAACTGGAACAAGAAGAAGTAGTTCGTCCGCCGATCGGCGGTGCGATTCGATGCGAGGTGGGATGCCCACCCCGCGCCCAAGCAGGTTGAGGGGACATGCGGACCACCACCGTGGGTGACGTGACGATTCTCCTGCCGGACCTCGATCCGGAGGACCTCGACCAGGTCGCCGACCTACCCATTGATGACATCCGCGACGGTCTCGTGGATGGGGTCTCCTGGCGTGGTGAGCAGTTTGCGGACCAGAGCATCCGAGGTTGCCGGATCACCGGCGCGGACCTCGGTGAGGTCAGCTGGGAAGCCGGGGCTCTCTACGGATGTGAAATCGTTGGGACGGACTTGTCCGGTGCGACCCTCACCGGCATCAGCATCGAGCGGTGTTCGTTCACGGGATCCAGGTTCACCGGCACCCGGCTCACCGATGTCCGCCTCAAAGACGTCCTGTTCGACAATTGCCGGTTCGACTACGCCACCCTGAATCGAGTCAGCGCAGCTGGCTCGGTGGCATTCACCAACTGCACCCTCGGCCACGGCAGTTGGTCGTCCTGCCGCCTGTCCGGCACCGCACTGCGCTCCTGTGATCTCAGCGACCTGGAGCTGGAATCCTGCCGCCTCGACGGCGCCGATCTGCAGGGCAGCCGGTTGCACCACTTCAGAACACCGCTGGACAACCTGCAAGGCGTCGCTCTCGGTGCGGACCAGCTTCCCGACCTAACCCGCCTGGCCGTCGAGGCCCTGAGCATCGTCGTCCGTACCGAGGGTTGAAGGGAGCCGAGACCGCTTACGCCCTGAGCTCACTGCGGACGATCTCCCACCCTCGTCCAACGCTTGGCGGGCCAGCCACAGCCGGTCGCTCCGAGCGCCCTACAAGGCCAGTGCGCTCGGTGTGACCGTGAGACACGGCTGCCGTCTGGTTCCGCACCCCGGTGGCGCGCCCTCGGCTCATCTGGGAGGCCGCGCATCGGGCATGGCGGCGGTGTCAGTGTCTTTGGGCGTGGCCGTGGCGGTGCCGGATACGGGCGTCGGGCCCGTATCCGGCACCAGTCGGTCAGAGCTGGCGCACCCTGATGTTGCGGAACTCGATCACGTCGTTGTTGCCGTGGTTCTGCAAGCCCACGAAGCCGCTGAGGAACTGCCGCAGATCGGTCGGCGGGTCGCCCTGGCGGGACGACTGCTTGCCGGGTGTGTTGTCGAACTCGCTGATCACCACACCGTTACGGGTGATGGTGTAGTGCTGGCCGATCACGCGGACCTCGTAGTCGTTCCACTGGTTCTTCGGGGTCACCCCGGCCTTGTCCAGCGTGTTCGGCGCGAAGTTGTAGACCGAGCCGGTCTTCTGCGTCTCGCCGGTCTCGCCGTCGTAGATCTGGATCTCGTGGCCGCAGTAGATCGCGACCCAGGCCTGGGAGCTACGGGCCGAGCCCACCGTGCCGCAACTGCCGGCGGGACGCTGGTCCAGCGGGGTCCTCGGGTCCGGGAACCGTACGAAGATGCCGCTGTTGGCCCGGACGTTGTCCGGGGAGATGTCGCGGAACTGCACCCTGATCGAGTAGTTGGCGAACTGCCGATCCGCGTACCACAGCATGCCGAGGCCGCCGGAGCTGCGGATCGAGCCGTCGGGACGCAGGCCGAACGACCCGCCGGGTGCCTGGCGCCAGCCGGCGAGCGACTTCGCCGAACCGTCGAAGATCGGCTGGTAGCCGTTGGTGGCGCCGATCGGGGACTGCCTACCGGCCGTGCGCAGCGCCCGCATCTCGCGGTTGTCGATGACGTGGGCCGCGGTCAGTTCGTCGAGCACGGCGTCGAGGTGGGTGACGAACGACGCCCGGTTCGGCCAGGTCGTCTCGTCGTCGATCAGGTCGTTGATCGTGCAGCCGCCGCCGGCCTGCCGGTTGGCCACCCCGGTGTCGGTGTCCATCATCCAGACCGTCGGGCGAGCGTCGGCGGCACCGCAGCCGGCGTTCACGTCGACCTTCTCGGTGACCACCTCACCGTCGGCGTACGTCACCTTCACCGTCGCCTGGAAGGTGCCGTACCGCTTGTAGGTGTGCGTCGGGTGGGGCGCGGTCGCCCGCCTGCTGCTGCCGTCGCCGAAGTCCCACTCCCAGGCCACGCCGCCGACCTTCGCGGCGGAGAACCCGATGGTCCGCGGCTGGCTCGGCGCGACCGACTGCGCCGTGGCCAGGCTCGGGTTCGGGGTGGCCGGGCCACCCTGGTAGGTGACGCGGATCAGCTTCTGGTTCGCGTGCAGGCTGAAGAAGCCACTGGCGTAGTCGAGCAGGTAAAGCGCACCGTCCGGCCCGAACTTCGCGTCCATCCAGGACTGGAGCTGGGTGGCGCCGTTGCCGCCCGGGATGATGCTGCGCAGATCCTCGGCGAAGGCCGGCGCTCCGGCCTCTCTGACCGTGCCCGGGTCGACGGTGACGGCGATCCGGTTGTTGGCGTTGGACTGGTCGCCGATGAACCACTTGTTGTCCCAGTACGCCGGCCAGGCGACGCCGCTGTTGACGTCGACCTTCGAACGCTGGTAGGTCGGACCGTCCATGATGGCCTGACCGCCGCCGCTCAGGTAGGGCTGGGTGAGCGTGACGTCCGCGGTCTTGTAGGTCGGCAGGCCACTGCCGTCGGTGCGCTTCGGGAAGACCGGGCCACCGCCCTGCGGCGAGTACCAGATCATGTTGTCCCGCACCGGCGGAAGGTTGACCAGACCAGTGTTACGCGGCGACTCGTTCTTCGGGTTGTCGCAGTCGTACCAGCCGGTCAGCACGGTCGCGTCGGTGTTGCTGCGGTCCCGGTACGGCTGCCGGTCGCCCATGCAGTACGGCCAGCCGTGGTTGCCCGCCGAGGTGATGACCGTCGCCGTCTCGTACTTCGCCGGGCCGAGCTCCGGATCCGGCGCGCCGGCGTCCGGGCCGACCCACGCGGCGGTGAGCCAGTCGTTCACCGGGTCCCAGGCGAGGCGGGCGATGTTGCGGACGCCCATCACGTAGATCTCCGGACGGGTCTTGCCGCCGCCCTGCTCCTGACCGGTGAACAGGTTGTCGTCCGGGATCGTGTAGGTCCCGTCCGGCTCGGGGTGGATGCGCAGGATCTTGCCGTTCAGGTCGTTGGTGTTGCCGGAGGTACGGCGGGCGTCCTGGAACGAGATGCCCGCGTACTCCTGGGTCCAGTTGTTCGCGGAGTAGCCGCTGGACCCGCCGGAGGAGGTGCTGTCACCGCTACCGATGTAGAGGTTGCCGGACTTGTCGAAGGTCATGCCGCCGCCGGCGTGGCAGCAGCTGTGGATCTGGGTGTCCCAGTTCAGCAGGTCCTTGCGGGTGCCCTGGTCGACCGACTGCTTGGCGTGGTCGTAGGTGAAGCGGGACACCGTACGCTGGCCGACCCGACGGTCCCGGTCGATCGACTCGTGCGGCATCCAGAAGACGTAGAACCAGCCGTTCTCGGTGAAGTTCGGGTCGAGGGTGATGCCGACCAGGCCCTCCTCGTTCTTCACCAGCTCGGTGCCGCTGCCCCGGTTGCCCATCACCTTGAGGGTGGTCAGCAGCTTGACCTGCTTGGTCTTCGGATCCCACTGGTGGATGGTGCCGCAGCCCAGGCCCACGTTCGGGTCGGTCCAGTTCGCGACCGGCCCGCTCGGGCAGGAGGCCTTGCCGATGTAGAAGACCTTGCCGTCGTCGGCGATGGTCAGGCCGTGCGGCTCACCGATCTGGTCGAGCTGACCGGACTGGTTGGTGGCGGTCAGCCGCTCGATTCGGTAGTTCGACGCGATGGTCGCCTGGCAGTCGCCGCGGACCAGCCCGGCCGTCCACTGGAGCGCGCCGAGCACATGGCTGCGGAACCGCGTGTCGGTGGTGTAGCTGGCCTCGGTACGCCCCATCCCGGTGTAGAACGATCGGCCGCCGTCGTAGTCCCGGCACCACGAGATCGGGTGGAACGCGCCGTTGCCGGCCAGCCCGGCGTCGTAGGTGTTCTCCTTGACCTGGGCGATGGTGTGTACCCGGCCGACCGGGCTCGGGTCCCAGTTCATCCACTGGTCGGACCGGGTCCAGTTCAACGGCAGGCCCTTGTTCGCCGGGTGCTGCCGGTCAACCACGTCGACCACGGCCTCCTGCACCCGGCTCTCCGGCGCCGGTCCTGCGTCCGGGCCGATCAGCCACAGCTCGGCGAGCTGGATCAGCGGCTCACCGCTGTTCGCGGTGATGTTCAGCCGGTAGTACTGGTACGCCTGGGTGTTGGTGAACGTGTACTGCTTGGTCTGGAAGCGCTGAGAGAAGGTCTGCCCGGTCTGGGTGTCCAGGTCGGTCCAGGTGTTGCCGTCAGCCGACCCCTGCAGGGTCCAGTCCTTCGGGTCGCGGCCCTGGAAGTCGTTCGCCGACGTCAGCGCGTACTGCGCCACCGCTTTCGGCTCGGCGAGCTTGGCGACCACCCAGCCGGTCGGGGTACGGGTCAGCCACTTGGTCCTGGTCGACCCGTCGATCAGGTTCGCGGCGATCTCGTTCGGTGGGTTGTTGCCGCTGGCCGTGACGCTCTCGATCTTCTCCGAGTTCGGCAGGCTCGCCGCCGGACGGGTGCCGATCAGCTCGGTGAACCAGTCGGAGCCGGGCTGTGCGCGGGCGGCGTCGTGGATGCCGACGAAGCCGCCGCCGCCCTTGACATACGCCTGGAACGCCGCCTCCTGGGCGTCGTTGAGCGTCACCCCGTTGGCCGACAGGAACACGACGCTGCGGTAGCGGTCCAGGTTGTCCGGGTTGAAGACCGCGGGGTCGGTGGAGACGTGCACGTTGAAGCCGTTCTCGTTGCCCAGTCGCCGGATCATGGTGACGGCCCGGGCGACCGGGTCCTCCTGCGACGCCGCTGGCCCGTGGAAGACCAGCACGTTCACGGCTTGGCCGCCCCAGGCCGGCGCGATCGTGTCGACGCCCGGGGCCGGCGCCGCGGCGACCGGCGCGCTCAGCAGGCCGAGCGTGAGCAGGGCGCCCGAAACCAGGGCGACCGTGCGGCGGAACGGTCCGGCGACGCGACGCCGCGGCCGGGGGAGCGGGTCGAGTGCGGGCGGCGAGAGGTCAACGGGGTCGGGACCGTGTCGCCCGACCGATCGGGACAGTCGGAAATGGCGTTTGTGAGCCATTTCTCCTCCTCCACAGGGGGTACGAAGAGTGCTTGAGGCGCTGGCAGGATGCTCGGTTGGTGGTGGGGGGTGCCGCGGGTCATCGGTGGTTCGTGTGCGCGCCGGCCGGCGCCGCGGCGTTCGGTGCCGGCACTGCCGGTTGGTGGCCGCCGGCGTGCGGCGGCATCTGCCCGTTCTCGTCGAGCACGTGCAACGTCGTCGACATGCCCAGGTCGGAGTGGAACTGCATGTGGCAGTGCAGCATCCAGTGACCCGGTCCTACTGAGTCGCCGGCGACGAACTGCACGCCGAAGCTGTCACCCGGGCCGAGGGTCTTGTTGTCGATGACCGGGATCGAGTCGGTGAGGGCCTTGTTGCCGCCCTCGACCATGCCGGTCCGGGTGTCCGCCCAGGAGTGGCCGTGCACGTGGAACGTGTGCATGTCGTCGCCGATGCCGATCACGATGAACTCGACCCGTTCGCCGACCTTGGCGACCAGGCAGGTCGGGCCGGGCTGTGGGTTGACCGGATCGCAGGTGTCCGCCTCCGCGCTGCGCCGCAGGTTGATGGTCTGCCGGTCGCCGAAGGCCGTCACGTAGGTCCGGTGGGGCCTCAGGTCTCCCTGCCGACGTACGACGAGGCCGCCGAACAGCCCGGAGCGCAGACCCTGGGTGCCGTGCGGCCCGCCGACCACGTGGTCGTGGTACCACCAGTAGCCGGCGGTGCCCTGGGAGGTCGCGGTGCGCGGCTTGGCGAACCAGATGTACGTCCGCGACCCGCCCGGCGGCACGAAGGAGTTGCTGTGCACCGTGCCGTCGGACAACTGGGTGTACTTGACCCCGTGTACGTGCAGCGAGACGCCGACCGGATGCGCCGCGTCGGTGCGCAACGTTTCCAGGGTCGCGGCCGGCACCTGGTTGTGCAGGGTGATCGCCAGGCACTCTCCTTCGATCATCTCCATGGTCGGCCCCGGATAGGAGGCCGTCTGCGGGGTGAGGCCGTAGCCGAGCCGGATCTGGTTGGTCACCGGATCCCTGGGCAGCTCGACCGCGTAGAGCTGGAGTCGGCGGTCCGGCGTGACGCAGCCCGCCGGCCGTTCCGCCAACGCTGCCGCAGCCTCGACCGTCGGCTCGGCCGGCGGCGAGGTGGTGCCGCCGGCCACGGCCAGCCGGCCCGCGCCGACGAGCGTGATCAGCATGATGACCGCCACCGTCACGGCCCGGCCGGCGGTGGTGTCGAGCAGCCGGACGCGCCACGCCGGCGGAGGCTCCGGCCGGTCGGTGGGCGGCGACAGTACGACCTCACCGATGTCTTTGGTGTCCTTGTCCAACGTTCCTGTCCAATCGCTCGGCCAGCACCGACGGCGCTGGTGGGCGGGATCGGTCGGTGTGCGGTGGCGGCGTCAGGGGGTCAGTGCGGCGATCCGGACGTTGCGGAAGGTGATGATGTCGCCGGCGCCGTGGTTCTGTAGGCCGATGTAGCCGGTCGCGTTCTGCCGTCCGGCGCCGCCGGGATCGTCCGCGCGGGGCGGGGTGAAGACCGCGCCGGGGACGTTCACGTACTCGTTGATCAGCTCGCCGTTGCGGAACACCGAGTAGTGCTGGCCGACGACGCGGATCTCGTAGTCGTTCCAGGTGCCCTTGGGGGTGACCTGCGCGCCGTCGAGGTCGACCCGGTCGAAGCCGTACACCGATCCGCTCTTGTACTGGTCGCCGTCGGTCCGGTCGTAGATCTGCAACTCGTGGCCGTACTTGATGGCCACCCACTCGGGCCGGGACTCCTGCGGGTGCTGGTGCACCTGCGGGAAGCGGACGAAGACTCCGCTGTTGGCCCGCCCGTCACCGGGGGCGTCGTCCCGCCACTGGAGCTTCAGAGAGAAGTCGCCGTAGCTGCGGACGGGAAACCAGAGCATGCCGAGGCCGTCGACGGCCCGACTGGTGATCGACCCGTCGGCGTTGCGCCGGAAGCCACCGGCGCCGACCTGCTCCCACAGCCCGAACGAGGCGGCGGTGCGGTCGAGCAGCGGCTGGTAGCCCTGCGTCGTCTCGGACTTGCCGACGCCGGATTCGCGGGCCGTGCGGATCAGCGTGTTCTGCTCGTTGAGCCGGATCTGGCCGCGGTGGTGCAGATGCTCGGCGACCGCCCGCACGTGGGCCACGAACTCGGCGTGGTCGGGCCAGGCCCGCTCGTCCTCGATCAGGTCGTTGATCGAGCAGCGACCCTCGACAACCCGGTTGGGCACCGCGCTGTTCAACGTGCCGATCCAGACCGTCGGCCGGGTGTCGGTCACTCGGCAGTTCGGTGCCGGCGGTCCGCTCGCCACCACCGTGAAGGTGGCCGACGCGGTCCCCGAGACGTTGCCGGCCCGGTCGGTGGCCCGGTAGCTGATCGTGTGCGCGCCGGGGGTGTTGACGGTCAGCGGACCGGAGTAGACGACGTAGCCTCGCCCGTCGAGGGCGTACTCGACGCGCAGGACGCCGGAGCCGGTGTCGGTGGCGGTGAGCACGATGGTGGCGCTGCCGACGTACGCCCAACTGCCGTCCTGCTGCCCGACGATCGCGGCGGTCACGGTGGGGGCGGTGGTGTCGGGGTCAGGCGGGGCGACCACGGTGAAGGAGACCGAGCCGGGCGTGGAGGTGTTGCCGGCCCGGTCGGTGGCTCGGTACGAGACGGTGTGTTGACCGGGCTGGTTGACCGTCACCGGAGCGGTGTACTCCGCGTACGGCTGCCCGCCGACGGAGTACTCGATCCGCTGCACCCCTGACTCGGTGTCGATGGCGGCGACGGTCACGGTGGCCGCACCGACGTACGCCCCGTTGCTGTTCCGGTTGCCGGCGACGGTGGCGGTCACGGTCGGCGCCGTGGTGTCCGGGTCCGGCGCCTCGACCACCCGGAACGTGACCGACTGCGGGGCCGAGGTGTTGCCCGCCTTGTCGGTGGCCCGGTAGGTGACGGTGTGCTGTCCGGGCTCGTTGACGGTCACCGGAGCGGTGTACGCCGTGTAGGTCTGCCCGTCGCGGGAGTATTCGATCCGGTCCACACCCGACTCCGTGTCGACGGCGGAGATGGTGACCGTGGCGGCCCCGAGATAGTCGCCGTTGTCGTCGCGGTCGCCGGTGACCCCGCCGGTCACCGTCGGCGGCGTGGTGTCCGGGCCGGACGTGTCGGCCACCCGGAACGTGACGGACTGCGGGGTCGAGGTGTTGCCCGCCTTGTCGGTGGCCCGGTAGCTGACGGTGTGCTGGCCCGGCTGGTGCACCATCACCGGAGCCGTGTAGGTGGCGTACGCCTGGCCGTCGAGGGAGTACTCGATGCGGTCGACGCCGGATTCGGTGTCGGTGGCGGTGAGGGTGACGGTGGCCATGCCGAGGTAGGCGCCGTCGTCGTCCTGCTCGCCGGTGACGGCGGCGGTCACCGTGGGTGCGGTGGTGTCGGGGTCCGGTGGTGCCACCACCTGGAAGGCGGTCGACTGGGGTGGGGAGGTGTTGCCTGCCTTGTCGGTGGCCCGGTAGGTGACGGTGTGCTGTCCGGGGGCGGTGACCGTGATCGGTGCGGTGTAGGTGGCGTACGCCTGGCCGTCGAGGGAGTACTCGATGCGGTCGACGCCGGATTCGGTGTCGGTGGCGGTGAGGGTGACGGTGGCCGCGCCGAGGTAGGCGCCCTCGTCGTCCTGGTCACCGGTGACCGCGGCGGTCACCGTGGGTGCGGTGGTGTCCGGGTCCGGTGGGGCTACGACCTGGAAGGCGGTCGACTGGACGGGGGAGGTGTTGCCTGCCTTGTCGGTGGCCCGGTAGGCGACGGTGTGCTGCCCGGGGGCGCTCACCGTGATCGGTGCGGTGTAGGTGCCGTACGCGCCGCCGTCGAGGGAGTATTCGATCCGGTCGACGCCGGAGCCGGTGTCGGTGGCGTCGAGGGTCACCGTGGCGGCCCCGATGTAGGCCCCGTTCTGGTTCTGCTCGCCGGTGACCGCGGCGGTCACCGTCGGCGGGGTCGTGTCCTCGCCACCGCCGCTCACGACGAGCAGGCCGGTCATCGTGCCGTGCCCGGGTATTGCGCAGAAGTAGCGGTACGTGCCGGCGGTGAGCACCACGTCGACGGTCCACCGGCCCCGGTTGCTGTCGAACGGGTCGGCCAGGATGTTCACGTCCACGTCGCGGTTGTACTGCGGGTTTCCGGTGTCGAACGTGAGGGTGTGCTGCATGCCGCTGGTGTTGCCGGTCGCGGCGCTGTTCTCGAAGACGAGGGTGGCCGGTCCGGCGACCGCGGTGGTGGGTGCGGAGGCGTACGCCTGGACACTGTTGTCGGCCGTCCAGGTGAGCACCTGGGCCTGCAACTGCCCGGTCGACGTGGGGTCGCCGGCCGCGGCCGGCTCGGTGTCCGTCGGGCGGGCGCCGGCGGGAACGCCGATCAGCGCGGAGCCGACGATCAGGGCGACGATGGCCGCGAGCATCCTCAGCGGTCGGTGGGGTCGGCCGGTGCCGAGCCTGGAGAGCAGCCGCGAGCGCCTTGGCGGGCCGCATCGCGCAGGGAAAGCTGGCATGTGGAACACACCTTTCGCGAGCCTTGGGGGGCCGTCGACGATCCGTGGGGGTTTCGCATGGATCGACGGCATGGTGGATGACCACATACCGGCTTGATCCGCGACGGTGGGTCCGGTGCTGTGGCTGCCGGCCGGTCGCGGGTGGTATGTGGGCAGACGTGACTCGATCGGGACGGTGGACTACGACCTGGGTCGGGTCGGCGACGGAGATGCCGCCGACCGCGTTACCGAGTCGGCGAGGGCCGACACGGCTGCGGTAGGGCGCGGGCTGCGCCGGAGGTCGGTGGGCACGCCAACCAGGAGGGTGAGGTCTCCCGGCCAGGCCGTGACGCTCGGGCAAGGAGGTAACCGCGCCGCCGGCCACCTCATCGAAATGAGTTGATGTTGTTTCGACACTAGCCGTCTTGCCATCGAGATGTCCAGATCTATTGGCGAAATCCTCCACACTTCTATCTCTGATGACAAAAAGAGCCGGGCGGCGAACAAAAGTCACCTTCTCCGGCGACCTCGGGGCAGCGCGGTGAGCTACGCCCCGTTCATCCGCATTCGCCTACTGGGCACTCTGCGCGGACGAGGGGGGCGGCGGCAGCGCACGGCGGGAGGTGTTGGATGGGATCATGGCGATCATCGACCGGCTGGCCGGAGCATCCCGGATCGGGCTGGGGCTGGCGGCGGTCGGCCGCCCTGGCTACGTCAACCTCGGGCGGGCCGCAGACCTGCCGGTCGAACGGACGGTCGAGGCGCTGCGCGCCCGCGCCGGCGAACTTCTCGACCAGGCGTACGCGGCGGGTGTCAGGTACTTCGACGTCGCCCGCTCGTACGGCCGAGCCGAGGAGTTCCTGGCGCAGTGGCTGCAGGCCCGGCCGGACATCGACGTCGTCGTCGGGAGCAAGTGGGGTTACACCTACACGGCCGGCTGGCGGGTCGAGGCCGAGACGCACGAGGTCAAGGACCACAGCCTCGCCACCTTCGACCGGCAGTACGGCGAGACCGGTGCGCTGCTCGGCGACAGCCTCGATCTTTACCAGATCCATTCGGTCACTCCGGACAGCCCCGCCCTGCGCGACGGGAACCTGCACCGCCGACTCGTCGACCTCGCCGAGCAGGGCGTCGTGGTCGGGCTGTCCACCAGCGGGCCCGCGCAGGCCGAGGCGATCCGCCGCGCGCTCGGTGTACGGCTCGGCGGTCAGCCCGTGTTCCGCAGCGTGCAGGCCACCTGGAATCTCCTGGAGCCCAGCGTCGGCCCGGCGCTCGCCGAGGCGCACGACGCCGGGTGTCTGGTCATCGTGAAGGAGGCGCTTGCCAACGGCCGTCTCGCAATCCGCGAGGGCGTGGGCGACGCAGTCGCGCTCGCGGCGGCGCTGCATCAGCCCTGGGCGGACGTGGTGCTCTCCGGAGCCGCGACCGGCGACCAACTGGCCTCGAACCTGCGAGCGGAGACGCTCACCGTGGATCCTGCTCGATGGGCGGACCTGGCCGTGCCGGGCAGCCGGTACTGGCAGGAGCGATCCCAGTTGCCCTGGACGTGAGCGGGCTAAACCGCGCTTCGCGTCCCGCGCTGCCGCGGTGAGGCCGCCGGGGTGATGACCTTGACGTCGTTCGCGGCGAGGGCGTCCCGCAGGTCGGCCGGCGGCGCGGTGTCGGTGATCAGGTAGTCGGCGCTGCCCAGCTCGGAGACCTGGGCGAACAGCCGGCGGCCGAACTTGGAGGAGTCGGCGAGGATGGCCACGCGACCGGCGCGCGCGATCATCTCCTGCATCATCGCGGCTTCGGCGAGGTTGCTCGTCGTGTAGCCGGCGTCCGCCGCTACCGCGCCGACGCCGATCAGTGCCAGGTCACAGCTGATGTCCAGTTCGGCGCCGCCGCTGGCCCGGAAGCTGACCGGCCCGATCGTGGCGAGCGTGAGGGTGCGCACCGCACCGCCGAAGAGGTAGATGTCACGGATTGCCGTAGGCGGCAGCGCGCCGGGCACCAGCAGGTTGTTCGTCGCGACCGTGAGGTCCCGGTGCTGGCCGAGGTTGCGGGCGACCGCCAGGGTGGTGGTCCCGCCGTTGATCATGATTGTCGAGCTGTCCTGGACCAGCGCCGCGGCCAGCACCGCGATCTTCTCCTTCTCCTGCTCCTGCAGGGTGAGTCGCTGGTCGACGGCGCGGTCGGTGCGGAAGACGGTGGACAGGCTGACGGCACCGCCGTACGTGCGGACGAGGACCCCGTCGGCACTGAGCTGATCGAGGTCACGCCGGACGGTGTCGATGGAGACGCCGAAGCGTTCGGCCAGTTCGCTAACCGTGACCTGGCCGGTGTCGGCGACGTACGCGGCCAGCTGAGCCTTGCGTCCGGCAGGCAGATGGCGCTGCCGCTCGTCCTTGTCGACGCTCATGCTTCCCCCTTGTCAATGCGGCAGTATGCCACAACCGCGCGTTGGCCGCCGGTACTGATGCAGAGAAGGGCATGGAGCGGCATCGGCGAGCAGTGCGTCCGGGGTCCCTCCCGCGTCCCCGGTCCGGCACAAGACGCGCAAAGCGCCCGGCCGGCTCACCGCTTGACGCTGAACTTTGCCGCACTCCGCGTCTTCTTGCTGTTCTCCTCTTGTCTTTGCCTGTAACACGTTGCTAACGTGACGCCAATCTCGCAGAGAACAGAGGGATCTCTATATCGAAGGAGCTCGCCATGTTGTTTCGCGCTACCCGGCTGAAGCGACTGATAGGGGCGGTGACAGCGGCGACGATGGTCACCTTCGTCGCGGCCTGCGGCTCGGGTGAGGATGCCTCGGACGGCACCGTGACGCTGGAGTTCGCCCAGTGGTGGGGCGCCGAACTGCCGGCCGGGGAGTTTGACAAGATCATCAATGACTTCACGACAGAGAACCCGAACATCAAGGTCAAGTTGCTGAGCGCGCCGTACGCCTCGACCAAGCAGCAACTACTCACCGGCGCCGCCTCGAAGACCCTGCCCGACGTGGTGGGCCTCGACGGTGCCTGGGTCAACGACTTCGCCAAGCAGGGCGCGATCACCGACCTGTCCAAGCTGATGACCGACGCGAACTACGACGCCAGCGAGCTCGCCAGCCAGGTGCAGGTCGACGGCAAGACGTACATGATCCCGGTGGTCAACTTCGTCTACCCGCTGTTCGTCAACAAGGACCTGCTCACCAAGGCCGGCGTCCCGAGCACGCCTACCACGCGCACCGAGTTCCTCGACGCGGCCAAGAAGATCAGCGCGAGCGGCGGCGACGTCAAGGGCTGGGTGCTCCCGCTCGACACCGCCGTGCCCAACGGCGTCCAGAACGACGTCATGTCCTGGCTCTGGGCGTCCGGCGGCAGCATGCTGGCCGACGGCAAGCCGAACCTGACCAGCGCACCGGTCAAGAGCACGATCGAGTACGTGAAGAGCCTGAACGACGCCGGCGTCATCGCGCCCGGCTCGCTCACCATGAAAGAGCAGGACAAGGTCGAGAAGTTCACCAACGGCCAGGTCGGGATGATGATCGACTCGCTCGCGCACATCAACCTGATCAAGAAGAACAAGCCGGACCTGAACTTCGAGGTGGCGGCCCTGCCGGCCGAGGACGGCTTCACCGGCCAGCGCGGTATCCCGTACGCGTCGTGGGGCATCGGTATCTCCAACTCCACCAAGCACAAGGCCGAGGCGTTCAAGTTCGTCTCGTACCTGATGAGCCAGCAGACGAACGCGAAGCTGAGCACGATCGCGAACGGCTTCCCCGGCAACAAGACCGCGGAGCCCGACTTCGGCAACAGCGACCCGCTGTTCAAGACCGCCTTCGACATCTACCAGCAGGGCTACCCGGCCAACGAGTTCGTCGGCCTGCCCAAGTCCGAGGACCTGATGCGCAGCTTCGCCGAGCAGCTGCAGCTCGTGTTGACCGGCAAGTCGAGCGTCGACGACGCCCTCGCAAAGTCCCAGGAGAACTGGTCCTCGGTCATCGAGTAGCCCGCCCGGGCGCCGCGCCGCCGAGCCGGCGCGGCGCCCGACCAAGGAGACAGCCATGACTTTGACAGCACCGGAGACCTCGACGCGGGCCGCACCGGCCGTCCCCGGGCGGTCCCGTTCCACCCTGGCCCGGCGCCTGGTTCCGTACGGCTATCTGTCCCCCACGGTGCTGCTGATCGTGGTCCTGATGGTGGTCCCCATCGTCATGGTGATCGGCTACTCGTTCCGGGACAACGTGATCGTCCAGGAGAACTCGGTCTTCGCCGGGTTCGCCAACTACACGAAGGTGCTCACCGACGAGAGCTTCCTGGCCGCGCTGAAGAACACCGGCGTGTTCATCTCGGTGAGTACCCTGGCCCACCTGGTCCTCGGCCTCACCTTCGCGATGATGCTCAACAGTCCGCTGCTGGGCGGCGTCACGAAGGCCATCTTCCGGATCGTCTACATCCTGCCCTGGCTGTTCACCATCGCGGTGATCGCCGTCATCTGGCGGCTGCTGCTCGACCCGGCCGGCGTGGTCAACCACGTACTACAGACCCTGGGGCTCATCCAGGAGGGCGTGAACTGGTTCAGCGACCCGGGCATGGCGCTCTGGGCGGTCACCTTCGTCAACATCTGGGCCGGCTACCCGTTCTTCATGATCAGCCTGCTGGCCGCGTTGCAGGGCATCCCCAACGACCTGTACGAGGCCGCCGCGGTGGACGGCACGAACTGGTTCCAGCGGTTCTTCCACGTGACGCTGCCCCAGCTCCGGCCGGTCATCATCAGCATGGCGGTGCTCGACCTGATCTGGACCTCGCACCAGTTCGCGCTGATCTGGATGACCACCGGCGGCGGGCCACTGAACGCCACCGAGATGCTCAGCACCTTCACCTACAAGCAGGCCTTCAGCGAGTACGAGTTCGCCACCGCGTCCGCCGCCGCCGTGATCGTCCTGCTGCTCACCATGGTGCTGGCCTTCTTCTACGTACGCTCGCAAAGGGAGCGGTGAGACACATGGCCACCGTCAAGACTCGGCGCACCCTCGCCAAAGCCGGCGTCGTCACCGGGCTGGTCATCGGCGGGCTGTTCGCCGGCCTGCCGGTCCTGTGGCTGCTCTCCACCTCGTTCAAGAGCAACGGTGAGGTCTTCCAGAACCCGCCGAGCCTCATCACCGAGGGCTTCTCGTTCGACGCCTACCGCGCCATCCTGGGCAACGCAGCCCAGCTGCGGTTCTTTCTCAACAGCTACATCGTCGCCTTCGCGGTGACCATCCTGACGCTCCTGGTGGCCGTCCTCGCGGGGTACGCGTTCAGCCGCTTCACCTTCCCCTTCAAGAAGACCATCAACGCCATGATCGTCAGCGTCCAGGCGGTGCCGCCGATCACGCTCGTCATTCCGTACTTCGGGCTCATCGTCGCGCTCGGGCTGTACGACACCTATCTCGGCCTGATCCTCACGCACATGGTGTTCACCCTTCCGTACGCGATCATCATGGTCACCGCGTACCTGAACACACTGCCCCGAGAGCTGGACGAGTCCGTCAAGGTCGACGGCGGCAGCAGCTGGACCGCGTTGTGGCGGATCCTCGTGCCGACCGCGGTGCCCGGCCTGATCGCGGTCGGTGTCTACACGTTCATGATCTCGTGGAACGAGTACCTGTTCGCGCTCACGCTGACCCGCACCGACGAGATGCGCACGGTACCCATCGGCATCCAGCTGCTCATGGGCCAGCACTCGTACGAGTGGAACCAGATGATGGCGATGAGCGTCCTCGGGTCCATTCCCGTCCTTCTTCTCTTCCTCTTCTTCCAGCGGCGGTTCATCGGTGGGCTCACCGCCGGCGCCGTGAAGGCCTGACCCGACCGGCAACACCTGACACACCCAGCAATAAGGAGAAACTCGGAAATGCTGACGACCGGTAAGGCGATCCTCGACGTCGCCAACGCGCACAGCTTCGCCGTGCCCGCCTTCAACATCAGCGACTGGGCGATGTTCAAGGGCATCGTGGAGATCAGCGAGGAGACGGACGCCCCCCTGATCGTCGCGATCCACCCCGACGAGGTGCGGCACATCGGGCGCGAGATGATCGCCGGCATCATCGAGCGGGCGCACAAGTCGAGCGTCCCGATCGCGATCCACTGGGACCACGGCGCCACCTACGAGCAGATCCTCCAGGCGGTCCAGTTCGGCTTCACCTCCGTGATGATCGACGGCTCGCTGAAGCCGTTCGAGGAGAACGTCGCGATCACCAGGAAGGTCACCGACTCCGCGCACGTGCTCGGCGTGTCGGTGGAGGGCGAACTGGGCACGATCGGCGGCAACGACAGCTACGCCGAGGCGGGTGCCGCTGAGATCATCTACACCGACCCCGACGACGCGGTCACGTTCGTCGAGCAGACCGGCGTGGACAGTCTCGCCATCGCGATCGGCACCTTCCACGGCATGTACCCGGCCCACCTCAAGCCGGAGCTGAAGCTCGACCTGCTCAAGGAGATCAAGAGCCGGGTGCAGATCCCGCTGGTGCTGCACGGCGGCTCCGGCAACCCGGACGACGAGATCCGCGAGGCCGCGCGAATCGGCATCAACAAGATCAATATCTCCACCGACATCAAGCTCGCCTACCACGCCAAGATGCGCGAGGTACTTGGCAACGACCCCAAGACGCGCGAGCCCAACGCCATCCAGCCCGCCTGCATCGAGGCCATGAACGTGGTCGCCGCCCAGAAGATCGAACTGTTCGGCGCCGCCGGCAAGGCATCGCTCTACTGACATGGCGGACGCGTCCCGTGTCGTCCTCGGCCTCGGCGGTTGCGTCGACTACGAGGTGAAGCTGACCGCCGGCGTCATGGAAAAGCTGGTCGCCGACTACGGCATCGTCGCCGCGGAACTGACGGCGCCGGCCACGGTGACCAGCGAGCGGGACCTCGTGGTGTCGATCCTCGGCTACGTCGCCCGGGGCGGGGGCGGCGAGCACTTCGTCGCCTCGGCCCCGGCGCTGGAGACCTTCGCCGGCCGGTTCCCGCACCGGGTGGCCCTCGGCGGCACCTCGGTGCGGGCCGGGATCCTGATGAGCCGGCTCGACGTGCCGTCGACACTGCACCTGGTCAGCGTCAACGACACCGTACGCCGGCTGCTGCCGCCGGACGGCGACTACCTCTCCAGCGGTGTCGAGGACACCTTCTATCCACACCTGATCGTCCAGTACGACCAGGGCCTGCGGATCCGCACCGGCGACCTCGACATCACCGCGCCGTTCCCGAACCGGCTGATCTACGTCAACGACCCGGCCAACGGCGCCATGCTGCTCAGCGGCGACCTCGGCGACCGGCTCGGCACGGCGGAGCTGTTCCTGATCTCCGGGTTCAACGCCATGCGCTCCGCCGAGCAGCTCGATGACCGGCTCGCCGAACTGCGCGCACACATGCGGCAGCTGCCACCCGGGGCGGTGACCTACTTCGAGGACGCGGCGTACCACGAGCCCGCGTTCAGCCGCCGGGTCCGGGACGCGCTGCTCGACGCGATCGACGTGTACGGGCTGAACGAGGACGAGCTGCAGTCGTATCTCGGGCACCCGGTCGACCTGCTCTCGGTGGGAGAGATCGCGGACGCGCTCACGGCGCTGCACGCGCTCATCCCCGTACCGACGCTGGTCCTGCACACGAAGTACTGGGCCATCGCGTTCGGCCCACAGACGTCCGACTACGCCGACGCCCTCGACACCGGCACCGTCATGGCCGCCACCCGCTACTGCCACGGCGACGAGTTCACCGACGACGACGCGGCTCGCCTGCGCCGACAACCGCGACGCCCCGAGTCCGTGGCCTTCGCCGCGGCGCTGCGCCAGCGAATGCGCGACACGGTCTACTGCGTCCCCGGGTTCGCGCTCGACGTCCGGAACCCCACCACCGTCGGGCTGGGCGACACGTTCGTCGGCGGCTTCCTCGCCGCGCTCGCCCGTCAGCGCACCCCCACCCCTCTCGATCGGACCAGAGGCTGATGACCGTTGAAGTGCTGACCGCCAACCAGCCGGAGACGTTCTACCAGGGCGCGGGCCGGATAGCCGGATTCCGCAACGTCCCCGCGCTGCCCGACCGCCCCGAGGACTGGGTCGGCTCGGTGACCACCCGATTCGGGCTGGGCCCATCCGGGCTGTCCACGCTCTCCGACGGCCGACTGCTCGCGGAGGCGATCGCCGCCGACCCGCGCTGGTGGCTCGGCCCGGAACGCACCGACACCGGCGTGCTCGTGAAGCTGCTCGACGCCGGCCAGCGACTGCCGCTGCACGTACACCCGGACCGCCGCTTCGCGAACGCCCACCTGGCGTCGCCGTACGGAAAGACCGAAGCCTGGGTGATCGTCTCGGCGCGCCCCGACGCGTACGTCCACCTCGGCTTCGCCCGCGACGTGCCGGCAGACGAACTGGCCGGCTGGGTGACCGGGCAGCAGACCGAGCAGATGCTCGACGCCACCAACAAGATCCCGGTGTCGGCCGGCGACGCGATCCTCTGCCCCGCCGGCCTGCCACACGCGATCGGCGACGGCATCCTGCTGGTCGAGGTCCAGGAGCCGACCGACTTCTCCGTGCTGCTCGAGTACGACAGCTTCGGCCTTCCCGACGGCCATCTGGGCCTCGGCTACGACCTGGCCCTGCAGTGCGTCGACCGCGGCAGGTGGACACCGGCGCGGCTCGACCGCCTGCGCGGCTCGGATCGGCTGCTGCCCGAGGCCGCAGACGAGTTCTTCGCCGCCCACCGCCGGCACGGCGGCGACCGCATCGAGCAGGGGTTCAGCGTCCTCGTCGTGGTAGCCGGCGAGGGCCGACTGACCGGCGAGAAGGACGACCTGTCGCTGCGGCGGGGGGACACGCTGCTGATTCCGTACGCCGCCGGCCCGCTCCGCCTGGACGGTCAGATCGAGGTGATCCGCCTGGCGGCGCCAGGGCCGCGGCACGGTGGAAATTGACGGCTGTGGAGGTCTGAGTCGGGACGCCGGCGGCAGGCGCGACGAACGACACCGCTACGCCGGGATCTCCAGCGGGGCGACGCGGCGGCCGCCCCGGGCGACCGGAAGTCCCTGCGTGATCCGGTCGTAGAGGCGCCGCTTGTGCACACCGAGCTCGACGGCATACGGGTCGACCGGGTCGGCGTCGGCGAGCACCTCCCCGACGAGCAGGTCGGCGAGCGGGACGTCGGGTGTTGGGTCCTCGACCCGACCGATGGTGTCGCCCGGCAGGTCGATGTAGTCGGGGGCAAGTGTGCGGCCGTAGAGGCAGCCGCCGACCAGGTCCGGACAGAAGCCGTCCCACATGATCGTCAACCGCGTACGCAGGTCACCGTGGATCATCACCAGCTTGTCGGTCATGTCGCCCACAAAGGTCTCGACCTCGACGCTGCCCTGTACGAGGAGCTTCGTGTCACAGCCCAGGTAGATGTTGGCGGCGCGGAGGTCGCCCAACACGATCAAGGCGCTGGCGCCGTCGTCCCAGTCGAAGATGTTGCCGTCGACGGTGAGGTCGCCATCGACGATGTACCCGGTGGCGGCGTCCGGAGTGGTATCGCGCCACGGGTGCCGGTCATGGCCGTTGAGCGGGAAGGCGCCACCAACCAGGGCACTGCCCGGATGGAGGATGTACTCCTCCGCGTACAGGTTCCGGTAGGACGACTCGGCGAAGCCTCGGCTGTCGAACAGGGCCTTCGCCTCGCCCCACGACAGGTAACTCGAATGCATGGCCGCGACCGTATCGATCAACAGCGTGCCCGACAAGAGCGGGCCACGCCCGGTCGAGGGCGCCCGCTCGCTGACCTTACGGTTGCCGCCAACCCGAAGGCGCTGGCCACGGCGCCGGCCGCCAACAGCCCGACCTTGGCGGTGGCGGGGATCGGCAGCACCCGCAGCGCGAGTGCGAGGTTAGCCGGCGAGGTGCTGTCGGTGTGGGCGACCGGAGAAGGTGCCTTCGGTCAATGTCGTTACCAGTCATGGGAGCGACGTCAGGGCGGCAGGCCGTAGGGCGCATCGCTCGTCGGTCGCCGCCGGATTCGACCAACGACGGCTCGTGCGCCGGCCGCCTTCGCCTATCGAATGAGCCATCCGGTGCACCGTTAGACCGCTGTCGATAATCCGACAATTGGCGTTCTGGGCACTGTGCTGGCCGGGTTCTGTCCGCAGGGCGTCAATGCGCCTCTGACCTGGGCATATGTTGGATTCATGGCGGTGAGCGCCGCAGCCCGGCCGAGCGGTTTGGTCGGTATCTGCGGCAGCAGACGGGCGGATGCCCTTCTGCTCGCCCCGGCTTTCCGCCATGCCGCCGACCGTGTCTTCCTCAGGCGCTGGGCCGCTCGACGACGGCACGGGGCGTGCTGGCTTGGCTTGCTGCACGTCGACCCGAGGTGTGGCTGGGAGAGGAGTCGGGCATGGGAAACTTCTACAAGCGGACGACACATCGCGTCTACGAGTTCGCGGTCCTCGTCACCGCGCCCGTCTGCGGTGTCCTGCTGGTCGCGCTGAACGTCCGGCCACAGTCGGTGGAGTTGGCGATGCCGTACGCGATCAAGATCAGCTGGGAGTTCGGCCTGATCGTCGTCGGTGTCGCGGGCCTGCTCGGCATGTTCTGGCCGGGGCAACTCGGCACCGGGCTCGGCATCGAACTCGCTGCGGTGCTCATGCTCGGCGCGATCGCGGCGATGTACGTCGTCGCCGTCCTGGCGGTCGCCGGCGGGCAGGCGGTGGTGGCCGCGTCGTTCGTCAGCGCCGTGGCGGCCGGCTCGTGGTTGCGCTCGGCCGAGATCGTGCGGTCCCTGCGCATGCTCATGCGTCTGCCCGAGGCCGGTGTCTGTCCGTCCCCTGAAGGGGAGACATGATGACCGCCCAGGCTTCCGGCTCGCCGTACTGGGTACAGCTGTTGATCTCCGCGCTCGGGTTGTTCGGCGGCGCGAGCGGGCTCGGCGTTCTTGCCACGGTCGCCATGCAGCGGCGGAAGTTGAAGGCCGACACGGCCGGAGCGTTGACCGACGCGGCGCTGGCTCTGGTGCAGCCGCTGCGGTCGCGGGTCACGGAACTGGAGACCGAGGCACTGTCCGTCCGGGAACAGTTGACGGCCTCACAGCGAGAACTGCGGGAGCTGCGAACGACCGTGTGGGATCTGACCAGAACATTGCAGCGATGGCGGGAGGCGATCTTCGCGCCGGGCGCGACCGTGCGCCGGATCCAGGCGCTCGTCATGGAGGAGGATCGCGGCCCGCACCGCCAGCGCGGTCATGTCCAATGACATTGCGGCGACCGCGTGGGCCAGGACTTAGGCCTGCCTCCCGTTGCGTACGAACGTACAATGTTTGTACGATCGTACGCATGGGTTTTCCTGATCTTGTTGAGGGCGACTCGCGCTCCATGCGGGAGCGCATGCTCGCTGGCGATCTCTACCGGGGTGCTGACTCGGAGTTGGAAGCCGAGATGCGCCAGGCGATGGTGCTGACCAAGGCGTTCAATGACAGCGATCCGCGAGATGCTGCGGGGCGCCGGGGCCTGCTTGACCAGTTGCTGGGTTCGGTAGGCGCCGAGGTGGAGATC
Source organism: Micromonospora craterilacus (assembly GCF_003236315.1). Classification (GTDB taxonomy): domain Bacteria; phylum Actinomycetota; class Actinomycetes; order Mycobacteriales; family Micromonosporaceae; genus Micromonospora; species Micromonospora craterilacus. Next base: position 73,890 of record NZ_POTY01000006.1, read on the forward strand.
CGCCCTCCCCTGCACGTCGACTACGGCAGTCACCTCCACGTCGGCGCGCGGACGTTCATCAACTACGGGTTGATGGCCCTGGATGTCGCGTAGATCCTCATCGGTGAGGACGTGCTGATGGGTCCGAACGTGCAGTTGTTGACGCCGACGCATCCGATCGACCCGGAGCCGCGCCGCGCCAAATGGGAGGCCGCTCTGCCGATCACGATCGGCAACAACGTGTGGATCGGCGGCATGGCCGTGATCTGCCCCGGCGTCACCATCGGCGACAACTCCGTGATCGGCGCCGGCGCGGTCGTCACGAAGGACATTCCCGCCGACGTTGTCGCCGTGGGCAACCCCGCTCGCGTCATCCGGTCGGTTCACGACAGATGACCAGCGGGCAGCAGTCCGCCGGTAGAGGCCGTCGCCGGTATGAGCCGGACCGGCGTCAACGGCTGATAGCGGTCACTCTGGATGTCATCGCCGAGCATGGTGTGGCGGGAACGACCCACCGTCGGGTGGCCGCTGCCGCCGACGTGCCGCTGGGCTCTGTCACGTACCACTTCGCCAGCCTGGAACATCTCCTGACGTCGGCCTTCACGCATCTGGCGGAGACGGCAGCGGCGGCGTTCGACGCGCAGATGGCGGCGATCGAACCAGGGACCGACGCCCGCGGGAAAGTCGTCGAGGCGTTGTTGGCCGACTTGGCCGACAACCAGCGCAGCGCGGTCCTCGCCTACGAACTGTACGCCGCGGCGGCACGCAATCCCCAGCTCCGGCTGATCACACAGGCGTGGATGGACAGCACCCGCCGATCGTTGCAGCGACACTTCGACCCCGACACCGCGGAGACACTCGACGCGTTGATCGAAGGGCTGCTCCTGCACGCGACCCTGTCCACCCGGCCGGTCGATCCCGGAAAGATCAGGGCGTCGGTCCGTCGTCTCGTGCCTAGGGACGTGGCGGATGACCGGTAATCCCGTTGGCGCACGCGACCGGTCGAGGTCGCTGGTCGGGCCGGCGGGTATCAGCCGTGCCCAGGTGCGAGCCGCCACCGCGGCGGTGTACCTCGCGTTCGTCAGCAGCGGATTCGCCTTCGCTACCTGGGCGGCCCGCATCCCGAGCGTCAAGTCGCAGCTTCAGCTGAGCCCGCGACAACTGGGATTGTTGCTGCTCGCCCTGCCGATCGGATCGATCATCTCGCTGTTGACGGCCGGACCGTTCGTGGCCCACACCAGCCCACGCCGCGCCGTTGCCGTAGCCAGCCTGGCCAGCGCGGCCGGCCTTTGCCTGTCCGGAATCGGCGCACAGGGCGCCTTCACCGTCACGGCCATGGGCCTTGCCCTTCTCGGCTTGGGTACCGGCATCTGGGACGTGGCGATGAACGTCGAGGCCGCTGCCGTCGAGCAACGAGCCGGCACGTCGATGATGTCCCGGTTCCACGCCTCGCTGAGCGGCGGAACTGTCATCGGCGCCGGGCTCGCCGCAGCCTGCGCCGCACTGCACATCCCGGTCGTCGTCCACCTGGGCGTCGTCGCAGCTCTGATCGCCATTGCCGTACCACTGTCCACTCGCCGGTATCTGGCCACCGACACCCGGCCGTCCACGCACCACCCGACACGCGACGCCTTGCGCGCGTGGACCGAACCACGCACGCTCGCTCTCGGCATCTTCGTGTTGAGCATGGCGTTCTCCGAGGGCACCGGCAACGACTGGCTTGCGTCCGCCATGATCGAGGGTCACCACACCTCGGTGGCCGCAGGCTCGCTGAGCTTCGCGATATTCGTCGCCGCGATGACCATCGGCCGATGGTTCGGGCCGCCACTCGTCGACCGATACGGCCCGAGACTCGTCACCCGCGCCAGCGCCGTCCTCGCCATGTCCGGCCTCGCCGTCACGATCTTCGGCCCACACCAAGCATTTGCCCTGGTCGGAGTCATCACCTGGGGCTTGGGCACCGCGATGGGGTTTCCGCTCGGCATCAGCGCGGCAGCCGATGATCCGAGCCGCGCAGCGATCCGGGTCGGCGTGGTCTCCTCCATCGGTTACACGGCCTTCCTGGCCGGACCCCCACTGCTCGGCTTCCTCGCGGAGCACGTCGGAATCCTGCGCTCGCTGTCCATCACCATGGGCGTGGTCGCGGTCGGTCTGCTGTTCACCGCAAGCCTGCGGACAGCCGGAAGCCAGCGACCACACGGCGAAGGGACGAAACCGGCAGAGCCGTGCCGCGGGTTGCGTTCGTCGTCGTGACGTTCCGCTCCGAATTCGTGACAGGTGGGTAGCGCATTGGCGTTTTTCATTGGATGATGTCCATCTCCGCCCGCTCACGACGTGGCCGAACCGGCCGTTCTGACGCCCGACCGAGGAGGCCATTCCGTGAAGCGCGATCAGTCACCTGTCTTGCCGGGCGACGGCGCCACGGACTATGAGCGCTATATGCGTACGGGCGCGCTGCTCGGACTTCAACGCACTCCGGCGGAGATGATCCACCGCGATGAGCTGCTGTTCCAGGTGGTGCACCAGTCCACCGAGTTGTGGCTGAAACTGGCGGCGTCGGAGTTGACCGAGGCGGTGGCTCAGGTGGACGCGGGGGACCCGGCGGCGGCGGAGGTGCTGTTGGGTCGGGCGACTCTCGCGGTGCGGCTGATCACCGACCAGCTGGAGATGCTGACTCATCTGTCCCCAGTGGACTTTCAAGCCATGCAGCCCGCGCTGGGCAACGGATCCGGCGCCGAATCACCCGGCTGGAAGCGGGTCCGGTCGCTCAGCGTGCAGCTCGGTCGCGCCTTCGCCGGGCACCTCGCCGCCGGGGGGACCGAGCCGGCGGCGCTGCGCCGGGCAGCCCCGGCCGACCCGGTGCACCGCCTGGCCGAGGCGATGCTGGAGTGGGACGAGCGGGTGTCGCTGTGGCGGGTGCGGCACTACCAGTTGACCCTGCGGGTCGGGGGGCATGCTCCGGCCGGCACTCCGGGCAGCCCCGCAAATATGCTGGCCAAACTCGTCGGACACCGATTCTTCCCGGATTTGTGGCAGGTCCGACTCAATTCCCCGACTGATAATTCCGGCACCGCCCGTCCCTGACGACCGGCCTTCGACGAGGAGGGCCGATCCCCGAATACGACCCGTCTCAGAATGCCGAGGTGTGGTTCGTGCGTGAACTGACGAGCTGGCTGTCGGGTGCGGCCGACCCTGATGTGTTTCCGTACCATTCGGTGCTGGGCGAATTCCAGCGCGTCGGTAAACACTTTGTCGAAAAGAACGTACTCGCCCTCCTCGACGAGGCCCGGGCGAGGGTGACCGGACGGGGCGAACCGGCCCCGCTGCTGCGCGACTTCCTCGACGCCACACTGGACAAGTGGGACGGTCGCTACGACTACCGCAGCTATCTTGCGCTGCGGCTGCTCCGGCTGCCCTGCGGAGCGGACGACCCGCCACCGGCCGAGGACGACACGTCCGCCCGGCGTGCCCGTGACCGGCTCGTCATCCGCCTGGTGGCCGACGCGCTCGTTTTCGAACTGGCCGCTGCCACCCACACCACCGACCTCCTCCCGCTGGGGCGGCCCGGGCCGGAACTGGTGGCCAAGCGCTGCCGGCTCGGCGTCCGAGCCGCCTCGCCGGCGCTGACCCGCCTCGGTCTGACCGGGGCGGTCGGTGCCGGCGATCCGGCGACCGTCGCCACCGCGCTGAGCGTGGTCGCCGCCGAACTCGGCGCGGCCGCGGACCAGTCGCTGCGACTGAGCATGCTGCCCGTGCACGTCACCCACGACGAGTACCTGTTCATCCGGGTTCTTCAAGCGTACGAATGCCTCTTCGCCGGGGTCGCCGACGAACTGGGTGGCGTCGTTGCCGCGCTGGCCGTGGACGCCGCCCGCCCCGCCGCCGCCCGGCTGGCCTACGCGCGGGACCTGCTCGGGTCCGCCGGCCCGCTGTTCTCGCTGCTGGCCACGATGCAGCGGACGTCGTTCCAGACGTTTCGGCAGTACACCGAGGGGGCCAGTGCGATCCAGTCCCGCTCCTACAAGCTCGTGGAGTCGCTGTGCCGTACGCCCGGCGAGGGCCGGCTGGATTCGGTGGCCTACCGGTCGGTGCCGGAGGTCCTGGCCCGGGTGCGGGCCGGTCAACCCACCGTCGAAGAGGCCTACCGGTCGGCCGTGGGCGAAGGCCGACTCGCCGGAGCGGACCACGACCTGGTCGCCCGACGGATGGGCGAGTTCGCCGCGACCCTGCTGCGGTGGCGGCGTACCCACCACCGGGTGGCGGTGCGGATGCTCGGGGCCCGGTCCGGTACCGGCTACACCGAAGGCACGCCCTACCTGGCGGCGGTCCGCGACGTGCCGGTGTTCACCACCAACGCTCCCGATCCCCACCCGACCGATCCGACTGGAGGCCACCCCGCGTGATC
>NZ_POTY01000070.1 GCF_003236315.1 Micromonospora craterilacus
GTGCCGGACGTACTCGCCCCGGCGCCGCAGCACCACCGCGGCCATCGCCGGCACCATCAGCAGGTGCGCGCCGGCCAGCAGGGTGTCCGCGTCGAGCAGCCCGGCCCGGTACGGCACGAGCAGCAGCAGGACCGGTGCGTACATGGCCAGCACCATCTCGCCGATCGCCGCGCCGGAGTGCCCCCGGTACCCCATCCAGACCGCCATGCCGAGGCTCATGTCGGTGGCCATCAGCAGCGCGCCGAGGCCGGGGGACGCCGGGGCGAGCCCGAACGCCGTACCCAGGGCGGCGCGCGCCGGCCCGAGCAGCAGCATGCCGGCCACCATGGCCAGCACCATCTCCAGCAGGTGCCGAGCCAGGTGCCGGAGCCGGGCGCGGCCCGCCGATCCGGCCCGTTGCCCGGAAGGCATCGTGCCCGGCGGCGCCGTGTTGGACGACGTCGTGCCCGGCGGCGTCGTGTCGGGAGGCGTCCTCGCCGGGGCGGTCGGCGTCAGCTCTGTCATGTCATCGAGCGTCGCGGCGCGCGTGTCACGGGAACCAGCCACCCGATGTCACCGGTCGGCCGGGCGGAACACACGATCGGACCGGGCACTCCGGTGGGTCCACCGGTGTGGCGGCGCGCTCTACCCTGGCGACCGTGGTGGTGGCGGAGCCGACGGTGTCGGGCGGCGGGCGGACCCTGTTCCGCGCCCGGGCCGCGACTCTCGTCTCCCTCGCCTCCGGCATGGCCGGCACCCTGGTCCTGCCGGCGGTCGGGCTGGCCCGGGAACCGGACGCGTGGCGGGTGGCCTCGGGTGCGGTCGGGATCGCCGCGTTCGCGCTGGTGCTGGCGGTGGCGCTGTACGCCGCGGTCACCCCCGGGCCGGCCGGCGGGCTGCGCCGCCGGCTGCGGTACGCGTACGCCGGCGTGACGGTGCTCAGCGTGCCGCTGGTCGCACCGGTCGCCGGCGACGCCTGGCCCACCTGGGCCTGGCTGGGCGCGGCCGTCGTCGGCGGGGTTCCGTTGCTGGCCCCGTTCCGCCTGGTGGTGCCGGTGGCGCTGGTCGCCGTCGCGGTGTCCGTAGCGGTGGCCGGGGCCACCGGCCCGTCGGTCGGCCGGTCGTTGCTGGTCACCGGCGTCCTCGGCCTCGGCATCGCCGCGGTGAACGGCTTCCAGGTGTGGTTCTGGCGGCTGCTGGTGCAGGCCGAGCAGGGGCGGGCGGCCCAGGCCCGGCTGGTCGCCGCGCAGGAGCGGCTGCGTTTCGCCGCAGACGTGCACGACCTGCTCGGGCACCACCTGACCGTGATCGCCCTGAAGGCCGAACTGGCCGCCCGGCTCGCGCCCGACGACCCCGAGCGGGCGGGCCGGGAGGCGGCCGAGGCGCAGCGACTGGCCGCCACCGCGCTGACCGAGCTGCGCCGCACCGTGCACGGGTACCGCCGGGTCGACCTCGCCGAGCAGCTCACCGCCGTCGGCGAGGTGCTCCGATCCTCCGGGGTACGGTGCACGGTCGTGCCACCGGCCGGTGAGCTGCCGCCGGAGGCGGCGACCCAGCTGGCGGCGGTGCTCCGCGAGGCCGGCACCAACGTGCTGCGGCACAGCCGGGCCGGCTGGTGCCGGATCGAGATCAGCCAGGAGGAGGACGTGGCGCGGATGACCGTGACCAACGACGGGGTGACCGTCCCGGCGGCACCGGACCGGCACAGCCACGGCCTGCGCGGCCTGGCCGACCGCCTCGCCGTGGCCGGCGGACAGCTGCACACCCGCTGCGCCGACGGCGTCTTCACCGTCGAGGCGACCGTGCCGACCGCCGCATGACCACCGACCGTGACCGGATCCGGGTCCTGCTCGCCGACGACGAGGAGCTGATCCGTGCCGCCCTCGCCGCCCTGCTCGACCTCGAGGAGGACCTGGCGGTCGTCGCGCAGGCGGCCGACGGGGATGCGGCGGTGACCGCCGCCCTCGCCCACCGGCCCGACGTGGCCGTGATCGACCTGTCCATGCCCCGGCGGGACGGCTTCCAGGTCGCCGCCGAGCTGGCCCGGGCGCTGCCGGCGTGCGCGGTGGTCATCCTCACCGGCCAGGGCCGACCGGCGCACCTGGCCCGCGCCCTCGGTGCCGGCGCCCGCGGCTACCTGCCCAAGGGTGCCCCGGGTGGCGCGCTCGCCGACGTGATCCGCCGGGTGCACGCCGGCGGCCGGTACGTCGATCCGGCGCTCGCGGCCGACGCGCTCACCATCCCGCCCTGCCCGCTGACCCCGCGTGAGCTGGAGACGCTGCGGCTGGCCGGCGACGGCGTGCCGGTCGCGGTGATCGCCCGACAGACGCACCTGTCGGCGGGCACGGTGCGCAACTACCTCGCGCTGGCGGTGCAGAAGCTGGGGGCGACGACGCGCGCCGAGGCCCGGCGGATCGCACAGGACAACGACTGGTTCTGACGGTTCGTCCCGGACCGCCGGGCGTGCCCCTGGTACGTCCCGGTCCGGGCCGTACGGTCGGTGCCGTCTTCCTTAGAAGTAGATAGGAGGATTGTTCGGACTCATCCCGGTCCGCGTGATTACTGTCGGCGACAGGCGATCACCGCACGACGGGAGAGAGGACCCACCATGCGAGTGCCCAGCCGAAGCCCGGGACATCGGTCCGGTCCTCCCGTCACCCCGGCCCGGCGCCGCCCGTGGAGTTCCGGGCGCCTGTCGGCGACGGTCGGGCCCGACCTGAACGCCTACCGCGACGCCGTGGCCGAGCTGCTGGTCGAGGTGGGCGCCCTCGCCGGGGCGAGCAGTACGAAGGCCCGCCAGGTGCTGATCGACCAGCGACTGCGGGAACCGGCCCTCGCCGCGGTGCTCGACGCCACCGCCCAGGGGCTGATCGGCGCCCGCGAGACTCTGCTGCTGGAGATGGCCCGGTACCAGCCCAACGCGCGCAGCTCCGCCGGCGACCTGGCCGCGCTCGTGCGCATCTACCTGCTGTCCCGCATCGACGTGATGTGGTGGCGCGAATCGGCCACCTTCCTCACCGACCCCGAGGTCCACCACAGCACCGAACTGGTCGACCTGGAGTGGCTGCGGCGCCGTGACCTGCTGCGCTTCCGCTACACCGAGCAGCCCCGGACGGTCGTCGGCCGGGGCGTACGGGCGCTGCGCCGCCGGGTGCGGCCGGACGCCATGCCGCGTACCGCCGGGCTGCTGTTCTGTCGGGCCCGCCGCGAGGTGGTCGCCCTGCTCAACGACATCGGCCGCGAGTTCGCCGCCGCCACCCCGGCGGGCACCCCGCCACTGTGGGTGACCAGCCTGGTCCGCAGTGCCGAGCACCAGTACCGGTTGCGCCGCCTGGGGTACGCCGCGATGGTGCCGAGTGGTCACTGCCTGGGCTGGGCGGCAGACGTCGAGATGGACTGGTTCGGCCGCTTCGGCGTCCGGGACACCCTGGCCGGGCTACTGCTGACCCGACAACGGGCCGGCGAGATCAACGTGGTCGACGAGGGGCAGGCCTGGCACATCTGTGCCGCACCGTCGGCGACTCTGCGCCTGCGTCGGGCGTACGAGGCCGAGATGGGGGTCTGAACCTTGTGCGGCATCGTGCTCAGCCTCGGCCCGGAGGCCGACCCGGCGATCTTCCGGCGGATGCTCACCCGGCTCGTCCCGCGCGGCGAGGTCACCGAGACCCGGTACGAGACCGGCCTGTTCGCCGGTACCCGGCGGCTGCGGGTGGTGGACCGCAACCGTGCGGTGCAGCCCTGGCTCTCCGGCGACGAGCGCTGGCTGCTCTGTTACAACGGCGAGGTCTTCAACCACCACGAGCTGCGCGCGGAGCTGACCGGCCTGGGCCACCGGTTCCACACCACCAGCGACACCGAGGTGGTGCTCGCCGCGTTCCAGCGCTGGGGCGAGCGGATGGTGACCCGGCTGCGCGGCGAGTACGCCTTCGCCATCGTGGAACGGGCCACCGGTCGCGCGTACCTGGTGCGGGATCCGCTCGGGGTGAAGCCGCTGTACTGGTCGCGGACCCCGGGGTGCCTGCACGTCGCCAGCGAGATCAAGGCGCTGGTCCGGGCGGGCGCGCCGGTGGTCGAGGTGCCGCCCGGGCACCACGGCTGGGCCGAGGCCGACCGGCCGGTCCGACTGCGACCGTACGTGGACCTGCTCTCCCTCGGCGCGGGACTGCCGGTGGTGGCGGACTCGGACGAGGCCGCCCTGCTCGTCCGTACCGCCCTCACCGACAGCATCCGGGTGCGGCTGGACACCGACCTCACCGTGGGTGTGGTGCTCTCCGGCGGCCTGGACAGCTCGCTGGCGCTGCTGCACGCGGCGCAGCTGCACCCGGACTGCGTCGCGGTCACCGTCGGCGCGCCGGGAAGCCCCGACCTGGCGTACGCCCGGCGGCTGGCGAAGGACCTCGGCGTGCCGCACGAGGTGATCGAGCTTCGCCCGCGCGACATCCGGCTGGCCGACATCCGGGAGGCGATCCGGATCTCCGAGCTGACCGAGTACGGCGACATCATCAACGCGGTGGTCTCGGTGCCGATCTTCCGTCGGCTGCGCGAGCTGGGGATCAAGGTCGTACTCACCGGTGACGGCTCGGACGAACTGTTCGGCGGCTACCCGATGTACCACGAGGTCGGGCCGGAGGCGTCCCATCGCCTCTTCCTGCACAAGATCCGTAACCTCTGCCGTACCGAGTTGCAGCGGGTCGACCGGACCAGCATGGCTTTCGGGGTGGAGGCCCGGGTGCCCTTCCTGGACCTGGCCCTGGTCGAACTGGCGATGCGGCTGCCGATCGAGCTGAAGATGCGGGACGGCCAGGATAAGTGGATCGTCCGGCGGGCCTTCGCCGACCTGCTGCCCGACTACGTCCGGCGCCGGCCGAAGAACCCGATGTCGTACTCCTCCGGGCTGCACGAGCGGGCCCGGCTGTACAAGCCGCTCTTCGCCCGGCTGCACCGCTCCTTCGGGTACGACCTGCTGGAGCCGGTACGCCGCGACTTCGACAGCGTGCTGATGCGCTGCGGCAACGACCTGGACGCCGCGATCGCCGCCGGCCGGGCGAGGCCGGACTACACCGTGCTGGAACACGCCCGCGACCTGGTGGGCGCGGCCCGCTGGAACGCCGCCCCGATGGTGCGCCGGCTGGTCACGCCGCGCCGCAACGGGGGCGACGAGGCGCCGCTGCCCGGCTGAACCGACGGGCGGGCCCGCGCCGGTTGACGAGGCCACCCGATCCAGGGCCGAGTGGCCTCGTCCGGGTCGCCGGGCCACTCGATCCCGGATCGAGCGTGACCACGCGCCTGTTGGAGTCTCGGAGTAGCCCTCAGTCTTCGCCGTCGGGCGGGTCGAGGACGGCGGTACGGATCCGGCTGACGAGCTGTTCCAGCGCGGCCACCTCGGCGCGCAGCGCCGTACGGCCCTCGCGGGTCAGCCGCAGCCAGGTCACCGGCCGGCGGCCCTCGTACCCCTTGCTCACCTGGAGCAGCCCGGCCTGCTCCAGGATCCGCAGGTGCCGGTTGAGATTGCCGTCGGTCAGGCCGAGCTCGTCGCGCAGCGTGGCGAACCGGCACTCGTATGCCTCGCTGAGCACGGTGAGGATGCCCAACCGCACCCGCTGGTGCACGACGTCGTCGAGGACCGTCGCCGGGTGCGGCGGCTGCCCGGTCGCCTCCGGCCGCCCGGCCCGGGGTTCAGTCACGTGCGGCCCGCCGCGCCACGGCCAGGTTGACGGCGGCGACGACCAGCAGCGGGAGGGCCATCAGGACAAGATAGTGGCCGGGTCGTAGCGACAACTGGCCGCCGAATTCGGTGCCGCCGGTCATCACGGTGAACCAGCCGGGCAGGTATCCGAGCGGAAACGTCGTGCACAACCAGGCGGTGAGCAGGGCGATCCACCCGCCCGCGGCGACCAGGCCACGGCTGCGTTCGGCCCGGCCCAGTACGACGACCGCTGCGGCGAGCGGGAGCAGTGGGGTCAGCAACCCACCCCAGTGCGGGCCGTTGGGGAGGGTGAGCCCGACCGGTACCGGCCCGGTGGGCACCGCCGCGAACACGGCCAGCAGCACCAGCACGCCGAGCCCGGTGGCCGCGACCAGCGGCCACGCCACCCGTACGCCGTAGCGGCGGGCCCGCCAGGCGTACCAGAGCGCCATGCCGGCGAACAGCAGTGGCGTGCCGACGAACCAGAAGACGTACGACGCCACCGGGCTGACCTGTTCGTCGGGCAGCCCGGCCCAGAACGGGTAATCGGCGTCGATCGAGTTGGTCTGGCTCAGCGGATAGCGGTAGAGGGCCATGCTGGCCAGCAGCAGGACGGCGACGCCGAGTGCCGGCAGCCAGGCGCCGCCGTGGGTCCGCTGGTGCGTTCGTCTGCGCAACTGCTCAAGCGCGGCAAGGGTCTCCGCTGCCTCTCCGGCGGCACCCCGATCCATCCGGTACTCCCAACTCTGCGGCAGCGATAACTCTGCAAAGCAAAGCTTATGCGGGAGTGGAGGCCGGGGCAAGGCCGAACTCCGGGCGGGTCAGCTGGTGAGCAGCAGGGTGCCGATTGCGGCGAGCGTGCCGAGAACGGCCAGGGCGGCGCTGGTGAGCAGGTAACGGGCCAGCGGCACCGCGACGCCGGCGGCCCGGCAGCGTTCCAACCACAGCAGCGTCGCCAGCGACGCCCACGGCAGGGCCAGCGGACCCACGTTGGTGCCGATCAGCAGCGCGAACAGCCGTTGTCGGTCGCCGGCCGGCAGCACCGCCTCGACAGCCAGGTAGGCCGGCAGGTTGTTCACCAGGTTGGCCAGCAGCGCGCCGGTGCCGCCCGCGCGCAGCGCCCCGGGAGCCCCGCCGTCCCGGCCGGCCAGCCAGGCCACCAGGTCGTCGAGCCCGTGCTGGCCGATCGTCTGGACGACCAGGAACAGCCCGGTGACGAAGACCAGCAGCCGCCAGGGCAGGAGCGCCGGGCGCAACGTGCCGGGGAAGCGGAGCGCGAAGCCGAGCAGCAGCAGGGCGGCCGCCGCCGCCGAGGCGAGGCCGACCGGCGCCCCGGCCAGGATCCCGGCGACGAACAGCAGGCAGGCCACGAGGGCGGTGCGGTACAGCACCGGGTCGGCGGGTCGGTGCACCTCCGGCGGCGCGAAGCGGCCGGTGGCCGGCCGGTCCCGCCGCCACCAGAAGTACCAGAGCAGAACCGTGGTGACCGCGAGAGCCGCCAGCTGAGGCAGCCACATCACGCCCGCGTACGCCAGCGGATCGAGCCCGACCCGGTCCGCGGCGAGCAGGTTGGTCAGGTTGGACACCGGCAGCAGCAGACTCGCCGTGTTCGCCAACCAGACCGTGGTGACCGCCAGCGGGGCCACCGCCGTGCGCAGCGTGACCGCGAGCGCGAGCATCACCGGAGTGAGCAGTACCGCCGTGGTGTCCAGGTTGAGCACGACCGTGGTCAGCGCGGCGAAGCCGACGCAGAGCGCGAACAGCGCCGGCCAACTGCCCCGGGACACGACCGCCAGCCGGGTGGCGAGTACGTCGAAGACCCCGGCCGCGGCGGTCAGTTCGGCGAGCACCACCACGGTGCCGAGGAAGAGCAGCAGCGGCAGGATGCGCGTGAGGGTCGCCGTGGCGTCGGCGCGGGGGAGCAGCCCGGTCGCGACGCAGCCGGCACCCGCCACGGCCAGCGCGACGGCGATCGCGTCCAGCGGGTGTAGCCGGCGCCAGGCCGGTCGGATCGGAGTGCGTGGGCCACCCCCGACGGACGTCACGACCAGCCATTTTCGCACCTCCGCCGCTGCCCGCCGGCGTATTCCGAGGCGACGGCCGACACCGGCACCGGTTCGCCGCACCGGCCTTCGTAGCCGCCGTCCGGGAAGAGGATCGGGGTGGCGACGCGTCGGTCGGCTGCTTCAGTGGCGCCTTGACGATGCGTCGTGGCGACTCGACTGGCCGGCACGTACGCTGAGTGACCGTGAACCGGGCGCTGGCCCGCCCGGTGGTCGAGGCGCTCGCCGATCAGTGAGCCGGGGCCTGTCTTTCCTAGAGGCGTTCGACGGTGGGGCCGGTGCAGCGGTTGCGGGTGTCGAAGACGTAGCGGGCGTGCCGCGCCACCAGGTCGTAGTCGAACACGTCGTGGTCGGTGACCACCACCACGGCGTCGGCCTCGCGAACCTCACGCTCGGTCAGGTCCACCGTCAGCATCCCGGCGGGAAGGTGGTGCGGCTCGGCGTACGGCTCCACCGCGCGGACGTCGGCGCCGAGTTCCGTCAACCGGCGGGCCACGTCGACGGCCGGCGAGTCGCGCATGTCCCCGGTGTTGCGCTTGTACGCCAGACCGAGCAGCAGCAGCCGGGCGCCGCTGACCGCCCGTCCCGACCGGTTCAACCCCGTCATCACCCGCTGCGCCACGTGCTCGGGCATTTCGTGGTTGACGTCGTTGGCCAGCTCGATGAACCGGAACTGTCGACCGAGGCGGCGTTTGACCTGCCAGGACAGGTAGCACGGGTCGATCGGCAGGCAGTGCCCGCCGACGCCGGGGCCCGGCCGGAACGGCATGAAGCCGAAGGGCTTGGTCTCCGCCGCCTCGATCGCCTGCCACACGTCGATGTCCAGTTGGTGGGAGAGCATGGTCAGCTCGTTGACCAGTGCGATGTTGACCTGGCGGAAGGTGTTCTCGATCAGCTTGGTCAGCTCGGCCACCCGGGTCGAGTCCACCGGGACGGTGCGTTCCACCAGGCGCTGGTAGAACCCGTCGACCCGGGCCAGGGAGGCGCTGTCCACGCCGGCGACCACCTTCGGGGTGTTCTCCAGCCGCCAGGCTCGGTTGCCCGGGTCGATCCGCTCGGGGCTGTACCCGAGGTGGAAGTCTCCGGGGCTGCGCAGCCCGCTGGCCGACTCCAGCAGCGGGCGGAGCAGCTCCTCCGTGGTGCCGGGGTAGGTGGTTGATTCCAGGATCACCGTGCAGCCCGGCCGCAGGTACGGCCCGATCCCGACACCGGCCTGCTCCACGAAGCTCAGGTCCGGGGTGCCGTCGCGCAGCGGCGTCGGCACCGTGATCACGCAGACGTCGAAGTCCTTGGCGTCGGCGTACTCGGTGCTCGGGCGGTAGCGACCGCTGGCCAGAGCCCGGCCGAGCCGGTCGGCGGGGATGTCCGCCACGTACGACTCGCCCGAGGTGAGCCGCTTGATCCGGTCGGCGTCGACGTCGAGGCCGACCACGTCCAGGCCGGCTTCCACCGCCCGCACGGCCAGCGGCAGGCCGACGTAACCCTGGCCGATGACGACCAACTTCTCCACGCTCACCCGGGCTCCCGAAACAGACGGAGGTAACGACCGGTAACGAGCCTAGAGCGCCGTGTGATGCCGTGTGTCCGTTTCGGGGAATTCGGGGAGCTTGGGACGGATGGGGCTCAGCCGGAGCCCGCCTCGGAAGCCGGCGACGTCGTCGGAGGCGGCGTCGTCGGAGGCGGCGCCGAGGTCGTCGGCTCGGTCGTCGGCTCGGGGCTGGTCGTGGTCGGTTCGGGGGTGGGCTCCGTCGGGTCGGGTGACTCGGGTGCGGTCGACTCGCTGGGTTGCGGCGACGACACCGACGGCGACGGCGACTTGCTCGGGCGGGCCGTCGAGCCGGCCGGCCGCAGCGGCGGGGCCGGGGCGACCGCGGTCTCGTCCTGGCTCGGCAGGATCTGCTCCTCGACGGAGGATTCGGCGGTCGGCGTGTTGGTGGGCAGCTTCACCGCCGGGGTGTCGGCATCGCCGGCCGCGCTGAGCGCCGCGCCGAGCGCCGCCAACCCGACCAGCACGGCGGTGACCGCGCCGACGAGGGGGCCGCGGCGTCGTCGGCCGGTGGCCGGCCCGGCGCCCACCGTCGGAAGATCCGTGCGGGTCCCCGGCCCGGCGTCGCGCAGCGCCGCGGCGGCCGGGACCAACGCGGTGGGCAGGGAGCTCTCCGACACGGCGGCCCGGGCCGCCTCCGCCATCGCCGCGCCGCTGCTGAACCGATCGGCGGGATCCTTGGCCAGGGCGCGGTCGACCAACGCCCGCACCGCCTCCGGGATGTCGTGCGGCAGTTCCGGCGGCGCGTCGTCGAGATGCCGGACGGCGACCTGGAGCGGGTTGTCGCCGGTGAACGGCGGGCTGCCGGTCAGGCAGCAGTAGGCGACCGCGCCGAGCGCGTACAGGTCGGTCGCGCCGGAGACCGGCCGCCCGGCGGCCTGTTCGGGGGCCATGTAGAGCGCGGTGCCGGGCACCGCGTTGGTGCTGGTGATGCTCGTCACGTTGGTCGAGCGGGCGACGCCGAAGTCGACCAGGACGACCGTGCCGTCCTCCTGCACCAGCAGGTTGCTCGGCTTCACGTCGCGGTGCACGATCCCGCCGAGGTGTGCGGCGTTCAACGCCTGTGCCGCCTGCGCGACGACCGACATGGTCTCGCCCACGTCCAGTCGGCCCTCGGCCTCGATCCGCCTCGACAGCGGTTGGCCGGTGACGAACTCCATGACCAGGTAGTCGGCCCGGCCTCCGCCGGGCAGGTCGTCCTCGCCGCAGTCGAAGACCTGCACGATCCCCGGATGGCGCAGCGCCGCCATGATCCGGGCCTCGGCGCGGAACCGGGCGATGAAGTCGGGGTCGGACACCAGCGAGGGCAGGAGCACCTTGACCGCGACCTGCCGGCCGAGGATCAGGTCGGAGGCCCGCCAGACGTCGCCCATGCCGCCGGTGGCGACACGCTCATCCAAGCGGTATCGACGGCTGAGTACGACCTCCGAAGACAACACGGCACCACCGTACCCACAGTGGCCACGAACGGCGCGCCGGCCGGGCCGCGCCCAGCCCGGCCCGGTAGTCAGGCCCGGCGCGCTCTGGTGACCTTACCGGCACCGTGCGTGACGGCCCGCTCGGCGGGGTCGCCCCGGTGCCGGTCGGCCCTGCCGACACCGGCCGTCGGGCCGCGGCGGAGCGTCATCGGGCCGCGGCGTGTTACAGCGAAACGCCGTCGGGGCGGTAGACAATTCTCACTGGGACGGGCGGTCAGGGTGCCTTGTCGTGCCTCGTCTCGCGCTCCTAACGTTAGCCCGATCCAGCGGCATCGGCGGCGTCTGCACGGTCGGTGGTTGTGGTCCGCAGCGGTGTGGGGGAAGAATCCGCTTGGGGGGCCAAGGCGGTCCGAAGCGAATAGGTCGACGGGGGCGGGGTGCTGGAACAGGTCCGGCCCGAGGACCGGGCCGGTACGATGCGCGCCCGGCCGGCAAACGTCCCGCGAGAGGACCGGTGGAGCGGAAGCAGCAGGGCCATGACCGGTGAACTGAGTCGGGCCGTCGAGGCGGCCCAGGCCGGTGACGAGGAAGCCTTCCGCTTCCTCTACCGCAGCCTCCAACCGGGGCTGCTGCGTTACCTGACCGCCCTGGTCGGCGCGGACGCCGAGGACGTCGCGTCGGAGACGTGGTTGCAGGTCGCCCGCGACCTGCCCAACTTCACTGGTGGAGAGTTCCGTGCCTGGGCCGTCACCATCGCCCGTAACCGGGCCATGGACCACCTGCGTCGGCAACGCCGTCGCCCCGCGTTGTCGGTGCCGGTCCAGGAACTCAGCGAACTGGCCGGGGACGCCGACACCGCCGAACGCGCCGGGGAGACCATCGGTACCGAGGCGGCCCTCGCGATGATCGCCAGCCTGCCACCCCGCGAGGCCGAGGCCGTTCTGCTGCGCGCCGTCGTCGGGCTCGACGCCGAGACCGCCGGCCGGGTGCTCGGCCGCCGCGCCGGCGCCGTGCGCACGGCCGCCCACCGTGGCCTGCGGCGGCTGGCGGTTCTGCTGGACCAGCGCGCCGAGATCACCGCCATGCCGGCCGTGCCGGGGGACGGTGTTCCGCCGCGTCCGCGTACCGACCCGTACCCGTCGGCCCCGCACTCCGAACCGGTGGACGGTTGACGTGAGGGAACTGCGCATGATCCTGCGGTGGTCGGGCGGGGCGGGGTCCCGGACCGACCACGACCGGCTGCTCGACGCCGCCCGCGCGCCGCAGCCCCCGGCCGGCCCGCCGGACCCGACGGCCGAGCTGCTGCGGGCCGCCGCGGCCCCGCCCCGACCGCACGAACTCGCCGGTGAACAGGCGGCGCTCGCCGCGTTCCGCGCGGCCCGGCAGGGCGGTACGGAGCCGAAACCGGCGCCCCGGTCGCGCCGACGCCGGTTCACCGCCCCGGTCGTGGCCTGGATCGCCGGCATCGCCGCCACCGCGACCGCGGGCGCCGCTCTGGCGGCCGTCAGCCTGGACCGCCCGGCCCAGCCGCCCGTCCCGCCACCGGCCCCGGTCACCGGATCGCCCGCACCGGCGACCACCGGGGGCGGCGCGGAGCCCTCCGGGGGCGGCACCCAGCCCACCGACGGCCTGACCGGCCGGCCCAGCGGCGGTCCGACCAGCGGCGAGCCGGTTCCGACGCCGGCGGCGTCCGCGCCCTCGCCCACCGGGCCGGGGGAGCCGGATGCCGACCCGACGGTGTACCTCGGCCCCGGAAACTCCAGCAACACCGAAGACCGGTCCGGCCACTGCAAGGCATACCTGTCCAAGAACGAGCGCCAACGGGAGAAGGCCCTGACCACGCCGGCCTTCAACGAACTGGTGGTGGTGGCCGGCGGTGCCGACCAGGTGGACGGGTACTGCCAGGAACTGCTGACCGAGACCGACCCGAAGTGGTTGGCGAAGCACGGCGGTCCGGGTCCGGAGCCTGCCGGCAGCGCCTCACCCGCCGCCTGACCGGACCGGGAAGGCGAATTCCGTTCGGCGTGCGTTCGACCCCTGCTAGACAGAGGGTGGAGCCACCGATGACCCGCCGATGTCACAGGGGCGGGTTACGGTGGCCCGGCTGAGCCAGCACCGGGAAGGGGGCCGTTGCATGGTGGCGTCGCCGGAGGTGGACCGGGTCCCGGTGCTGCGTGACCGCGCCGCGGCCGCCCGGCACCTCGGCCGGATCTGCTTCAAGACCGGGCCACCGACCCACACGGGTGTCGAGCTCGAATGGACGGTCCACGACGCCGCCGATCCCGCCCGCCCCGTCGACGCCGCGCAGCTGCGCGCGGCGCTGGGGCCGTACAGTCCCACCACGCTTGATCCGACGAGTCCCGCCCTGCGACTGCTCCAGGGCGGCACGGTGACCGTCGAGCCCGGCGGCCAGCTGGAGATCTCCACCCCGCCGCGAGCCTCCGTCGCCGCCCTGATCGAAGCCACCCAGTCCGACATCACCCAGGTCACCCGGCTGCTCGACGCCGCCGGCCTGACCCTCGGCCACGCCGGCCTCGACCCGTACCGCCGGCCGCGCCCGGTGATCGACACCCCTCGGTATCGCGCCATGCGCCGGGTCTTCGACCGGCGTGGCCCGGCCGGGCGGACGATGATGTACAGCACCGCCGGCCTGCAGGTCTGTCTCGACGCGGGAGAACCGGAGCAGCTCGCCGCCCGCTGGGCGCTGGTGCACGCGGTCGGGCCACCGCTGCTGGCCGCCTTCGCCACCGCCGGCCGGCAGGCGGGTCGGGACACCGGATGGGCATCGGCGCGGATGGGGGCGTGGTGGGACATCGATCCGGCCCGCACCACTCCGGTCTGGACGCCGGGCCGGGCCGAGGAGGACCCGGTCGCCGCCTGGACCGCGTACGTGCTGGCCGCCCCGCTGCTCTGTGTTCGGGACGGTGACGGCGACTGGACCCCGCCGCCGGACGTGACGTTCGCCGACTGGATCGACGGGGCGTTGCCCCGACCGCCCACCGCCGACGACCTCGAATACCACGTGAGCACGCTCTTCCCACCGGTACGGCCGCGTGGCTACCTCGAACTGCGGTACCTCGACGCGCAGGCCGGCCGGGAGTGGACGCTGCCGCTGGCGGTGCTGGCCGCCCTACTCACCGGCGCCGACACGGTCGGCGCGGCGATGGCGGTCGCCGCGCCGGTGGCCGACGGCTGGCACACCGCGGCGCGTTGCGGCCTGCGTGATCCGAGCCTGGCCGCGGCCGCCGCCGGCCTGTTCGACGTGGCCCTGACGGCGCTGCCGCGGCTCGGCCTGCCAGCGGCGCTGCACGACGAGATCGACCAGGGGGTACGACGGCGGCGCGACGCCGCGGAGAGGAGGCAGCGGTGACCGACACCACGACCGATCGGAGCGCGGAGGGGCTGCGCGGCCGGATCGCGGCGGAACTGGAACGGACCCGGGCCCGGACCGCCCGGCTGACCGAGGCGGTGGACGACGGCGACCTGGTGCGCCAGCACTCGCCGTTGATGTCCCCGCTGGTGTGGGATCTGGCCCACGTGGGCAACCAGGAGGAGCTCTGGCTGGTCCGGGACGTCGGGGGCCGGGAACCGGTCCGCCGTGACATCGACGACCTGTACGACGCCTTCAAACAGCCCCGCAAGGACCGCCCGTCGCTGCCGCTGCTGCCGCCGACCGAGGCGCGGGCGTACCTGGCGACCGTCCGGGACAAGGTGTACGACCTGCTGGACGGCATCGCCTTCGACAGCCGTCCGCTGGTCGCCGACGGCTTCGCCTTCGGGATGATCGTGCAGCACGAGCAGCAGCACGACGAGACCATGCTCGCCACCCACCAGTTGCGCTCCGGCCCCGCGGTGCTGCAGGCGCCGCCGCCGCCCGAGCCGGCCGCCCGGGTGACCGCTGAGGTGCTGGTGCCCGCCGGCCCGTTCACCATGGGCACCGACGCCGACCCGTGGGCGCTGGACAACGAACGCCCGGCCCACCGGGTGGAGCTGCCCGCGTACGTCATCGACGCCGCGCCGGTGACCAACGGGGCGTACCGCGAGTTCATCGCCGACGGCGGGTACGACGACCCGCGCTGGTGGAGCGCGCCGGGCTGGCGACATCGCCAGGAGGCCGGGCTGAACGCGCCCATGCACTGGCGGCGCGACGGGGACGGCTGGGCGTACCGGCGGTTCGGCCGGTGGGACCGGGTCCGCGACGACGAGCCGGTGGTGCACGTCTGTTTCCACGAGGCGCAGGCGTACGCCAGCTGGGCCGGCAAGCGGCTGCCCACCGAGGCGGAGTGGGAGAAGGCGGCCCGCTGGGACCCGGCCACCGGCCGGTCCCGCCGCTACCCGTGGGGCGACGACGAGCCGACCTCGACGCACGCCAACCTGGGGCAGCGGCACCTGTGGCCGGCGCCGGTCGGCGCCTACCCGGCCGGCGCCTCGCCGCTGGGCGTGCACCAGCTCGTCGGGGACGTGTGGGAGTGGACGGCCACCCCGTTCCGGGGCTATCCGGGCTTCGCCGCCTTCCCGTACCGGGAGTACTCGGAGGTCTTCTTCGGCGACGACTA
This sequence comes from Micromonospora craterilacus, assembly GCF_003236315.1. GTDB lineage: Bacteria > Actinomycetota > Actinomycetes > Mycobacteriales > Micromonosporaceae > Micromonospora > Micromonospora craterilacus. Next base: position 15,249 of record NZ_POTY01000070.1, read on the forward strand.
CCAGGTGCTGCGCGGCGGGTCGTTCGGCACCGACCGGGCCGCCTGCCGGGGCACCTTCCGCAACTGGGACTACCCGATCCGTCGGCAGATCTTCAGCGGCTTCCGCTGCGCCCGCGACGCCCGGCCCGAGGAGTCCCACCGGTGACGGTCGCCTGATGTGTCGCCACCTGGCCTACCTGGGGCCGCCGCTGACCCTGCGCGAGCTGCTGTTCGACCCACCGCACTCGCTGCTACGCCAGTCCTGGGCGCCGCGCGACATGCGCGGCAGCGGAACGATCAACGCCGACGGATTCGGCGTCGGGTGGTACCCGGACGGCGGCGCGCCGGTGCGGTACCGGCGGGCCCAGCCGATCTGGAGCGACCCCACCATCGCCGACCTCGCGGCGGTCACCGCGAGCGGCGCGGTGCTGGCCGCGGTCCGCTCGGCCACGGTCGGCATGGCGGTGGTCGACGCCGCCGCCGCGCCGTTCGCCGAGGGCCGGTGGCTGTTCAGCCACAACGGTGTGGTGCGCGGCTGGCCGGACTCGGTGGTCCCGCTCGCCGCCGCGCTACCCGTACGTGACCTGCTCACCCTCGACGCGACCACCGACTCGGCGCTGCTGTGGGCGCTGGTCCGCGACCGGCTGCGGGCGGGCGCCCCACCGGCGCGGGCGGTCGCCGAGACGGTCACCTCGGTCGCCGCGGCCGCCCCCGGGTCGCGGCTCAACCTGCTGCTCACCGACGGCCACACCGTGGTCGCCAGCGTGGCCGGGCACGCCCTGTCCGTGCGGGCCACGCCGACCTCGGTGCTGCTGGCCTCCGAACCGCACGACGACGACCCGGGCTGGCGGGAGGTGCCCGACGGACACCTCGTGACGGCCACCGCGACCGAGGTACGCCAGCACGCCCTCGCGGCACCGTGACCCGGCCCGGTCACCGACTACTGAAAGCCGACGGAAGGGGAGACAGATGAGCGCCGAGCCACTCGAGATCCACCTCGACGACCAGGACATCGGTCGCAGCCTGCGGCAGGACGTACGGGTCGGGCTGACCGCCGGGGCGAAATGGTTGCCGCCGAGGTGGTTCTACGACGCCCGGGGCAGTGAACTGTTCGAGGAGATCACCCGGCTGCCCGAGTACTACCCGACCCGGGCCGAGCGCGCGGTGCTGGCCGAGCGCGCGGCCGAGATCGTCGAGGTGACCGGCGCGAAGACCCTGATCGAGCTCGGTTCCGGGTCGTCGGAGAAGACCCGGTTGCTGCTGGACGCCTTCACCCGTCGCGGCGGCCTGGGCACGTTCGTGCCGCTGGACGTGTCGGTCAGCGCCCTGGCGGGGTCCACCGCCACCCTGGCCGCCGACTATCCCGGGCTGCGGGTACGCGGCATCGTCGGGGACTTCACCCGGCACCTGGACCGGCTGCCCACCGGCGGGCGGCGGCTGGTGATCTTCCTCGGCGGCACCATCGGCAACCTGCTGCCGGCCGAGCGGGCCGAGTTCCTCACCGGGATGCGGGCCGCGCTGGAGGTGGGTGACTGGCTGCTGATCGGCACCGACCTGGTCAAGGACCCGGCGGTGATGGTGCCCGCGTACGACGACGCGGCCGGGGTGACCGCCGAGTTCAACCGCAACGTGCTGCGGGTGCTCAACCGGGAACTCGGCACCGACTTCGACCCGGCGGCGTTCACCCACGTCGCGCTCTGGGACCCGGACCGGGAGTGGATCGAGATGCGGCTGCGGGCCGAGCGGCCGATGCGACTACGGGTGCTCGACCTGGATGTCAGCTTCGCCGCGGGGGAGGAGCTGCGTACCGAGGTGTCGGCGAAGTTCCGCCCCGAGGGGATCGCCGCCGAACTGGCCACGGCGGGGTTCCGCGCCGAGCGGTTCTGGACCGACCCGGACGCCCTGTTCGGGGTCACCCTGGCCCGCGCCGACTGACCCACGTCGGCGGGCTCGCCCCCGACACCCGGCCCGACTGTCGGCGCGGGTGGGTCATCTCACCCTGACGGCCGGGGCCGGGCGGTAATCGGCTAGGCTCGGGCGCAGCGAAGGGGAGTAGCCCGCAACGTCGTGGTCGACATACTGGTGCGTTCCGCATCCGGCCACGCGGCCTCGTTACCGATGAGGCGGGCGAGACCTTCGACCCAGGCTTCAACAGCCGGGTCGAGGGCATCCCCGTACCTCCTCCCGGCCTGATCCGGAAGGACGTCATGGAGGGTTTCCTCGTCGCGCTGGCGGTCAGCTTCGGCGTGATCTTCGTTGCCGAGCTGGGAGACAAGTCCCAGCTGATGGCCCTGGCCTTCGCCACCAGATACCGCACCGTGCCGATCCTGATCGGCATCACCGTCGCCACCGCCGTGGTGCACCTGGCCTCGGTGGCGATCGGCCACAGTCTCGGTGCGGCCCTGCCCACCGGCTGGATCTCGCTGCTGGCGGGTCTGGCCTTCATCGGCTTCGGCCTGTGGACCCTGCGCGGAGACACGCTCACCGAGGAGGAGAAGGGCAAGGCCGCCAAGGGCGGCAAGTCGGCCGTGCTGGCCGTCGGTGTCGCGTTCTTCCTGGCCGAACTCGGCGACAAGACGATGCTCGCGACGATCACGCTGGCCACCCAGTACGGCTGGTTCGGCACCTGGATCGGCTCGACCATCGGCATGGTCGCCGCGGACGCGCTGGCCATCATCGTCGGCCGGTTGCTCGGCCGGAAGCTGCCGGAACGGACCATCAAGTTCGGTGCCGCCGCGCTGTTCGCCATCAGCGGCATCTGGCTGATCGTCGAGGCGGTCGCGCAGCTGCGCTGAGCCGGCCCGGCGCCGACTACCCGGGTAGCGGCCGGGTAAGGCGCCGGGGTGGACGTCGAGGTGATCCTCCACCGCGGCCACCAGTTCGTGGTGACCGCGGTGGAGCTGGTCGGCGCGTTGGTGATCGTCGTGGGAGCCGGCTGGGCCGCGGCGCGGTTCGTGGTCGACGGGCTGCGGTTCCGGGACGCCACCGTGTTCACCCGGATCCGGTTGTCCCTGGGGCGGTTCCTCACCCTGGGGCTGGAGTTCCAGCTGGCGGCGGACATCCTGCGTACCGCGTTGTCGCCGACCTTCGCGCAGATCGGCCAGCTCGCCGCCATCGCCGCGATCCGGACCGCGCTGAACTACGTCCTCGGCCGGGAGATCGAGCGTGAGCAGCGGCAGGTCGGTGAGAAGGGGCGGTCCCGGTGACGGCGACCCTGTCCGCCGTCGTCACGGTGCTCGGCGCGCTCGCCGCGGCGGTCGCGCTGGTCGCCACCGGATCGTGGCCGACGGCCCTGCGGGTGCTGCTCGACATGCTCCTCGCCGCCGGCCTGCTGCGGCTGACCGGGAACCAGAGCTGGCCGGACCTCGCCGCGGTCGCGGCGATCGTGGTGCTGCGCCTGGTGCTCCGGTCCGCGCTGTTGCAGGACTACCGGCGGTGGCGGTCGACGGAGGCGGGACGCCCGGCCGAGCAGCTCGGCCGGGCGTCCGGGCCGTGACCGCGACGGCGGCGCCGGTCAGCCACCGGGCCGCTGGTAGACGTCCGGCACGCCGTCCCGGTCGAGGTCGACCTGCTCCTTCAGCGCGATCGCCCGGTAGGCGGCGTTGCGTCGGACCAGTACCACGGTGGCGAGCAGGGCCGAGATCAGCGAACCGGTGAGCACCGCTGCCTTCACGTTGGCGCCTTCGACGCCGTCCGAGCCGAAGGCCAGCTCGCCGATCAGCAGTGAGACGGTGAAACCGATGCCGGCCAGCAACGACACGCCGAGCAGATCCGGCCAGGTGATGTCCTCGTCCAGCTGGGCGCGGGTGAACCGGGCCAGCAGGAAGGTCGAACCGAGGATGCCGACGCACTTGCCGACGACCAGACCGAGCACGATGCCGAGGACGATCGGGTCGGTGACCACCGCGCCCAGGTCGGCGCCGCGCAGCGACACCCCGGCGGCGAAGAACGCGAAGGCCGGAACGGCGAAGCCGGCCGAGATGGGCCGCCACCTGTGCTCCAGGTGCTCGGCGAGGCCGGGCACGGTGCGGCCGTCGCGACCCGTGCCAGCGAGCACCGGCACGGTGAAGCCCAGCAGCACACCCGCCACCGTGGCGTGCACTCCGGAGGCGTGCACCAGGGTCCAGGCGACGAGCGCGAGCGGGATGAGCGCCCACCACCAGGTGCGGCGGCGCTGCACCAGCAGGCCGAACAGCGCGATCGGCAGCACGGCCCCGAGCAGCGGGAGCAGGCTGAAGTGGTCGGTGTAGAAGACCGCGATGATGGTGATCGCGAGCAGGTCGTCGACCACGGCCAGGGTGAGCAGGAAGGCCCGCAGGCCCTGCGGCAGGTAGGCCCCGATCAGGGCCAGCACGGCCAGCGCGAAGGCGATGTCGGTGGCGGTGGGGATTGCCCAGCCGCGCAGCCCCTCGCCGCCACCGGCGAGGTTGACCCCCAGGTAGATCAGCGCTGGTAGCAGCATGCCGCCCATCGCCGCCACCACCGGCAACGCCGCGCGGCGCGGGTCGCGCAGTTCGCCGGCGACGAACTCCCGCTTGAGTTCCAGACCGACCACGAAGAAGAAGATGGCCAGCAGACCGTCGGCGGCCCAGGTGGCGAGGTCGAGGTCGAGATGTAGCGCCGAGCCGCCGGACCAGGGCACCCACCGGCCCAACTCCGCGTAGGTGTCGCCCCAGGGTGAGTTCGCCCAGACCAGCGCGATCACCGCGCCGAGCAGCAGCAGCGCGCCGCCGACCGTCTCGGTGCGCAGCACGTCGGCCACGAACCGGGCCTCCGGCCAGGAGGTACGCGCGAAGAGCCGGCGGACGCCGCGGTGCTCGGGACGGGGGATGTGGTCGGTCATGCGTGTGGTCCACTTCGTCGGTCAGGGGTAGCACGGCATCGCCGCCGACCAGACTTCCCGGCACACCGTCCACGACTCTATCCACCGCCGTCGGCCGTCGGGAGCAGGGGTGGACACGACTCTGCCCACATCGCGGCGGCCGGCCGGCCGTACCCCGGCGGAGGAACCGCAATTTTCCGGGCCGGAAGCGATTCCGACGGACCGTCGGTCCGGTTGGTCATTCCGGGCGCGATCCTCTGCCGAGGAAAACCCCTAACTCCGGACATAAGTGGTATGAGCCGCTTTAATGGTTTCACGAGATTAAGTCGACCTTGGGGGTTTTCGTGAAGTTCTTTGGCGTTGCCGGCCCGGTACGGAGGCCCGCCTGATGGACCTGTACCGCCAACTACGCCTGGTGCGCCGGCACTGGTGGATCGTCCTGGTCACGCTCATGGTGGCCCTCGGCGTGACCGCGCTGGTCACCGTCCGGGCCCAGCCCCGTTACGTCGCCTCGGTCACCTTCTTCGTCACCACGCCGAGCCAGGGCGTCACCGACGCCTACCAGGGTGGCCTCTTCCTCCAGCAGCGGGTGAAGTCGTACGCCGAGTTGTTGACCAGCGACCGGTTGGCGCAGGCCGCGGTGGCCCAGGGTCAGCTGGGGCTGACCGCCGAGGAGATCCAGAGCCGGATCAGCACCTCCACCGAGGCGGGCACGGTCCTGCTGCGGGCGTCGGTGACCGACACCGACCAGACCCGGGCGCTGCGGGTCACCGAGGCGCTCTCGGCGAAGTTCGTCGAGCTGGTCCAGAAGGTCGAGACCAAGCCGGACGGCAGCGCCGGACCGATCAAGATCGAGATCGTCAGCGGGCCCCGGGTCAGCCCCACCCCGGTCTCGCCGCAGCCGATCCGCAACACCGCCATCGGCGCCCTGCTCGGCCTGCTGGCCGGCGTGGGCCTGGCGATCCTGCGCGGCATGGCCGACGTCCGGCTGCGCGACGCCGCCGGCCTGCAGCGGGTTACCGGCAGCCCGCTGCTCGGCGAGATCCCGATCGACAGCACCGCGCGATCGGCCCCGCTGATCGTCGGCGACGCCGCGACCTCCGCCCGGGCCGAGGCGGTCCGCAAACTCCGGACCAACCTGCGCTTCGTCGACGTGCACGAGCCGGCCCGGGTCATCGCCGTCACCAGCGCTCTGCAAGGGGAGGGCAAGACCACCCTGTCCTGCAACCTGGCGATCGCCCTGGCCGAGGCGGGCTGGCGGGTCCTGCTGGTCGACGCCGACCTGCGGCGGCCCAAGGTCGGCGACTACCTGGGCATCGACTCCGGGGTCGGGCTGACCGACGTGCTCGTCGGCGACGTGCACGTCGGCGACGTGGTGCAACGGTGGGGCGACAAGTCCCTGCTCGTGCTGCCCAGCGGGTCGAGCCCACCCAACCCGAGCGAGCTGCTCGGCTCGAAGGCGATGTCGGACCTGCTGGTGGCCCTGCGCGAGTCCGCCGACATCGTCATCATCGACACCGCGCCGCTGCTCGCGGTCACCGACGGCGTGGTGGTCGCCGTGCAGGCCGATGGCGCCCTGCTGGTCACCCAGCAAGGGCGTACCTCACGGGCGCAGGTGGCCGCGGCGGCCCGGGCACTGCACTCGGTGTCGGTGCGGTTGCTCGGCTGCGTGCTGAACATGGCCCGGGTACCCAAGGCCGAGGCCTACCAGTACGAGGCGTACCGGGTGGTGGCCGCGGCGGCGAACCCGTCGGTGCCGGCGGACCGGGCCTCGGCCGGCCGGCACGCCGAGCGCACCCGCGCCGGCGACGTGGGCACCCACACCCAGGAACTCACCCGGCTGTCCCGATGAGCGCGGCCAGCGGGCGCAGGGACCGTTCGATCTCCTCCGCGCAACGCCGGAAGTCTTCGGGCGTGCCACCGACCGGATCCCGCAGGTCGTCAGCGTCCCCGGGGGCGGGTTGCAGCCGCCCCCGGGCCAGCGCGGCGGCCGTCACCGCGGACTGGAGCGGATCGTCCTGGTCCTCCACCGGCGGCTCGACCGCCGCGGCGAGCCGGCTGAACTGGCGCAGCGTGAACGTCCGGTGCAGCGCCACCGGCGCCAGCGCGGTGCAGATCGACCGTTGGCGTCGGGTGGCGGTCAGCACCAGCACCGCGTCGGTGAGGTGGTCGGGCCGGAGCCGCCGGCTGCGGAACTCCGCCGGATCCTCGCCGGTCTCGGCGGCGATCTCCGCGGCGTACGGATGCATGGCCAGGCCCTCGACGGCGTCGGTGCCGGCGCTGGCCACCGAGACCGGCCGTCCGGTGAGCAGGCGGCGGGCGGCGTACTCGGCCATCGGTGACCGGCACAGGTTGGCGTGGCAGACGAACAGCACCCCGTTGATCATGTGGCATCTCCTCGACGACGCGGTCGCGGGCGGCAGCGCCGCGACGGGGGACGGCCGCCGGCGGCGTCCGCCCCGGGAGGGGTTGCCGGCATCGTACGCAGCCGTTGCGCCCGCCGTCCCGGGCGCCGCGCCGGACCGGCAGGCCGGGACGGAGGTGTCCCGGTGCGGATCGGAATACTGACCTACCACTTTCCGCCGGAACCGGCGTTCATTCCCGGCAGCCTGGCCGAGGAACTGGCCGCGCGCGGCCACGAGGTGCGGGTGCTCACCGGCTTTCCCGACTACCCCGGTGGGCACGTCTACCCGGGCTGGCGTCAGCGCTGGCACCACGAGACCCGTAGCCGAGGGCTGACCGTGCGGCGGGTGCCCCGGTACAGCACCGGCGACGCCGGCGTGCGTGGCCGGGTCGCCTCCTGGCTCTCCTTCGCCGGCAGCGCGGCGTTGGTCGGCCGCCGTCTCTTCGCCGACATCGACGTGCTGTACGTGCACCAGCCGCCGGCCGCGGCGTTCGCCTCGGCGACCCTGCTGCGGCTGCTCGGGCGGAAGCCGGTCGTCCTGCACGTGCCGGACGTGTGGGCCGAGGCGGGACCGGACGGCACCGACGACGGGCGGTGGGCGGCCCGGGTCCGGGCGGCCATGACCCGCACCTACCGGGCGGCCAGCGCGGTCGCGGTGACCGCGCCGTCGCTGCGCGACGCGGTCGTCGCGGTCGGCGCCGACGCGGACCGGGTACGGGTGGTGCTCAACTGGACCGACGAGCGGATCTTCCGGCCGGCGGCGGCCAGCCCGGCCGCGCGCCGGCTGGTCCGCCGCGACGAGCGGTGCGTGGTGATGCACGCCGGCACCATCGGGGCCCGGCAGGGGCTGGAGACGGCGATCCGGGCGGCGGCGGCCCTGGACAAGACCATGGACCTGGTCCTGGTGGGTTCGGGCGCGGACGAGCGGCGGGTGCGGGGGCTCGCCGCCGAGCTGCGGGCCGACAACGTGCGGTTCGTCGAACGGCGTTCGCCGTTGGACATGCCCGAACTGTTCGCCGCCGCCGACTACCAGCTGGTCATGTTGCGTGACCTGCCGGCGCTGCGCAGCTCCGTGCCGGGCAAGCTCCAGGCGGCGCTGTCGTGCGGCGCGCCGGTGGTGGCCTCGGCCGGTGGCGACACCGCCGCCCTGGTCGAGCGCGCCCGGGCGGGGCTGTCCTGCCCGCCGGAGGACTGGGCCAGCCTGGCCGACCGGTTCTGGCTGGCGGCCCACATTCCGCCGCCGGCGCGGGTCGAGATGGGCCGGCGCGGCCGGGAGGCGTACCTGCGGGACATGTCGCTGCCGGCCGGGGTGGACCGGATCGAGCAGCTGCTGCGGGAGGCGGTGTCCACCGGCCCGGGCCGGGCCGCGCGCCGCGAGCCAGACTCGCATATCGCCTGAACCCGTCATTACTCCGCTAAAGCGGTCGTTAGGTGCTAGGAACAATGGTGCCTTCTGTCCGTTTTCGAGGAGTGGAGTGTGGGTGTGACGGAGAGCGAGAGTCCGCGCCGGCGGCGCAGCCGGTCCCGCCGGCGTCGGCGCGCCCGGCTGCGCCGCATCCTGCTCAGCACGCTGGTGGTCGGCTCGCTGCTGCTCGGCGTCGCCGGCTGGGTGGGGTTCCGGGGCTGGCAGGCTCGCGCCCACCTGGTCAACGCCGCCGGGTTGGCCGGTGAGCTGAGCGCCCAACTGGTCGGCGGGGACACCGCGCGGGCGCAGCGGACCCTCGCCGCCCTGCAGGTGCAGTCCGGCGCGGCCCGGCGGGCCACCGAGGACCCCGGCTGGTGGTTGGGCCGGCAGGCGCCGTACGCGGGTGCCAACCTCTCCGCGGTCCGTCAGATCGCCATCGCGATAGACGACCTGGCGCGCCAGGCGTTCCCCGCGCTGTTGCGGGTCGACCTCGGTGGCCTGGTGCCCCGCGAGGGGCGGCTGGACCTGGCCGGGCTGCGGGTCGTCAGCGCCGAGCTGGGCAAGGTGGACGCCTCGGTGCAGCGGACCCGGACAGACCTGGCCGAGGTGCCCGGCGATCGGCTCGTCGGCCAGGTCCGGCGGGCGCTGGAGGACCTGCGCGGCGAGATCGACGGGTTGGCGGCGATGACCTCGGCGGTCGACCGGGCCAGCCGGCTGCTGCCGCCGTTGCTCGGTGCGGACGGCCCGCGACGGTATCTGCTGGTCTCGCAGAACTCCGCCGAGCTGCGCGCCACCGGCGGCATGTTCGGCGCGTACGCCGTGATCGAGGCGGAGCGGGGCCGGATGAAGATGGGTGCGCAGGGTGCCAGCGGGAGCATGGGGCGCTTCGCCAAGCCGCTGAAGATCTCGGCCGAGCTGCGCGCGCTCTGGGGCGACCTGCCCGGCATGTACCCGGCGGACGTCAACCTCAGCCCGCACTTTCCGACCGCCGCCGCGCTGTACCGGGAGATGTACCGCCGGCACAGCGGCGCGACCGTTGACGGGGTGCTCGCCGTCGACCCGGTGGTGCTGTCGTACCTGTTGCAGGCCACCGGGCCGGTACGGGTGCCCGGCGGTGTGTCGCTGACCGCCGAGAACGCGGTCAGAACCCTGCTCAGCGACACCTATCAGCGGATGGGTGAGAAGGAACAGGACACCTTCTTCGCCGCCGCGGCGGCCACGGTCTTCGACGCCTTGTTCGCGAGGAATGTCAACCCGAATGGGTTATTGTCCGTATTTGACCGTTCTATACAAGAACGTCGGATATTGTTCTGGAGTGCCCGTCCGGAGGAGCAGCGGACTTTCGGCGACAGCCGGATGGCCGGGGCGCTTCCGGAACAGGACACCGTGCCGATGGTCGGCGTGTTCCTCAACGACGGCAGCGGCGCGAAGCTCGGTTACTACCTCCGGCAGACCGCCGACCTGACGGTCGGCGACTGCCAGCCGGACGGCCGTCGGGAACTGAGTCTGCGGGTGACCCTCCGGTCCACCGCGCCGGCGTCCGGGCTCAGCAAGTCGGTCCTCGGCCTGGGGCAGGCGGGGGATCCGTACACCGTGCGGACCCTCGTCTCGGTGTACGCCCCGGCCGGCGGGGCGGTCCTGGACACCCGCCTCGACGGTGCCGAGACGTCGGTGGGTACGGGCACCGAGCGGCGCCGGCAGGTGGCCACGGTGAACGTGGAGGTCGGCCCGGGAGGGACCCGAACGCTGGAGATGTCCCTGCTGACCGGCAAGACGGGCAGCGGCGCCGCCGAACTGTGGCTGACCCCGACCGCCACCCCATGGACCACCCAAGTTGTTACCGCACCAAGCTGTTCTCAGTAGAAGGGAACCACCATGCGGCTATCCCGCATCATCATGGCGCTCACGGTCGGTCTGGCCGTGATGGCCGTGCCGACCGCGGCGGGGGCGGCGCAGCCGCAGCCGGCGCCCACAGTCTCCGATACGCCCCAGCCACCGCCGTACACGCCGGTCCTCGCCTCGCTGACGGTGAACCGGCCGACCATCTACCTCGGCGAGTCGATCGTCCTCACCGGTCGTAACTTCGTCACCCGGGAATGGGTGGACATCGAGATCTCGAGGACGCCGCTGGCCGCGCCGGCCGTCGGCACGGTCCGCAGCGACGGCAGCACCGTCGCCATGGCACCGGTGGCCTTCCAGGCCAGCGCTCCGATGAGCGTCCGGGCTGACCGGGACGGCGTCTTCACCCGCCGGTACACGCCCTCGGAGACCGGCCTGCTCACCTTCACCGCGACCGGCCGGGACTCCGGCCGCACCGCCTCGACCGAACTGCGGGTGCTGCCCAAGAAGAAGCCGCACCTGCCGGTCACCGGCAGCAGCCTGGACACCCCGATGAAGGTCGGTGGCGGGCTCGTCGCCACGGGCGTGGTCCTGCTGCTCGGCACGATGCTCTGGCGGCGGCGCAACCGCCTCGGTGCGGGTGGCACGCACTGAGCCAGCACGCCGGGCAGGGCCCGGAAAGCACCGGTACCCGTTCGTGGTGCCGGCCCACGACGCGATCCGGTCCTTGTCGGCGGTCCGACTGATCCGTCCCGCTCTCCGGTACGTACCTGCTGGCAGGGGACCGTGGAAGGGGACGGGCATGGCCGGTTCGGAGCGGGACGGGAACTGTCGGACACGCCCGGAGCCGGCTCCGCCGCCCCGGATGGAGGTGTCGGCGGAGCCGTCCGCCGGCCGCGACGCGGTGCCACCGGCCAGGCCGACCTGGTCGGTCGGCGCGCGGTTGCTGGCCGCCGCCGCGATCCTGGTGCTGGCGCTCGGTGCCGCCGCCGTGGCGGTGATCCTCTCCGACCCGCACCGGCTCGGCCTGGTCTTCACCGGCGGCGGGCAGCCGGTGGCCCCGGCTGCCACCGGGCCGGCCGAGCCGGGCGGGACCAACGGGCTGGGCGGGGCGGCGCGGGCCGCCGTGGAGAGCCGCGAGGAGGCCGGGTCCGCACCCCGTGACGGCCGGCCGCAGGCCGCCTTCGAACTGGTCGACGGGGTGACCCGGTTCGACCTGCGGGTGGTGGACCTGGGGGAGGAGCTGTACCGGATCGGCAGCCCGGCCGAGTCCGGCGCCCGGCCGCGCCCGGAACTGGCCGGCGACCTGGTGCGGCTGCGGATGGAACGGACCAGGGACGCGCCGGGCGCGGTCGAGGTGCTGCTCAACGCCCGGGTCTCCTGGGCGGTGCGGATCACCGGTGGGGCCACCGAACGACGCCTCGACCTCAGCTCGGCCCGGCTGTCCGGGCTGGAACTCGCCGGTGGCGCCACCCGTACGGAGCTGCGCCTGCCCCCGGTCGACGGTGCGGTCGTGGTGCGGGTGACCGGCGGAGTCAACGTGTTCGACGTCACGGTCGCCGGTGGCCGGCCGGTGCGGGTCCGGGCGGCCGCCGGTGCCGGCGCCATCGTGCTGTACGACGAGCGCCGCGACGGGGTCGCCGCGGGCACGGTGCTCGGCTCGCCGGGCTGGGACCGGTCCGCCGACCGGATCTTCCTGGACCTGGTCGCCGGCGTGAACGTGCTGACCGTACGCCCCGGCTGAGGGCTGCGGTGCGGGTACGCGGGCGGCCGCTCGGGCCTGCGCGCAGTGGCTGAGTGGGCGGCCGGATCGGGCGTACAGTCGGCCCGTGGAGCCAACCGAGTCGATGCCCGCGCAGACCCGGCCGCCCGGCGTGGCCACCGCCGATCCGGGTAGCGTGCTGCTGCCGGGCCACGACGTGCCGTTGGGCCGCTACACCACGGTGCGCCGGCTGCTGCCCCAGCGGACCCGCCGGATGGTCGGGGCCTGGTGCTTCGTCGACCACTTCGGTCCCGACGACGTGGCCCAGCGGCCGGGCATGGAGGTGCCGCCGCATCCGCACACCGGCTTGCAGACCGTGACCTGGCTGCTCGACGGCGAGATCCTGCACCGCGACAGCCTCGGCAGCGTGCAGTCGATCCGCCCGGGGCAGCTGAACGTGATGACCTCCGGTCACGGCATCGCGCATTCCGAGCGGTCCCCGACCGTCCACCCGCCGCTGATGCACGGTCTGCAACTGTGGGTGGCGCTGCCGGATCCGGCCCGGGCCGGCGCGGCCGACTTCGCCCACCACGCCGAGCTGCCCCGGTGGCGCGACGGCGACCTGGACGTCACCCTGCTGGTCGGGGAACTCGCCGGCGAGCGCTCGCCGGCCCGGGTGTACACCCCGCTGCTCGGCGCACAGTTGGCGCTGGCCGGCCCGGGGCCGGTGGGGCTGCCGCTGCGGCGCGACTTCGAGTACGCGTTGCTCGCCCTCGACGGTGCCGCCGAGGTCGACGGCGTGCCCCTCGCGCCCGGGGCGCTGCTCTGGCTCGGCGCCGGCCGGGACGCGTTCACCGTGCGCGGCGAGCCCGGCACCCGGCTGATGCTGCTCGGCGGCACCCCGTTCGACGAGCCGCTGGTGATGTGGTGGAACTTCGTCGGCCGCAGCCATGAGGAGATCGCGGCCGCCCGGGAGGACTGGATGGCCGGGCGGCGGTTCGGCGTGGTCGCCGCCGACCCGGATCCGCCGC
>NZ_POTY01000071.1 GCF_003236315.1 Micromonospora craterilacus
GGGATGCGCCGGTGCGGGCCGGGCGGCCGGCTGCTGGACCCTGGGCAGCTCGGTGGTCATGTCCAGCGCGGCGGCGAGCCGCTCGGGCACCGGCGGGGCAGCCTGCTCCCCGGCAACCGGCGGCCAGGCCGGCGGCGCCGAGGCACCCATGGTGGGCATGGCGTTGGGTGCCGCCGAGACGGGCCGCTGCGGCAGCGGGCCACCCGACACCGGCGCCGCCGAGGTCGGGGCGGCGGAGACCGGCGCGGCCGAGACCGGCGGGGCGGAGTAGGGCGTGCCCGAGATCGGTGGCGACGACACCGGCGGAACCGGCGGTGCGGACACCGCGGGCGGCGCGTACGGCCCGGCCTCGGGGCTGCTCGGCAACTGACGCGGGATGCCCGACTGCGGGCCGTTGTCGGCCGGCTCGTCGGTGGCCCGACGCTGCGGCAGCGGGTCGATCGACTGACCGTTCGACGAGCGCGGGGCGAAGCTGTGTCCGCCGGTCACGCCGCTGGCGCCGGTCAGGTCCGACCAGGCGGGCAGGTTACCCGCGCCCGCCACGGTGGCCGGCGTGCCGGCGCCGTTGCGGCTGGCCGGGTCGAAGGGCCGGCCGCCGAGGGTCACCTGGTTGCCCGACCCGCCGGAACGCGGTGCGGGCGCCGTCGGCGCGGGCGAACCGTGGCCGAGCGCCGGCAGCGCACCGAACGCCGGACTCGGCGCGGACGAGGGGCCCGCGGCGGCGGGCAGCGCGGCGGGCAGCTGCCCTCGGCCGGACAGCGCCCGGGGCACCAGCACGACGGGCGGCAGCGTGACGTCGGCAACCGTGCCCCGGTCACCGCCTGGACGCAGCTCAACCTTCACCCCGTGGCGGGACGCCAGCCGGGCGACCACGACCAGGCCCATCATCCGGGAGACGGCGACGTCCACCTGCGGCGGCGTGGACAGCCGCTCGTTGAGGTCAGCCAACTGCTCGCCGCTGATGCCGATGCCGCGGTCCTCGACGTACAGCGAGGCGCGGTCGCCGACCCGGCGGGCCTCGACCATCACCTGCGAGTCCGGTGGCGAGAACGCGGTGGCGTTGTCGAACAGCTCGGCGACGAGGTGGACCAGGTCGTTCACGGCGTGCGCGGCGACCTCGATGTCGCGGTCGATCACCCCGAACTCGATCCGGGTGTAGTGCTCGACCTCGGACTGGGCGGCCCGCAGCACGTCGATCAGCGCGGCCGGCTCCCGCTGCACGCGGGTCGAGTCGGCACCGGCGAGGACCAGGAGGTTCTCGTCGTTGCGGCGCATCCGGGTGGCGAGGTGATCCAGCTGGAACAGCTCGGCGAGCCGGTCCGGGTCCTCCTCACCACGCTCCAGCCGGTCGAGGTGACCGATCAGCCGGTCGACCAGGATCTGGGACCGGCGGGCCAGGTTGACGAACATGGTCGCGACGGAGGCCCGCAGCGCGGCCTGCTCGGCGGCGGTGCGGACCGCCTCCAGGTGGACCGCGTTGAACGCCTCGGTCACCTGGCCGAACTCGTCCTTGCTACGCACCGGCAGCGGCTCGGCGATCTGGTTGGCCAGCTGCACCGGGGAGAGCTGCCCGGTGACCTGCGGGTCGCGCAACCTGGCCACCGCCTGGGGCAGCCCGTACTGGGCGATGGAGAGCGCGCCCTGGCGAAGCTCGCGCAGGGAGCGGGCCATCGAGCGGGCCACCAGGTACGCCAGGAAGATTGCCAGCAGCAGCATGGTCAGCAGCAGGCCGGTCTCCAGGAACACCTGGCGCTGCACGTCGGAGCGAAGCTCGCCGGCCTGGGCCGTCACGTCGGAGTCGAACTTCGACTCGACCGTCCGGATCAGCTTGCCGTTGGCGACCAGCGCCGCGTCCCACTGGTCGGGGGTGAAGGAGATGCTGGCGAGATTCGGGCTGATGTCGGCGGTGACCTGATTGATGTAGAGGGTCGCCTGCCGGCGGTCGCCGCCGCTGATGGTCTGGGAGTGGAAGTCCGTCTCCGCCTCGGTGGCGACCGCGTTGAAGCTCTGCTGCGCCTGCTGCTGGCCGGTCTCGCTGGAGATGTAGTCCCACCGCAGGGTCGAGCTCATGCCGCCCTGGATCAGGGCGCGATGCACCACCGCCCGGCGGACGGAGAGCCACTCCTTCTCGCGGGCCACGGCGGCCGCCGCCCGCATCCGGTCGCTGAGGTCGTTGTCGCCGGCGAGCTGGCTGGCCGAATCCCGGAGATCGAGCAGCTGATTGATCAACTCGTCGTAGGACTGGACCGCGTCGGTGATTTTGTACTTGCCGTTGAGCACCTGGCTGCGGGTACCCGGCAGGTCGGTCAGCCGCCCGTCGATCTGGGTCAGCAGTCCCGCGAGACTGGACGGCAGGCCGCTCAACTCGGCCCGCTGCTGCGAGTACGGGCCCTTGGCCCGGTCCACCCCGTTCAACACGTCGGTGTAGAGGGCGGAGTACTTCTTCTTCGCCTCCGACTCGGGCTTGCCCGACTGCTGTGGCGGCACGCCGAGGAGCAGCACGGCCGCGGTCCGCTCGTCTTGCAGACCGTCCACCAGTTCACCGGAGTAGCCGATGAGTTCGGCCAGGTCACCGGCGCGGTTGGCGTCGTTGAGCGAATCCAGGTGGTCGACCAGACCACTAGTACCCACGACGACCGTGGCGATGGTCGGCACGATCAAGATGAGTCCGAGCTTGGACCAGATCGGCATGTCGCGGAGCCGACCGGCCGGCCGGCGCAGACGCGACAGGAAGGAGCCTGCCGTCTTCGGCCGTTTGCTCACGTCACCGCCCTCGTGATTGCAGCGTCCGCGTTGCCCCCGGACAACGCCCAGCAGCCGACCCGGCGGGTCGGACCATCCGAGATTCCATCACGCCGCCCCGGAAAGAGAAAGCCCAGGCTGGCCCCAGCCGGAGGTGTGATGAGATGTTGATGCAATTTGATCGCGGTCCGTCTGTCCGGAGTCACTGAAGGTAATGAAAATCCCGCACCGAGTCGTCCTTATTGCCGGCCCTTCCGGCTCCGGGAAGTCGTACATAGCGCAGCAAACCGGGCTGCCTGTGCTCTGTTTGGACGATTTCTACAAGGACGGCGATGACCCATCGTTACCGCGACGGAACGGTCAGATCGACTGGGAGTCGCCCGATTCGTGGGACGCCGAAGCAGCGGTCGAGGTCATTGCCGAGTTGGCCCGCCTCGGCCGGGCAGAGGTTCCGGTCTATGCGATCAACGAGGACCGTCGGGTGTCCACTCGGCTGTTCAAGCTGGCTGATTCGCCACTTTTCGTAGCCGAAGGGATATTCGCCGCCGAGATTGTCGGGGAATGCCGCCGACGCGGCCTGCTCGCCGGGGCGTACGCACTGCGCCGGCCGCGCAGCGCGACCTTCCTCCGCCGGCTCGCACGGGACCTCGCCGAGCAGCGCAAGGGGCCGCGGGTGCTGGTGCGTCGCGGCGTGGCGCTGCTACGGGCCGAGCCGGCGGTGCTGCGTCGGCAGACCGGCCTGGGAGCGGAGGCAGCGCGCGGCCGGGACGTCCTGCGCCGGGTGGCCCGACTGCTCGCCGGTCACCCACCCGTCCGCTGAACCCGCCCCCGGCCGACCGTCGGGTGCGGCCGGGCCGCCGTCAGGCCAGCAGCTTCGCGTACGCCGGCTTGATCACCTCGTCGATGATCCGCAGCCGCTCGTCGAACGGGATGAACGCGCTCTTCATCGCGTTGATGGTGAACCACTGCACCTCGCGCCACCCGTAGCCGAACGCGTCGGAGAGCAGGGCCATCTCGCGGGACACCGAGGTGCCGCTCATCAGCCGGTTGTCGGTGTTGACGGTGACCCGGAAGCGCAGGTCGCGCAGCAGGCCGATGGGGTGCTCGGCGATCGACGCGGCGGCGCCGGTCTGCACGTTCGACGACGGGCAGAGCTCCAACGGGATCCGCTTGTCCCGCACGTACGCGGCCAGCCGGCCGAGCGTCGGCTCCGGCCCGGGGGTGATGTCGTCCACGATGCGTACGCCGTGGCCGAGACGGTCGGCCCCGCACCACTGGATCGCCTGCCAGATGGACGGCAGCCCGAACGCCTCACCGGCGTGGATGGTGAAGTGGAAGTTCTCCCGCTGGAGGTACTCGAAGGCGTCCAGGTGGCGGGTGGGCGGAAAGCCCGCCTCGGCGCCGGCGATGTCGAAGCCCACCACGCCGTGGTCACGGTGCCGCACGGCCAGCTCGGCGATCTCCTGCGACCGGGCCGCGTGCCGCATCGCGGTGAGCAGGGTGCCGACCCGGATCGGCGTACCGGCCTCGGCGGCGAGCGCGCTGCCCTCGACGAACCCGGCCAGCACCGCCTCGACCACCTGGTCGAGGGTCAGGTCCCGCTCCAGGTGCTGCTCCGGGGCGAACCGCACCTCGGCGTAGACGACCCCGTCGGCAGCCAGGTCCTGGGCGCACTCGCGGGCCACCCGGCGCAGCGCGCCGGCGGTCTGCATCACGGCGACGGTGTGCGCGAACGTCTCCAGGTAACGCTCCAGGGAGCCCGAATCGGCCGCCGCCACGAACCAGCGGCCCAGCGCCTCCGCGTCGGTGGTGGGCAGTTCGTGACCGACCTCGGCGGCCAGCTCGACGATCGTCGCGGGCCGCAGACCGCCGTCCAGGTGGTCGTGCAGCAGCGCCTTCGGCGCCCTGACGATGTCCTCGTACCGGATGCTCGGGCTCGGGCTCATGCTCAGACCCTAGTCCGCTGCGGTCGGGGCACCGGCTGTGGACCCGTCCACCGCGAGCCGCGTCACCGCTGCACACCGCACTAGACTCGGCCCGTGAGCGAGCGGCAGCCGTGATGGACCCTTGCGTCGTCGGCCGGCTGCGCTGCCCCGTCTGCGGTGAGCCGCTGACCGAGGTCGCCACCGGCGCCTCCCACGCGCTGCGGTGCCCGCACCGGCACAGCTTCGACATCGCCCGGCACGGCTACGTCAACCTGCTCGCCGGTCGCGCCCCGCACGGCGGGGACACTGCCGAGATGGTCGCCGCCCGGGCGGATTTCCTCGCCGCCGGCCACTACGACCTGATCTCCGCCGCCCTGGCCGATGCGGCAGGCGGAATCGGTGACCCGTACCCACTGGTGGTGGACGCCGGTGCCGGCACCGGCCGGCACCTCGCGGCGGTGCTGGCGGCGCTGCCGGACACAGCCGGCCTGGCCCTGGACGTGTCCAAGCCCGCCCTGCGCCGCGCGGCGCGGGCCCACCCGCGCGTCACCGCGGCGCTGGCCGACACCTGGCAGCGGCTGCCGGTGGCGGACGCCGCCGCCACCGTGCTGCTGAACGTCTTCGCGCCCCGCAACGGGGCCGAATTCCACCGGATCCTCGACCCGGCCGGGCGGCTGCTGGTGGTGACCCCGGCCGCCGACCACCTGACCGAGCTGGTCGACGCGCTCGGACTGCTGCGCGTCGACCCGGCCAAGGCGGACCGGGTCACGGCCAGCCTGGGCGGACATTTCACCGAGGCGTCGGCCGCCGTGCACCGGCGGGAGCTGACGCTGTCCGGTACGGATGTGGCGACCCTGGTGGGCATGGGACCGAGCGCCTGGCACACCGACCCGGCCGGGCTGGCCGCCCGGATCACCGCGCTGGGCGAGCCGGTCCGGGTGACCGTGGCCGTCCGCCTGGGCGTCTACCGCCCGAAGTAGTCAGGTGGAGAGGTCGACCTCTTCCCAACCGGGCGGCTCGTCGTGGTACGGGCCACGCAGGATCACCGCCCACTCCAGCGCCCACCGGCGCTGCCCGATCGCGTTGGCGTCCACCAGGCCGGGCAACGTCCGGCCGGCCCGGTCCACCTCCAGGTACGCCCAGTCCAGGCAGTAGTGCAGGTCGAGCAGGGCCGCCGCGTCCGCCGGGTGCTGCGGCGCGGCGAGGATCCGGGTACGCCACTGCCGGAACGTCTCCCCCTCGGCGATGTTCGGCAGGCGCTCCACCAGCCGCTCGTCCACCGGCATCGTGGGGTCGAGCTGCTTGGTCAGGCCGAGCGCCCAGGCCAGCGAGAAGAGCGCGTCGTGGTGCAGCACGAAGGAGCGGTGGTCGCCCTTGGCCCCGGTGACGAACTGGAACTCCGGCGGGGTGACCATCTCGACCAGGTGCGAGGCGAGCAGCCAGCTCATCGCCGCCTGCGGCGGCATGCCGAAGCAGCGGGCCAGGATCAGGTGCAGCACCGCGATCCGGGCCTCGATCTCCACCGTCGGTCGCAGCTCGATCTCGTCGCCGGGCTCCCAGACCAGCGGGAACTGCGGTGGCGGCAGCGGCAGCCGCAGCCGGGACAACTCGTCCAGGCTCGCCTCACGCACCTCCCGGGGGTCCGGGGCAGGAACGATCACGGCAACATCCCTGTCTGCTCACGACGTCGCGGCGCCGACTGTCCCCCCTGGCCAGCGAGAATAGCGGCCCGAGTGGCCCGGCACCATGGGGTCGGGCCACCCGTTCGCTCATTCGACGCGTTCGATCACCAGCGAGGCCGGGATCGGCGGTCGCGCGGCGACGGTCACCGCCCGAGCCGCCTCCGCCAGCGCGGCCGGGATCGCCTCGGCCCGTTCGGCCCGCAGCTCGTAGAGGGGCTCCCCGGCCTTCACCGGGTCACCGGGGCGCTTGTGCAGCACCACACCGGCCGGCACGCTGACCGGGTCCTCCTTGCGGGCCCGCCCCGCGCCGAGCCGCCAGGCCGCCACCCCGATGGCGTACGCGTCGACGGCCGCGACGTACCCGTCCATCTCGGCGCGCACCACCTCGACCTCGTCCGCCTCGGGCATCCGCGCATCCGGGTCACCGCCCTGGGCCCGGATCATCGACCGCCAGGAGTCCATGGCCCGCCCGTCGCGCAGCGCGGCGGCCGGATCGGCATCCGGCAGCCCGGCCGCGTCCAGCATCTCCCGAGCCAGCGCCAGAGTCAGCTCCACCACGTCGGCGGGGCCACCGCCGGCCAGCACCTCGACGGATTCGGTGACCTCCACCCCGTTGCCGATGGCCCGACCGAGCGGGGTGGACATGTCGGTGAGCAGGGCGACCGTCTTTACCCCGTGCGCGCCGCCCAGCTCCACCATGGTCCGGGCCAGCTCGCGGGCGTCGTCGACCGACTTCATGAACGCGCCGGTACCGACCTTCACGTCGAGCACCAGCGCGCCGGTGCCCTCGGCGATCTTCTTGCTCATGATCGAGCTGGCGATCAGCGGGATCGCCTCGACGGTGCCGGTGACGTCGCGCAGCGCGTACAGCTTGCGGTCGGCCGGGGCCAGCCCGGACCCGGCCGCGCAGATCACCGCGCCGATGTCGCGCAGCTGGGCGGTGAACTCCTCGTTGCTCAGCGCGGCGCGCCAGCCCGGGATCGACTCCAGCTTGTCCAGCGTGCCGCCGGTGTGCCCGAGCCCGCGTCCGGACAGCTGCGGCACCGCCGCGCCGCAGGCGGCCACCAGCGGGGTGAGCGGCAGGGTGATCTTGTCACCGACCCCACCGGTCGAGTGCTTGTCGACGGTCGGCCGGGCCACGGCGGAGAGGTCGAGCCGCTCGCCGCTGGCGATCATGGCGGCCGTCCACCGGGCGATCTCCGGGCCGGTCATCCCGTTCAGCAGGATCGCCATGGCCAGCGCCGACATCTGCTCGTCGGCCACCACCCCCCGGGTGTACGCGTCCACCACCCAGTCGATCTGCGCGTCGGACAGCACCCCGCCATCCCGCTTGGCCCGAATTACATCAACCGCCGCAAAACCACTCATCAGACAGATCTTTCCTCGTCGTTCGCGATACCGGTTCGCCCACCGTGACCACCGGGGATGGGCCGGCCGTGCCCGGCGGAGGGATCACGCCTGACCGCCCGGAGCCGGGCCCGGTCGGCCCATCCCCAAAGCTCAACCACCCCAGCGAACCGGGATCTCCAACGGCGGCTCACCCTCACCAGCCCAGAAGATGGTGCCGGACGCGTCCACCACCACGACCCGGGGCGTACGCGCCAACCCCCAGGTGATCGCCGCGGCCGGGTCGTCCCAGCTCGGCCCCTCCTCCAGCACCCCGGTCTCGGCGCCCGCGTCGTCCCCCGCCGAGCGCTCCCAGTAGGCCGTCCAGACCTGCTGTCCGGCCGACAGGTCGGGGTGCACGAAGACGGTGCCCCGCCCGCGCCAGGCGGCCAGCCGGTCGGGCACCACCGGCACCGGCCGCTCGCCGGTGACCGCCTCCAGGTCGGCCACGTCGAACGCGTGCGGCAGCAGCTCGGCCATTCGCAGCGGACCGCCCACGGCCTCGATCAGGCACTCCGGCCCGCCCTGCTCCCAGAGCAACTGCCGACAGCGCCCACACGGCATCAGCGGCTCACCGGTGGCATCGACGCAGGACAGCGCGACGATCCGGCCGCCGCCGGTGGCGTGCAGGGAGGAAACCACCCCGCACTCGGCGCAGAGCACCACGCCGTACGCGGCGTTCTCGACGTTGCAGCCGACCACCACCCGGCCGTCGTCGACCAGCGCCGCCGCCCCCACCGGGAACTTCGAGTAAGGCACGTAGGCGTGCCGCATCACCTCGGTGGCCGCAGCCCGCAGCCGCTCCCAGTCGATCTCCATCGTCCGCTCCCTGGATCAGCCCTTGATGTACGGCTTGCCGTCGGCGGCCGGCGCCCGCACCCGGCCGACCAGCCCGGCCACGGCCAGGATCGTCGCCAGGTACGGCAGCATGGCCAGGAACTGGCCGGGGATGATGCTGTTGATCGCGCCCAGGTAGGTGGCCAGCTGGTCGGCGAAGCCGAAGAAGAGCGCGGCGAGCAGTGCCCCGGTCGGGCTCCACCGGCCGAAGATCAGCGCGGCCAGGGCGATGAAGCCCTTACCACCGATCATGTTCTTGGTGAACGAGAAGAGCGCCAGCGTGTACGACGCACCGCCGATGCCGGCGACCGCGCCGGCCAGCAGCACGTTGCGGTAGCGCAGCCCGAGCACCTTCACGCCCAGGGTGTCCGCCGCGGTCGGGTGCTCGCCGACCGAGCGGGTCCGCAGACCCCACCGGGTACGGAACAGCGCGATGTGGATCACGAGCACCAGCAGCAGGGCGAGGTAGAGGAAGATGTTGCCCCGGAACAGCGCCGGGCCCAGCACCGGGATGTCCGACAGCAGCGGGATCTCCCAGTTGCTGAAGCGCGGGGCGCTGTTGTAGCGCGCGGCGTCGGTCTGCATCAGTCGCTCGTAGAGGAAGCCGGTGATGCCGACCGCCAGCAGGTTGAGCACGATGCCCATGACCACCTGGTCGACCAGGTAGCGGATGGAGAACACGGCCAGCAGCAGGGAGATGAACGACCCGCCGATCGCCGCGGCGACCAGACCCACCCAGACGCTGCCGGAGATGCTGCCGAACAGCGCGCCACTGAACGCGCCCATCAGCAGCTGGCCCTCGATGGCCACGTTGACCACGCCGGAGCGTTCACAGAGCACGCCGGCCAGCGAGCCGAAGATCAGCGGCAGGGCGAGCAGGAAGGTGCCCCGCACGATGTTGACCAGCGGCATGAAGTTCTGCCCGGTCGGGGCGGCGGAGACCTGCCAGCACAGGAACGACAGCACGAAGGCGACCAGACCGGCGGCGAGCACCGGGATGAACCAGCGCTTCGGCAGACCGGCCAGCATCGCGGCACCGGCGGCGAGGGTGATCAGGCCGAAGAGGATCGCCCCGACCGTACCGTTGATCTCCAGCGCGGCCCCGGCGGCGTCCTCGCTGAGCGTGAAGCGGGCCTGCTCGCCGGTGGCGAGCGCGCCGAACAACACCGTGGCCAGCAGGCCGAGCGCCAGCAGCACCAGCCCCACCTTGCGGGTCCGGGTCCAGAAGCCCTCGTCGACCGGCGCGACCTCGATGTCGGGAACAGCCATGGTGGACATGCCTCACCAGCCCTTCGCGAGGCTCGTCTGCAGCCGAGCGGCCCGCGCGGCCCGGAGCTGGAAGATCGCCTTAACCAGGGCCGGCGCGGCGATGAAGATGACGATCAGCGCCTGGAGCACGGTGACCAGCTCCAGCGAGATCCCCGAGTACGACTGCATCCGGTTGCCACCGGCCTGCAACGCGCCGAACAGCAGCGCGGCCAGCGCCACGCCCCACGGTTTCACCCGACCGAGCAGGGCGACCAGGATGCCGTCGAAGCCGATCTGGGCGACCACCAGCGGGGTCAGTGCGGCGGCGGTGGTGCCCAGCACCATCTGCGAACCGCCGAGCCCGGCCAGCACGCCGGCGAAGACCATGATCAGGACGTACGTCCGGGTGACGCTGATGCCCGCGGTCCGGGCGGCGTCCGGGTTGGCGCCCACCGCGCGCAGCTCGAAGCCGAGCGTGGAGCGGTTGAGCAGCCAGGCGACCGCCCAGGTGGCCAGCACGGCCAGCAGGATGCCGCCGTGCGCCCGCAGGTTGTCGCCGAACAGGCGGGGCAGCTGCGCGGAGGCGTCCACCGGCCGGCTGATCGCGTCGGTGCGGTTCGGGTCCTGCACCCCGTTCTGAACGATCAGCCAGGTCAGGAAGTAGACCGCGATGTAGTTGAGCATGATCGTGTTGATCACCTCATGCGCGCCGGTACGCGCCTTGAGGACGCCCGGGATGAAGCCCCAGATGGCCCCGCCGACCGCGCCGGCCAGCACCGCGACCAGCAGGTGCAGCCCGGGCGGCAGCGGCAGCAGGAAACCGGCGAGCGCGGCCAGGACGACGCCCATGGTGGCCTGGCCCTGGGCACCGATGTTGAACAGGCCGCCGCGGAAGGCCAGCGCCACCGACAGGCCGGTGAAGACCAGCGGCGCGGTGTAGGTGAGCGTCTCCGAGATCGGGCTCAGCGCGGTGTTGAAATTCGCCGCGGCCGGGTCGAAGACGGCGCCCTTGAACAGGTTCGCGTACGCCTCGCTGACCAGCGTCCAGCTGGCGTTGATCGCGTCCGCCGGACGGGCGGTGAAGTAGGCGTAGGTGGCCAACACGTCCGGGTCGGAAATGATCATCAGGATGGCACCGACCACCATCGCCAGCACCAGCGACAGCAGGGTCACCGTGAACGTGTTGGCGGCCCACAGGTTCTCCAGGAAGAGCCGCCCCAGGGTGGGGCGCTCCTGTGGGGCGGTGGGCGTGGTGGCCGCCTCCGCGCGCTCGGTGTTGCCGAGCGCGTTCTGGGCGGCCTGCTCCTCGCTCGCCGGCTCCTTGTCCGGGGAGCCCGGCTGGGGATTCGGGTTGGTCATGCTTCCTTGTCCTCGCTACCTGGACCCTCGGGGGCCGGCGCCACGCCGTCGGTGGTGGCCGGGGCGTCGCGGTCGGTGGTCGCCGCGGTGCCGCCGCCGGACACGGCGTCGGCGTCGGCGGTAGCCGCCGCGTCCCGGTCGGTGGTCGCCGCGTCCCCGCCCTCGGCCGAGTTACCGGCCGTCGCGTCCGGCGTGATGCCGGCCATCAACAGGCCGATCTCCTCGCGCGGGGTGTCCGGGCCGACGACACCGATGATCCGCCCGCGGTACATCACCGCGATCCGGTCGGCCAGCCCGATCACCTCGTCGAGTTCGCTGGAGACCACCAGCACCGCGGTGCCGATGTCGCGCTCGCGGATGACCCGGCTGTGGATGAACTCGATCGAGCCGACGTCCACGCCCCGGGTGGGCTGGGCGGCGATGAACAGCTTCAGCGGCCGGGACAGCTCCCGGGCCACGATCACCTTCTGCTGGTTGCCGCCGGAGAGGGTGCCGACCGGCGCCTGCGCCGACGAGGTGCGTACGTCGAACTGCTCGATCCGCTCCTGCGCCGACTTGGCGATCGCGTCCGGCTTCAGCGACAGGCCGCGGCCGAACGGCGGCTGGTCGTAGATGTCCAGCACCAGGTTCTCCGCGACGCTGAACTCCTTGACCACGCCGTCGACGCTGCGGTCCTCCGGCACGTAGCCGACGCCCGCCCGGAGCACCTTCTTGGTCGACCAGCCGTCCACCCGCTGGCCGTCGAGGGTGACCGTGCCGGCGAGCGTCGGACGCAGTCCCATGATCGCCTCGATCAGCTCGGTCTGACCGTTGCCCTGCACGCCCGCGATGCCGAGCACCTCGCCCGCGCGTACGGTCAGGTCGACGCCGTCCACCGCGCGCACCTGGCGGTCGTCGTCGACGACCAGGCCGGCGACGTCGAGGACCGGCTCGCCCGGGGTGGCCGGGGCCTTCTCCACGGTGAGCCGGACGGTACGGCCGACCATCAGCGCGGCCAGTTCGTCGCGGCTGGCCTCCGGCGACGCGGTACCCACGGTCTTGCCGCGCCGGATCACGGTGATCCGGTCGGCGATCGCCTTGACCTCGCCGAGCTTGTGGGTGATGAAGACGATCGACTTGCCGGCGGCCTTGAGCGACCGCATCACGGTGAGCAGTTCCTCGGTCTCCTGCGGGGTGAGCACCGCCGTGGGCTCGTCCAGGATGAGCAGGTCCACGTCGCGGGTGAGCGCCTTGACGATCTCGACCCGCTGCTGGATGCCGACCGGCAGGTCCTCGATCACCGCGTCCGGGTCGACCCGCAGGTTGTACCGCTCGGACACCTCGGCGACCTCGCGCCGGGCCCGGCGCCGGTCCAGGAATCCGGCGATGCCGCCCCGGACCTGCTCGGCGCCGAGCATGATGTTCTCGGTGACGGTGAAGACCGGGACGAGCATGAAGTGCTGGTGCACCATGCCGATGCCGGCCGCGATCGCGTCGGACGGGCCGCGCAGCTTCAGCGGCTTCCCGTCGACCAGGATCTCGCCCTCGTCGGGCTGGTAGAGCCCGTACAGCACGTTCATCAGGGTCGACTTGCCCGCGCCGTTCTCGCCGAGCAGGGCATGAATCTCTCCAGGCTCCACCGTCAGGTCGATGTGGTCGTTGGCGACCAGATCACCGAACCGCTTGGTGATGCCGCGCAGTTCGAGTCTCAGCGCAACCTCCTGGAGTGCGAAGCGATGGTGCAGCGTAGCTGCCGGGGGTGGATCGCGGCGTCGGCCGGACCGGTGGCGCGGATCGGCCGCTCCGGCGCAGCGGGTCTCCCCCGCGCCAGAGCGGCCGGATCATGGTGTGGCATGGTTCGCCGGCCGCCCCTGGTGATCGTCTCACCGGGGGTGACCGGCGAAGGGTCACTTCGGCTGGGCCGCCGACTCAACCTTGATGGTGCCCGCGGCGATGTCCGCCTTGAGCTTGTCGACCTCGGCCTTCAGCTCGGCCGGAACCTTGCTGTCGAAGTCGTGGTACGGGGCGATCGAGACACCGTCGTTGGCCAGGGTGCCGACGAAGCCCGGGTCGGCCGCGAGCTTGTCGCCACCGGCGGCCTTGAGGACGGCCTCCTTGACCGCACCCGGGATGTTCTTCACCACGGTGGTGATGATCGCCGGGCAGTTCGGGGTGCTCTCGCAGCCGTCGACGTCCACCCAGATGGTGTTGTACTTGCCCCCGGAGGCCTGGGCCGCACCGGTGGTGCCGAGGCCGGCGCCACCGGCGACCGGCATCACGATGTCCGCGCCCTGGGCGACCAGCGCGTCGCTGACCTTCTTGCCCTCGTCCTGCTTGACGAAGTCGTTGGTGAAGGAGCCGTTCTGGGTCGCCTTGTTCCAACCGAGGACCTGGACGGTCTTGCCCTTGGCCTGGTTGTACTGCGCGACGCCGTCGACGAAGCCGTCCATGAAGATGGTCACCGGCGGGATCTTCATACCGCCGTAGGTGCCCACCTTGCCGCTCTGGGTCATGCCCGCGGCGACGTAGCCGGCCAGGAAACCGGCCTGGGCGGTGTCGAACTGCATCGGGTAGACGTTGGCCACGCCCGGCTTGGCGTCGACGATGCCGAACTGCTGGTCCGGGTTCGCCTCGGCGATCTTCTTGGTGGCGTCACCCATCAGACCGCCGACGGCCAGGATGAAGTTGCAGTCCTGGTTGACGTACTGGGTGAGGTTCGGCTCGTAGTCCGCCTCGGCCTTGGACGCGACGTACTTGATGTCGATGTTGCTGTTCTCGGCCTTGGCGTCCTGCAGGCCCTTCCAGGCCGAGGTGTTGAACGACTTGTCGTCGATGCCGCCGACGTCGGTCACCATGCAAGCGGTGTACTTCTCGCCGCCCGAGCCGGCGTTGTTGCTCTCCGGGGCCTCGCCACACGCGGCGGCGCTCAGTACGAGCCCACCCGCCACGACGACCGAGGCGATACGCATCCCACGCACCGAGCGCAAGACGTCTCCCTTCCCATTGCACACCGCGTAGGTCGCGGTGGCAGCCCTTGAACCGGCCTGCGCCTTGCCGCCGGCGTCCCACGTTACGGACGCAGAGCGTACGCCCGCGCCCACCTGCCGAACGACAATCGTGCAGGACTGTTGGAGGCCTGTTACCCCTACGTAATGCTCGGGTGGGGCAGATCACTCACGGTGTTGGCAGGTGGGCGGACGAGTGTCGGGAAAGTCCGTTTCCCGAGCCCGGACGGCCGGTCCGGCGGTCACCGCCAGAAGACCGCCACAGCCGCGTTGAGCAGGGTCAATCCCACGATCGCGAGGAAGTGCCCCCGGTTCACCTCGGCCCGCTTCCGGGAGAAGAAGACCATGACGAAGATGAGCAGGGCGAGGACGAGCTTCGTAACAAGCTTCGCCGGTGCCGGCTCGGCGCCGTCGCGCAGCGGCGCGCTCAGTCCGATGCCGGTCACCAGTTGGATCACCGAGCCCCAGAGCATCGCGGGGTTGATCCGGATCTTGCCGGTGAGGTATTGGGCGATCGCGCCACCGAGCAGCAGCGCGAACCCGATCAGGTGGGCGTAGAGGAGGATGAGTCGAAGTGCTTCCACCCGACCCATCCTGCCCTATCAACGACGGTTTGTAGTAGTGGCGGTCGGGGTCAGCCCTTGGTGCCCCCGGCGGTCAGGCCGGAGACCAGGTGCTTCTGGGCGAAGAAGAAGACCAGGCCGGCCGGGAGGGTGACCAGGACGGCGGCGGCCGTCAGGTACTCCCACTGCGGGTTGAACTGCGGCACGAACTGCTGGAGCCCGTAGGCCAGGGTGAACCTGTTGTCGGTCTGGATGAAGGCCGACGCGTACGCCACCTCACCCCAGGCGGTGAGGAAGGTGTAGAAGGCGGTGACCGCCACGGCCGGCTTGGCCAGCGGCAGCACCACCTTC
The DNA here is from genome assembly GCF_003236315.1 of Micromonospora craterilacus. Taxonomy (GTDB): domain Bacteria; phylum Actinomycetota; class Actinomycetes; order Mycobacteriales; family Micromonosporaceae; genus Micromonospora; species Micromonospora craterilacus. Next base: position 15,078 of record NZ_POTY01000071.1, read on the forward strand.
CAGAAGGTGGCGAACGGCCCGCACCCGTCCAACGCCGCCGCCTCGTCCAGCGAGGTCGGGATGGAGTCGAAGTAGCCCTTCAACATCCAGGCGCAGAACGGCACCGCGATGGTCAGGTACGCGATGATCAGCGCGGGCATCGTGTTGATCAGCCCCAGCCGGGCCATGATCGTGTAGATCGGCACGATCAGGATGGCCACCGGGAACATCTGGGTGACCAGGAAGACCATCATCAACGGCCGCCGGCCCGGGAAGTTGAACCGGGACACCGCGTAGCCGGTGGTGGCCGAGAAGAAGATGCCGATGGCCATGGTGAACGCGGCGACGATCACCGAGTTGAGGAACCACCTCGGGAAGTTCGTCCCGGTCAGCACGTAGCTGTAGTTCGCCAGGGTGGTGTCCCGGAACAGGGTCAGCTCGCTGCTCTGGATCGCGTAGCCGGGCTTCAGCGACGAGAGCAGGACCCAGGCGATCGGCCCGATCGCGATCAGCGAGGCCAGGATCAGCGTGCCGTGCAGTAGGAAGGACATGACCGGGCTGCGCCGGCTGCGGCCAGGCCGCTTCACCCGACTCATCACCACACCTCGCCTTGCTTGCGCAGGGCCCGCCGGTAGAACACCGAGAACACCAGCAGGATCGACAGGATCAGTACGCCGTAGGTGGAGGCCAGCGAGTAGTTACGGATGCCCTCGAAGGCCGCCCGGAAGGCACCGGTCACCAGGATCTCGCTCTGGCCCGCCGGCTGTCCCTCGGTCACCAGGAAAATGATCGGGAACATGTTGAAGGTCCAGATGGTGCCGAGCAGGATCACCGTCATGCTCACCGGGCGCAGGCCGGGCAGGGTGATGTTGCGGAACCGCTGCCACGCCGAGGCCCCGTCGATCTCGGCCGCCTCGTACAGCTCGGACGGGATGGTCTGCATGCCGCCGAGCAGCGCCACCATCATGAATGGCACGCCGAGCCAGACGTTGGTGACGATGGCGGTGAACAACGAGGTCCACCGGTCGGCGAACCAGGAGACCGGGTCGATGCCGACGGCGGAGAGCACCGCGTTGGCCAGTCCGAAGCGCTCGTTGAAGATGAACTTCCAGGCGAACGCGCTGACGAACGCCGGCACCGCCCAGGGCAGCACGAGCAGCACCCGGTACAGCCCCCGGAGCCGCATCGGCCGGTTGAGCATGGTGGCCAGGCCGAGGCCGAGGCCGAAGTGGCAGGCCACGCAGACGAACGTCCAGATCAGTGTGACGCCGGTCCACTGCCAGAACTCGCCGACCTCACCGGTGAGCACCCGCAGGTAGTTGTCGAGGCCGACGAACTCCCACTTGTTGGGGTTCTCCTTGCAGACCTCGCTGCCGGTGATCGACTTGGTGCAGATCTCGGCGACCTGGTTGGCCTCGTTGAGATTGGTGAAGGAGAGCCAGATCCCGCGGAACAACGGGTAGAAGATCAGAACTGCCAGGACGATGACGACGGGCAGCACCATCGCCCAGGCGTACCAGTGCTTCTCCCAGCTGCGGCGCAGCCGGGACGGACGAGCGGATCGGCCGGGCGGCGTCGACGGCGGCGCCGGATCGGCTGTCACGGTGGTCATCAGCTGCGCTCCAGAGGGGAGGCCCGGCAGGGCCGCGCGACCGTGGCGGTCACGCGACCCTGCGGGGTGCCGAAAGGTCACCGGCCGGGGCCGGCGCCGACGGTCGGGTCAGAGCCCGTAGCCGGGCACGACCTCGGCCTTGTACTTCCTGGCGACGGTGTCCAGCGCGGCCTTCGGGTCCTTGTTCTGGATCAGGACCTCGGTGGCCATCTGGTCGAGCGGGCCGAAGAACTGACCGGCCTCGGGGATCCACGGCCGACCCACGGCGGCCTCGTTCACCGCCTGGAACGCGGCGACGACGGCGTTGTTCTTGACCGGGTCGAGCTGGTAGGCGGACTTGCGGGTCGGCAGCAGGCCGAGCTTCTCGGAGAGGAAGGCCTGCGACTCGGCGGAGCTCATGTACTTGACGAACGCGACGGCGGCGTCGACCTTCTCCTGCGGCATGCCGGACCAGATCGTGTAGTTGTGGCCGCCGACCGGGCCACCGGCCCGGGCCGAGCCGGCCGGCACCGGGGCGATGCCCAGGTTCTCCAGGCCACCGAAGGTCGGCGCCGACTTGACGTTGTTGACCTCCCACGGGCCGTTGATGATCATGGCGACCTTCTTCTCCTTGAAGAGGGTCATCATGGTGCCGTAGGAGTCGTTGGCGGACGGCTTGGCAGCCGCACCGCTGTCGATCAGGTCCTTGGCGACCTTGAGGCCGGCCGCGTTCTGCTCCGAGTTGATGACGATCTTCTTGGCCCCGGTGTCGACCAGGTCGCCACCCTCGCCGTACATGAAGGGCAGCAGGAAGTAGCCGGCCGGGTTGAGGTACACGCCCTCGGCACCGGTCTTCTCCTTGACGGCCTGCGACACGGTCTTCAGCTCGGCCCAGGTCTTCGGCGGCGCGCTCACGCCGGCCTTGGTCAGCAGCTCCTTGTTGTACATCAGCGCCAGGCTGTCGGTGACCTGCGGGACGCCGTAGGTCTTGCCGTCGTACTTGTTGGAGGCGAGCGGGGTCTCCAGGAAGTCGGACTCGTCGCTCAGCAGCTCGGAGCCGTCCAGCGCGTAGAGGTAGCCCAGCGAGGCGAACTCGGGCACCCAGGCCACCTCGGCCCGCAGGATGTCCGGCGCTCCGGTCTTGGCCTGCGCGGCGGTCTTAAACTTGTTCTGCGCCTCACCGAACGGGACCGACTGATAGTTGATCTTCACGTTCGGGTAGGTCTGGTTGAACTTGGCGATCAGCTCCTGGAAGGCCGGGCCCTCGTTCTGCGGGTCCGAGGTGTCCCACCAGGTCAGTTCGGCGGTGAGGGAGGCGGGGTCGGCCTTGGGCTGCTCCTCGGCCGCCTTGTCCTCGCCGCCGCACGCGGCGACGGAGAGGGCGAGGGTGGCGGAGGCGAGTACGGCGATCCCCCTGGCTGTGCGGCGCATGTTCGCTCCTAGATTGCCTGCCGGGTGTCGGCGGGACAGTAGCAAGAACTTTCGTAGCTCGAAACCCCTTGCGAACATCACTGCAACAACCGTGCCCCATCCGCAACTTCAGCGGCCGACACCTACCGCCATCCAGGCACTTCGTCCGCGAATGACGGGATCAACGGCTCGATAGGCATCACTCTCCGGCGGCCGGACAGACACCCACCGTCCGCGTGGAGACCAGCAGGGGCAAGCCATGCGAGTACGCTCCCGACTCCCGATGCTCGATTCTGCAAGTTCTTGCTGGCTACTGCGCAAGAACTTGTCGGTGAGCTACAGTGCCGCCATGCGCGCTCGCCTCTCCGACATCGCTCAGCAGGCCGACGTCAGCGAGGCCACGGTGTCGCGGGTGCTCAACGACCGCCCCGGCGTGGCACCCGAGACCCGGCAGGCCGTCCTGACCGCCCTCGACGTGCTCGGCTACGAGCGCCCCGCTCGACTCCGCAAGCGCAGCGCCGGGCTGGTCGGTCTGGTGGTGCCGGAGCTGGACAACCCGATCTTCCCCGCCTTCGCCCAGATCATCGAGTCGGCCCTGGCCCCCACCGGGTTCACCCCGGTGCTGTGCACCCAGACCCCCGGCGGCGTACGCGAGGACGAGTACGTCGAGATGCTGCTCGACCGGCAGGTCTCCGGCATCGTCTTCGTCTCCGGACTGCACGCCGACACCGCCGCCGACCACGACCGGTACCGGACGCTGATCGCCCGGCCGCTGCCCATCGTCATGATCAACGGGTACGCGCCGGGCATCCCGGCCCCGTTCGTCTCGTGCGACGACCGGGAGGCGGCCGAGCTGGCCGTGGCCCACCTGGTCGCCCTCGGGCACCGGCGGATCGGCCTGATCACCGGCCCGGACCGGTTCGTGCCGGTGCAGCGCAAGGTCAGCGGATACAAGACGGCGATGCGGCGGCTGGCCGAGGTGGGCGACGACGAGTTGGCGGAGCTGACCGAACTCTCCCTGTTCGGGGTGGAGGGCGGCGAGGCGGCGGCCGGGCGGCTGATCGAGCGCGGCGCCACCGGCATCGTCTGCGGCTCCGACCTGATGGCGCTCGGCGCGATCCGGGCAGCCCGTCAGCGCGGCCTGTCCGTGCCGGCGGATCTCTCGGTGGTCGGCTACGACGACTCCCCGCTGATGGCCTTCACCGACCCACCGCTGACCACCATGCGTCAGCCGGTGACCGCGATGGCGGTGGCCGCGGTCCGGGCCCTGGTCGACGAGATCAACGGGCACGGCGCCCCGCACTCCGAGTACCTCTTCCGGCCCGAGCTGGTGGTCCGCGGCTCGACCGCAGTGGCGCGGCAGGACGGCACGCCAGCCCAGGGCGATTCGAAGGGACGGCGACCGGCGCCGCCGGCGCTCCCCGTCCCGGCTTGACGCCGGCCACCGGCGGAACAGCCGCCAGCCCTTCTTGCGCAAGGATTGCTTGACTCTTGCAGCGCTGGCACGGCATTCTTCTCAGACACCCGCGCGTTCCCACCGTCGCCGACGCCGGGTGCCGCCGTCCCGCGCCACAGAACGGGGTAGACCCGATGACCGTCAGCACTCCCTCGCCGCTGACCTCCGACGCCGACTGGTGGCGATCCGCCGTCGTCTACCAGGTCTACGTCCGCAGTTTCGCCGACTCCAACGGCGACGGCATCGGTGACCTGCAGGGCATCCGCGAACGCCTGCCCTACCTGCGTGACCTCGGCGTGGACGCGCTCTGGCTGACGCCCTTCTACACCTCCCCGATGGTCGACGGCGGCTACGACGTCGCCGACTACCGGGACGTCGACCCGATGTTCGGCACCCTCGGCGACTTCGAGGCGATGATCACCGACGCCCACGCGCTCGGCGTACGGATCATCGTGGACATCGTGCCGAACCACACCTCCAGCCGGCACCCCTGGTTCCAGGCCGCGCTGGCCGCCGCCCCCGGCTCACCCGAGCGGGCGCGCTACCTCTTCGCCGAGGGCAACGGCGAGCACGGCGAGCAGCCCCCGAACGACTGGGAGAGCATCTTCGGCGGTCCGGCCTGGACCCGGGTACCCGACGGCCAGTGGTACCTGCACCTGTTCGACCCGGCCCAGCCCGACCTGAACTGGCGCCACCCCGAGGTGCGCGCCGAGTTCGAGGACGTGCTGCGCTTCTGGCTGGACCGCGGCGTCGACGGGTTCCGCATCGACGTGGCCCACGGCATGATCAAGGCCGAGGGGCTGCCCGACGTCGGCTTCAACTCGATGACCACCGGCCGGCGCCAGTCCGAACTGCTCGGCAAGGGCCGGCTGCCGTACTTCGACCAGGACGAGGTGCACGACATCTACCGTGCCTGGCGGCCCATCCTGGACAGCTACCCGGGCGGCCGGATGGCGGTGGCCGAGGCGTGGGCCGAGACGCCGCAGCGGCTGGCCCGCTACATCGGCCCGGACGAGCTGCACCAGGCGTTCAGCTTCGACTTCCTCGACGCCACCTGGTCGGCCGACTCGTTCCGCAAGGTGATCGACACCGCGCTGGCCGAGTCGACCATCGTCGGCGCCCCGACCACCTGGGTGCTCTCCAACCACGACCGGCAGCGGCACGTCACCCGCTACGGCGACGGCGAGGTCGGGCTGCGCCGGGCCCGCGCCGCCGCGCTGCTGATGCTCGCCCTGCCCGGCTGCGCCTACCTCTACCAGGGTGAGGAACTGGGTCTGCCCGAGGTGCTCGACCTGCCCGACGAGCTGCGCCAGGACCCGGCCTTCCTGCGTACCGGTGAAAGCCGGGACGGCTGCCGGGTGCCCATCCCGTGGAGCGGCGACCTCGCCCCGTACGGCTTCGGACCGGCCGGCAGCGAACTGAGCTGGCTGCCGGCCCCGGCCACCTGGCGTGCCCTCTCGGTGGCCGCCCAGGCCGGCGTACCCGGCTCCACCCTGGAGCTCTACCGCGCGGCGCTGCGGATCCGGCACACCCACCCCGCGCTGGCCGGCACCGACGGCATCACCTGGCTGGAGTCCGACCCCGGGCTGCTCGCCTTCCGCCGCGACACCGGCGGCGCCGTGCTGACCTGCGTGGTGAACACCGGCGACGCGCCGGTCCTGATCGACGGGTACGGTCAGCCGCTCGTCGCCAGCGAGGCGCTCACCGAGCGGGACGGTGGCCACCTGCTCCCGGTCGACGCGGCTGTCTGGTTCGAACGGCGCTGAACGGGTAAACCGTCACCGACCTGGTCGTCCGGCGTGCTGCGCGCCGCCGGGCGGCTGGGGCAGACGACCCCTTGTGGTGGGGGGTGCGATGGTGCCGGTGCCCGGGGTGATCCCCCCGGGCACCGGTGGCCGTCGGGGCGTCAGTCGGCGGTGAGCTGGGTCGCGATCCGGGCGAACCCGGCGCGCAGTTCGGCCTCGTCCGGCGCCGGCAGCGGGCCGGTCCGGCGCTCCCGTTCGGCCGCCTCCAACTCCTCCTCGTCGATGGTGTCCTCGAAATCGCCGTACAGGTCGGCCTGGTCCACCCGGACCGCCTCGTCCTCGGCGGCGAGCTGTGCGGCGGCGATCTCACCGCGGATCTGCTCCACCGAGACCGCCGGCACCAGCGGCTCCACCACCGCCATCAGCTGCTCGTCGGCGACCAGCGCCTCGGCCAGCGCCAACGCGTGCGGGCGCTCGTACGGGCCGCAGACCACCGGCTCCCACTCGTCGGCGTCGCCGAGCGGACCGAAGGTGATGATCCACGGCAGGTCGAGCATCGGCGAGTCGCTCGGCAGGTCCAACGTCACGAGTGCCCCCACGCGCCCATCATCGTCGGTGCCCGGCGAGGCCGGGGCGGGTTCGGCGGAACGGGGCCGATGCTCGGGTCAGCCGTGGCGGGCGGCGTCGAGGGCGGCCCGGACCAGGTCCAGTGCCGCCGCCGGCGGCACGCCGAGCTGGGCCGCGCGTTCGGCGTACCCGGCGGCCAACCGCTGCAACCGGTCCACCGCGTCGTCCCGCCCGGGTGCCACGAACGTGCCGTGCCGTCCCCGGGTCTCCAGCAGCCCGGCCGCCTCCAACTCCCGGTACGCCCGGGCCACCGTGTTCACGGCCAGGTCCAGCTCGGCGGCGAGCCGCCGGACGGTGGGCAGCCGGGTGCCGACCGGCAGCCGGCCGTCACCCACCTGCTCGGCGAGTTGCCCACGCACCTGCTCGTACGGCGGCACCGGCGAATCCGGGTCGACCGAGATCAACATCCCGTCCCTCCGTTCCGACAGTCGCTCAACCGGCCCCGCCGGGGGTGCCCGGACCGGTGTCCACGTCCACGTTCACGTCGGCGGACTGGCGCCGGCCCGCCAGGTCCACCACCCGCCCCCGCCGGCTGGTCGCGGCCAGCGCCGCGCCGAAGAGCAGCAACTGGTTGAGCAGGTAGAGATAGACCAGCAGGCCGACAGCGGTCGCCACCACCGTGTACGCCGGATTGTGCTCGACCCGCACCACCCAGAACCGGCCGACGGTGTTGAGCAGGGTGATGCCGATCGCGACGAGCAGCACCACCGGCCGCAGCCGGGCCCGACTCATCCGCAGCCGGGGCACCGCGACCAGCAACAGCGTGGCGAGCACCGCGTTGACCAGCACGCTGAGCACGGCGCTGACCGTGGTCAGGGTGACCGAGCCGGTGCTGCGCAGCAGGAAGCGCAGCAGCGACTCCAGGGTGTCCACCGCCGCCACCGAGATGCCGAGCAGCACGAAGACCACGAGCAGCACACCGAGGTCGACCAGCCGGCGTACGACCAGGTTGCCCGGGTGCTGGTCCAGGCCGTGGATCATCCGCTGCGAGGACCGGATGGCGTCCACCCAGCCGATCCCGGTCAGGGCCAGGATGACCAGGCCGACCACCCCGACCGTGCCGCTGCTCTCGGCGACCTGCGCCGGGTCGAGGAACGGCAGGTTCTCCCGGAGGAAGTTCGCCGCCGCCGCGCTGACCTCGTCGTTGTCCTCCAGGATCGCGCCGAAGATCGCGTACGCGACCAGGGCGAGGGCGAAGACCGCGAAGAACCCGTAGTAGGCGATCGCGGCGGCCAGCCGGCCACCCTGGCGGTCCGAGTAGAGCACCCCGGCCCGCCACACGTGACCGAAGGCCGGGGAACGGCGACGCGCGGCACCCAGCCGGCGGTCGATGCCCGCCTCGACCCGACCCAGTAGGTTCACGTCGTCATCCTCGCCGATCCCTCGTCACCACGCCCGTTACCGGGCGGGCCGCCGGGCGGGTCAGCCGCCCAGTCGGAATTCCCGGCGCGGCTGCCACCGCGTCTGCCCGCTGTGCGAGAAGAGCGTGAAGCTCTCCACCTCGAACATCGCGGAGAAGTCGGCCAGGTCCTCGTACGCCTTGTCGAGCGCCTCCGGCGCGACGTCCTGGGCCACCGTCACGTGTGGATGGTAGGGAAAGCGCAGCTCCCGGTGCAGCTGGGGGGCGGCGTTGATCGCGGCGGCCAGCAGCTCGCACTCGCTGATCCCGGCGGCCACCGCGACGAAGACCACCTGGGTCACCGGCCGGAACGTGCCGGTGCCCCGCAGGTGCAGGGTGAACGGCAGGTGCGCGGCGGCGACCCGGGTGAGGTGCCGCTCCACCAGGGACAGCGCGGCCACCGGAATCTCGGTCGGCCCGAGCAGGGTGACGTGGGCCGGCACCGTGTTCGGGTCACCGGCCGCCAGCCGGCGTCGGGTCAGCGCGCTGCCCCACGGCTCGGGGATGTCCACCGCGATGCCGATCTGGACGGTGTCGCCGGTCGCCGGCGCCCCGTTCCCGTGATCCACGCTCCGCGCCACTCCTTCGACCACCGACTCCTGCCCCACCGTCCGCGCTCGCGAGACGGTTACTCGCCGCGCACCGGCGGGAAGAAGCCCACCCGCTCGTACGCGGCGCGCAGCGTCGGCGCCGCCACCGCGCGTGCCTTCTCCGCGCCGGCGGCGAGGAGCTTGTCCAGCTGAGCCGGGTCGTCGAGGTACGAGCGGGTGCGCTCCTGGATCGGCGCGACGAACTCCCGGACCACCTCGGCGAGATCCTTCTTCAGGTCGCCGTAGCCCTTGCCGTCGTACGCGGCGACCAGGTCGTCGATGCCGCGCCCGCTCAGTGCGGAGTAGATGGTGAGCAGGTTGGTGATGCCGGGCTTGGTCTCCGCGTCGAAGACGATCTCCCGGCCGGTGTCGGTGACCGCCGAACGGATCTTCTTGGCCGAACGCGCCGGATCCTCCAGCAGGTCGACGATGCCGGCCGGCGACGAGGACGACTTGGACATCTTGGCCGTCGGGTCCTGCAGGTCGGTGATCTTCGCGGTGTCCTTGACGATGTGCGGGGCGGGCACGGTGAAGGTCGGCCCGAACAGCGAGTTGAACCGCTGGGCCAGGTCGCGGGAAAGTTCCAGGTGCTGGCGCTGGTCCTCGCCGACCGGCACCGCGTTGGCCTGGTAGAGCAGGATGTCGGCGGCCTGCAGGATCGGGTAGGTGAACAGCCCCACGCTGGCGCGCTCGTTGCCCTGCTTCTGCGACTTGTCCTTGAACTGGGTCATCCGGCTGGCCTCGCCGAACCCGGTGATGCAGCCCAGCACCCAGGCCAGCTGAGCGTGCTCGGGCACCTGCGACTGCACGAACAGGGTGCAGCGCTCCGGGTCCAGCCCGACCGCGAGCAGTTGCGCCGCGGCCACCCGGGACCGCTGGTGCAGCACCTTCGGGTCGTGCCCGGCGGTGATGGCGTGCAGGTCGACCACGCAGTAGAAGGCGTCGTGCGACTGCTGCAACGCCACCCAGTGCCGTACCGCGCCGAGGTAGTTGCCGAGGTGGAACGAGTCGGCCGTCGGCTGGATGCCGGAGAAGACGCGCGGGCGGGCGGGTACGTCGGACATGCCGGCAATTCTGTCAGCAACACCCGGCGTACGTCATGACGGGCTGGCAGGTCGCGCCGGGTCGACGGCGGCGGTGGCGGCACGCCGCTGGTCGGGCAGTCGGGCGGCGGTGACCGCGAGCCGGGCCACCCGCCGCCCCTCCAGGGTCAGCACCCGCAGCAGCCAACCAGCACCCGGTGCCCCGGACGGCTCGGCGGGAACCGGGACCTCGTCGCCCGGCGCGGGCAACCGTCCCAGCGCGGCCATCACGAACCCACCCACCGTCTCGTACGGGCCGCCGGGCAGCGACACCCCGGTGCGCTCGGCGAAATCGGCGAGGTTGAGCCGGCCGTCCACCACCGACGGAAGCCCGACGAGCGCCGGCCCGGGTCCGTCCGCGTACTCGTCGTGGATCTCCCCGACCAGCTCCTCGATCAGGTCCTCGCAGGTGACGATCCCGGCGGTGCCGCCGTACTCGTCGACCACCACCGCCAGGTGGTGCCCCTCCCGCCGCATCTCGGTCAGCGCGGCGAGCACCCGCTTGCTGGCCGGCAGGCGCTTCACCTCGCGGCTCAGCTGACCGACCGTGGTGTCCGGATCGCGGTCCGGGCCCAGCAGCACGTCGCGCAGGTGCACCACGCCGACCACGTCGTCGTGGGTGCCGTCGACCACCGGGTAGCGGGTGTGCGTGCCGGCCCGGACCAGTGGTTCCGCCTCGGCGATGGTCAGCCCGGCGGAGAGGAAGACCACCTCGGTGCGGGGCATCATCACCTCGCGGACCAGGCTGGCCCCGGCCACCAGCACCTCGTCGATGATGCGGCGGCCGACGGGGTCCAGCACCGTGTTCGCGGCGACCAGGTCGCGCAGCTCCGCCTCGCTGATCCGCTCCCGGCCGGCGGCCGGGCCCGCGCCGAGCAGATCGGTGACGAGCCGCAGGGCGCCGTCGGCCGCCCGGACCACCACCCGGGCGACGGCACGGGACACCGGCCCCGGCTGACGGCGAGGCCCTTGCGCCCCTCGCCGCCTGGGTCCGCGCCGCCGCGCTGCCCGCATGACAGTGATGGTAGTCAGCGGCGCGCGCCCCGCCCGTGTTCGACTCTGTTCATAAATGAGTGTTCGTGGTGGAATGGTCGGGTCGTCGGCAAGCGCAGGCACAGCCGGCCACCGTAGGGTGATCACCACGAGGCCACGACCTGACGGGCCAGGCAGGAGGAGACCGACGTGAAACTGCTCGTCACCGGCGGCGCCGGCTTCATCGGCAGCGTGGTGACCCGGATGCTGCTCGACGCCGGTCACGAGGTGGTCGTCCTGGACGACCTGCGGACCGGCCACCGGGAGGCGCTCGCCCCCGACGCCACCCACGTCGAGGCCGGCATCCACGACGCGGCCCGGGTACTCACCCCGCAAGCCGGCTTCGACGGCGTGCTGCACTTCGCCGCGCTGATCGCCGCCGGCGAGTCGATGGTCGCCCCGGAGCGGTACTGGCACAACAACACCGTCGGCTCGCTGGCGCTGATCGACGCGGTCCGCGCAGCCGGCGTACCGCGCCTGGTCTTCTCCTCCACCGCCGCCGTCTACGGCAACCCGACCGAGCTGCCCATCCCGGAGACCGCCGTCAAGGCCCCGACCAACACGTACGGGGCCACCAAGCTCGCCGTCGACATGGCCCTCACCTCCGAGGCGATCGGGCACAGTCTGGCCGCCGTCTCGCTGCGCTACTTCAACGTCGCCGGGGCGTACCTCGCCGGCGACGTCGCGCTCGGCGAACGGCACGATCCGGAGACCCACCTCATCCCGATCGCGCTCGAGGTGGCCGCCGAGCGACGGGAGAAGCTGCAACTCTTCGGCGACGACTACCCCACCGCCGACGGCACCTGCGTCCGCGACTACATCCACGTCGCCGACCTGGCCCGCGCCCACCTGCTCGCGCTCGACGCGGCCACCGCCGGGCAGCACCGCATCTACAACCTCGGCAACGGCAACGGCTTCACCAACCGGCAGGTGGTCGAGGTGGTCCGCGAGGTCACCGGCCACCCGGTGCCGGTCGAGGTGGCGCCCCGCCGCGAAGGCGATCCTGCCGAACTGGTCGCCTCCTCCGCGCTGGCCCGCGCCGAACTGGGCTGGGAGCCGCGCAAGCCGACCCTGCACGACATGGTCGCCGACGCCTGGGCCTTCTACCGCACGCACGTGCTGGACCGGCGGTGACCGACCCGCACCGCGAAGTCGCCGGCCGGGCCGCCGCCGGCTTCCAGACGGTGTACGGTGAGCCGCCTGCCGGCCGCTGGGCGGCTCCCGGCCGGGTCAACCTGATCGGCGAGCACACCGACTACAACGACGGGTTCGTGCTGCCGTTCGCGCTGCCGCAGCGCACCGTCGCCGCCGCCGCGCCCCAGTCGGGCGACCGCTGGACCGTCTGGTCCGAACTGACCGGCGAGACGGTCGCCTTCGGGGCCGACGAGGTGGCCGCCCCCGGCCGGGTCACCGGCTGGGCCGCGTACGTGGCCGGGGTGGTGTGGGCGCTGCGCGAGGCGGGCCACGCGGTGCCCGGGGCCCAGCTGGCCATCGCCTCCGACGTGCCGCTCGGCGCCGGGCTGTCCTCCTCCGCCGCGCTGGAGGCCGCCGTACTCACCGCGCTGGTCGACCTCGGCGGGCTGGACCTGCCCACCGAGCACCAGCCCCGGCTGGCCCAGCGCGCCGAGAACCACTACGTCGGCGCGCCGACCGGAATCATGGACCAGTCGGCGGCGATCCGCTGCCGGGCCGGGCACGCCCTCTTCCTCGACTGCCGCACCGAGCGAGTCGAGCACATCCCGTTCGACCTGGACCCCGCTGGCCTCGTCGTGCTGGTGATCGACAGCCGCGCCCCGCACCGGCACGTCGACGGGGAGTACGCGGCCCGCCGCGCCTCCTGCGAGAAGGCCGCGGCCCTGCTCGGCGTACCCGCGCTGCGCGACGTGCCGGCCGCCGACCTCGACGACGCGCTGGCCCGACTGCCCGACGACGACATCCGCCGCCGGGTGCGGCACGTGGTCACCGAGAACCAGCGGGTGCTGGACACCGTCGAGCTGCTGCGCGCCGGACAGGCCGGCCAGATCGGGCCGCTGCTCACCGCCTCGCACGCCTCCATGCGCGACGACTTCGCCATCACCGTGCCGGAGGTGGACACCGCCGTCGATGCCGCGCTCGCCGCCGGTGCGCTCGGCGCCCGGATGACCGGCGGCGGCTTCGGTGGCTGCGTACTGGCCCTGGTGCAGGCCGACCAGGCCGACCGGGTGGCCACCGCCGTCATGGCCGCGTACGCCGAACGCCGCTTCACCGCCCCCGGCCTCAGCACCGCCACGCCGGCCCCCGG